>NZ_FWZV01000021.1:0-94049 GCF_900177315.1 Pseudomonas sp. LAMO17WK12:I1 | reverse complement strand
GACGACCAACACCGCCTGCACGCCCACGCAATCACCCAGCAACAAGACCACCTCTACCAACGCCAATACGACTACGACAAAACCGGCAACCTCACCCGCCTGCTCGATACGCGCAAAGGCGAACACCACTACCATTACGACCCGTTAGGCCGCCTCACCCGCGCCGACCACTCCCAAGACCTGCAGGAACGCTTCGGCCACACCCCGGCCGGCAACCTGCTCATGCAAGACCGCCCCGGCCCCGATATCGTCGCCGGCAACCGCCTGATGATCCAGGGCGACCGCCACTACGACTATGACGCCTTCGGCAACCTGATCCGTGAACGGCGTGGCCGTGGGCACGCACTCGTCACCGAATACCGCTACGACTGCCAGCATCGGCTGATAGGCCTCACCCAACCCAACGGCCAAACCGCCAGTTACCGCTACGACCCGTTTGGGCGGCGCATCAGCAAAACCGTGGACGGCATCACCACGGAGTTTTTCTGGCAAGGCGACAGGCTGATTGCCGAACACCATGCAGACCGCCATCGCAGCTATCTCTACGAACCCGACAGCTTTCGCCCGCTGGTTTTGTTGGAGGGCTTCGGCCCAAAAGATACCAAGCCCTACCACTACCAACTCGACCACCTCGGCACGCCGCAGGAGCTGACCGCCCCCGACGGCGAAATCATCTGGTCCGCCCACTACCGCGCCTACGGCCAGATCAGCCGTCTCGACAAAGGCAAAATCGACAACCCGCTACGTTTTCAGGGTCAGTACTTCGATCAGGAAAGCGGGCTGCACTACAACCGTCATCGCTACTACAATCCGGATATTGGGTGTTACCTGACGCCTGATCCGGTGAAGTTGGCGGGTGGGATCAACGCGTACCAGTACGTGCCCAATCCTACGGGGTGGATTGATCCGCTGGGCTTAAGCACCTGCCCTGGTGACGAATGCAAGCCTAACGCTCCTCCTATTTTTCCGAAGCCTAGCGTTAACGAAGGCGCGCCCGCTCTACCTCAACTGCCGAGCACTCAGCGACAGGCGAGAATAGATGAACTGACAGAGGTAAATGCAAAACAAAAAGTACTGGGTTGGGAACAGGAATACGATATGCACTCGGTTGAAAAGCATGGCCCAGAGATACCAGACAACGCTTTAAGGCAACGATCTATTGATGGAACGAATCCAACCACAGGGGAGAGGGAAACTATCAGTTCCAGCTCCCAATTTAAAACCTGGAGAATGCAGCTTCACGCTCTAAACAAAGCCATGGGTAGGATGCAAAGCAATTCACCATCTCCTACAGGTCTTGATGGAGCGGGTAACCCAGTAGTTATAGTCGAGCTACCCGGAGCTGGACGAGGCTACAAACCTAACCGGCGGGACGCAAACGATCCTAAGTACATTGAAAACATGGACAGAGCGGAGGTCAGATTTGATATAAACAATCCAACTCGGCCATTTACCGCATTCCCTAAGTGAGCAGACAATGCTGAAATGCCCATTCATGAATACACCTTACATTCCTAACATTTCTCATATATTGGGAGCCTTATCGATATACGACCTTGAGGATACAGTTGGCAAAGAACTATGGAAGTACGACCCTAACAATGAGAAAGACAGAGAGATAATTATTATTTCTTTTGTCCTGAAGAAACTTATGCATTTGTCATACAGACATCGCTTCGTATTGATGTCTGCACTCCGAGATGTGCTAGACAAACCCGACTTTGACTTTTCGAAAGAATTCGAAAGCGATTACGACGAATACATAACTATGGCTTGGGACGAAACAGAAATCGCCGACCCTAGAGGCTTCTTCGCCGATATCTACCGTTTAGCCAATGAGGTCTGGAAAGACGACCTGCAAAAAGCCAGCCTCGAAGACCAGTCAACGTGGTAGCGCTACCATTCTCCCTGACACCCCAACGCCCCCTGTGGCGAGCGAGCTTGCTCGCGTGGGGCCGCGAAGCGGCCCCAGTCAAGGCAATACGGTGTTTCAGGTAGATTGGCGGTGTCTGGTTTAGGGCTGCTACGCAGCCCAACGCGAGCAAGCTCGCTCACCACAAGTGTTCGCTCACCAGGGGGGGGTTACGTTGCCCTTAGATCCCAGCCAACGCCAAGTCCATAGCAAAGTAAGTAAAGATCAAATCCGCCCCCGCACGCTTGATCGATCCCAACGTTTCCCGCACAACCCGATCCTCATCGATCGCTCCCGCCTGGGCGCCGAACTTGATCATCGCGTATTCGCCGCTGACCTGGTACGCCGCCACCGGCAGGCGCGAGGCTTCGCGGATGTCGCGGATGATGTCGAGGTAGGCACCGGCCGGCTTGACCATCAGTGCGTCCGCGCCTTCCTGTTCGTCCAGCAGCGATTCGCGCACGGCTTCGCGGCGGTTCATCGGGTTCATCTGGTAGCTTTTGCGGTCGCCCTTGAGCGCGCTGCCGCCGGCTTCGCGGAAGGGGCCATAGAGGGCCGAGGCGAATTTGGTGGAGTAGGCCATGATCGGGATATGGGTGAAGCCGGCCTCATCCAGCGCACGGCGGATGGCCTGGACCTGGCCGTCCATGGCGGCCGAGGGGGCGATCACGTCGGCCCCGGCGCGGGCAGCGGCAACGGCCTGCTTGCCGAGGTTGACCAAGGTCGCGTCGTTGTCGACATGGGCGCCGTGCATCACGCCGCAGTGGCCGTGGTCGGTGTATTCGCAGAAGCAGGTGTCGGACATTACGATCATGTCCGGCACCGCGTCCTTGATGATCGAGGACATCCGCGAGACAAGGCCGCGTTCCTTCCAGGTGTCGCTGCCGTTGGCGTCCAGATGATGGGACACGCCGAAGGTCATCACCGACTTGATACCGGCACGGGCATAGCGCTCGATCTCGGCAGCCAGCTTCTTTTCCGGGATGCGTTGCACACCGGGCATGCTGGTGATCGGCACGAAGTCGTCGATGTCTTCTTCGACGAAAATCGGCAGCACCAGGTCGTTGAGGGTGAACTCGGTTTCCTGGAACAAGCCACGCAGCTCCGGGGAGCGGCGCAGGCGGCGTGGACGGGCTTGGGGGAACTGGCTGGTCATGGCTGTCCTGAAAAAGTGGCGGGAAATCTTTGGGGCGAAAGCTTATGCCCCAAGGCCCCGGCAGCACAAATGCCCAGGGGCCAACAGTGTATTGCGGGGGCCGTAATAATGTATTGATCTAGAGCTGTAGTCGCCCGTCGATGCACACCGCGACAGCGCCACCGACCCAGATTTCATCACCTTGACGTTCGACCCGAATCCGCCCCGCACGCCCCATGGCCGTGCCCTGGCTGACCACGTAGCACTCAGGCGCGAGTCCTTCGCCGAGCAGCCATTGTGCGACGCCGGCATTCAGGCTGCCGGTGGCCGGGTCTTCCTGGGCCCCGTCGCCTGCGACAAAGGCACGCACCTCAAACTGCGCGTCCACGTCGTCAGCCGGGTTGCAAGGCGCAATCACGCCGACGGCCAGTCCCAGCAGCTGCGAATAGTCCGGCTGCAAGGCCAGGACCTGATCACGGTCAGCCAGCATCACCGCGAGCCACCCCGCGCCATTGTCGACCCACTGGCTGCGCACAATGGCCCCCGGCGCCAGGCCCAATCCCAGGCGAACGCGCTCCAGCAACGCGGAGTCCACAGCGCCGGCGCGCATCAACGGCGGTGCAATAAACGCCAGTTCATCGCCTTGACGCCGAATACGCACCAGGCCGATTTCACACTCCTGGATAATCTCCTCGCCTTGGGGCACCCCACCCGCCTTGAGCCACGCATGGCAACTGCCCAGCGTCGGGTGCCCGGCGAACGGCAGCTCCTGCAAGGTGGTAAAGATCCTCACCCGGTAGTCCGCCCGAGCATCGCGCGGTGTCAGCAAAAACGTGGTTTCACTGAGGTTTGTCCATTTGGCGAAGTCAGCCATCTGTTGGTCGCTGAGGCTGTCGGCACCCAGCACGACGGCCAGCGGATTGCCCTTGAGCGACACGCTGCTGAATACATCCAGTTGTTTGAAATCGAAAGTCGGCATGCTTCAGCTCGGAATATTCAGGCCACGGATGACTGCCGGCCGGGCGACAAAGCCGTCCAGCGCGCGCAGTACGTTAGGGAAGTCGGCAATGCCCACCAGATCGCCCGATTCATAGAAACCGATCAGGTTGCGAATCCAGGGGAAGGTGGCGATGTCGGCGATGCTGTAGTCGTCGCCCATGATCCAGGTGCGGCCGAGCAGGCGCTTTTCCAGCACCTCCAGCAGGCGACGGGATTCCGCGGCGTAACGGTCGCGGGGGCGCTTGTCTTCGTAGTCCTTGCCGGCAAACTTATTGAAGAAACCCAGTTGGCCAAACATCGGACCGATGCCCCCCATCTGGAACATCAGCCATTGAATCGTTTCATAACGTGTCGCCGGATCTTCGGAAAGCAACTGGCTGGATTTTTCCGCCAGGTAGATCAGGATTGCGCCTGACTCGAACAGCGCCAACGGCTGGCCCGCCGGGCCGTCGGGGTCGATGATCGCGGGGATTTTGTTGTTGGGGTTCAGGGACAGGAACTCGGGGGAAAACTGGTCCTGGGTCTCGAAACTGACCTTGTGCGCCTCATAAGGCAGGCCCAGCTCTTCGAGCATGATCGAGACTTTTACCCCGTTGGGCGTGGGCAACGAGTACAGTTGCAGGCGCTCCGGATGCCGGGCGGGCCATTTGCTGTTGATCGGGAACGCGGCGATCGGGTTCATCGGGAAACTCCCTGGCGGAAAGCCCCCATGATAATCATCTGACCCACGTCCTGCATGGGTCATCAATGCGCAACATCAGCGGGCTATTATCCCCCGTGGGCGAACCAATACGCCCGCGTGCACTCTTAAGTGCGCTCAAACGGTGAATGGAGGCACCTCGCTGTACCGACACGGAATACCCGCAGGACGCCCCAGGCGTCATTGGGGCCAGGCTTGTCCGCCTTAACGTGACGCACGAAGACTCGAACCCATAATGACGATCAAGCCTCTGCGCCTTGTGCAACGACTGCAACACTACGCCTACATCCTGTTACCCCTTTTGCTGGTGAGCGGCGCCATGGTTGCCGCCCTCGACGCCCGGGAAAGCCGCGCCCAACCGGTGGACGGCGTGCAAACCCTGGTGTTCCTGCGCCACGCCGAGAAACCGGCCGGCGGCCTGGGCCAACTCAATTGCCAGGGGTTGAACCGAGCAATGAACCTGGCCACCCTGCTGCCGGAAAAATTCGGCAAGGCCAACTTCGTGTTTGCCGCCAACCCGACGCGCAATGTCGAGGAAGGTGAGCTGGACAATTCCTACAGCTATATTCGCCCGTTGATGACCATCAGCCCCAGCGCCATCAAGCTGGGCCTGCCGGTGAACATCAAGTTCTCGGCCAACGACACCAGCGACCTGGCCGACGAGCTGGTGGAAGACAAATACCACAATGCCACCATCTACACCGCGTGGTCCCACGGCTACCTGCCGGAGCTGATCAACAAGGTGGCCAGTGAGGCCTCCGGCGAAAAACACACGATTACCGACGACTGGTCCGGCAGCGACTACGACACGCTGTACGTACTGACGCTGACCTGGCACAACGGCAAAGCCTCGCTGCTCAGCCGCAACTACAAGCAAGGCCTGAACGACGGTGAAGAAACCTGCCCGCAGCCAACACAGGTGAGTGCCGATAGCTGAGGGCGTATGATGCACCGCTATTGACTCATCTGCGGACCCTCCTCCATGCCCAACCTCGCCTCCACCCAGCCCGTCCGGGGCTGGTCGTTCTGGTGGAAACCTGCCCTGTTCCTACTGGTAGCCTGTGTCGGCCTCTACTACGTGAAGTGGTCGCCCTACTACTTCAAGGCGTTTGTTGCCGCTGACAACCACAGCATCGGCGCCTCGATCCTCAACGATCAACAAAGCTCGCCATTGGCAGCAGCGCTGGCCTACGCCCAGGTGTATTTCCTGGCGATCTGGAAGGCTGCCGTACTGGCGGTGATCCTCGGCTCGCTGCTGCAAGTGCTGATCCCCCGCGACTGGTTGCTGCGCCTGTTTGGCCGTGCCGGCCTCGGCTCGACCTTGCGCGGCGGGCTGTTTGCCTTGCCGGGGATGATGTGCAGTTGCTGCGCGGCGCCCGTCGCGGCAGGTATGCGCCGCCAGCAGGTGTCGGTGGGCGCGGCACTGGCCTTCTGGATTGCCAACCCGGTGCTGAACCCGGCCACGCTGGTGTTCATGGGCTTTGTGCTGGGCTGGGGCTTTACCGCCTTGCGGCTGGTGGCGGGCATTGTGCTGGTGGTCGGCGTGTCACTGGTGGCACAGCGCATCGCACGGCCGGACCAAGTGCCGGAAGTTGCCTTGGACGCGGTGGCCGAGGCCAGCCAGGTCGAAGCACAACCCTTCTTCAGTCGCTGGCTGCGTACCCTGTGGCAGCTGTTCTGGAGCACCATACCGATCTATATCCTGGCGGTGCTGGTGCTCGGTGCCGCACGGGTGTGGCTGTTCCCCCACGTGGACGGCGCCATGGCCAACAGCCTGGTGTGGCTGGTGCCCCTGGCGATTGTCGGCACGCTGTTTGTAATCCCTACAGCGGCAGAAATCCCCATCGTACAAACCATGATGACCCTGGGCATGGGCACCGGCCCGGCCGTGGCCTTGCTGATGACCCTGCCCAGCGTGAGCCTGCCGTCGCTGTTGATGCTGCGCAAGGATTTCGATGCGCGGGTACTGGTGACGGTGGCCGGGCTGACCATGCTGGTGGGCGTGGTGTGCGGGTTGATCGGCGCGCTTATTCTCTGAGGGCGCGCTCGCGCAGATAGGCCGTGACTGCGCCCTGCTCTCCCGCAAACTCGATGCGTGCGCCTTTGCTTTCACGCTGGAAGGCGTACATCGGGTCGTAATACTCGCGCAACAGCCCCTCAATCCAGGCGCGATGCAGGTCCACGGCGCCGCTGCGCAGCTGTTCCGCCAGGGCATCCTGCATGATCGCCTGCAACCGCTGGAAGCGCTCGCCGCCCAGGCGCTTGTGGATATTGGCCAGGCTCTGGGTCAGGCGCTCGGCAAACAGCGCCTGGCCCTGCTCACCAAACACCGCGATGAATTCTGCGCACAGGTCAATCACGTAATCGCGCAGGATGCGCTCGACACGGCCTTCGACGCTGTCTTCCAGCCACACCATCGGAAAGGTCTGCATGCCCTTGTGCAACGGCAACGGCAGCGCGCAGCTGCCGATCATGCGGCTTTCATCCTCGACCACGAACTGCTCGATACCGCCCGCACGTTTTTTCAGCAGGTCCACCGCCAGGCGGTTTTCGAAGTCGATAGTGGAGGGTTGCGCCGTGGCGCGTTTGCCGAAGCTGGAACCGCGGTGGTTGGCATGGCCCTCCAGGTCCAGGGCGTTGCGCAACTGGCCCAGCACCTCGGTCTTGCCGGTACCGGTCATGCCGCCCAGCAGCACGAAATCACAGTGAGCTGCCGCCTGGTCAAGGGTCTCCAGCAGGAAGGTCCGCATGGCCTTGTAGCCACCGCCGACCCGCGGGTACTCGATGCCGGCTTCGGTCTTCAACCATTGCTGCACGATCTGCGAACGCAGCCCGCCCCGGAAGCAATACAAGTAACCATCAGGATTGGCCTGGGCAAACCGTGCCCATTGTTCGATGCGTTCAGCCTTGATCGCCCCCGATACCAGCTCATGCCCCAGCACAATCGCGGCTTGCTGGCCCTGCTGCTTGTAGCAGGTGCCGACGCGTTGGCGCTCGTCATCGGTCATCAGCGGCAGGTTGATCACGCCGGGGAACGCGCCCTTGGCGAATTCGACCGGCGCGCGGGTATCCATCATCGGCCGGTCGTTGAGGAAAATGTCGCGGTAATCGGTGATGTCAGTTGCCATCAAACCACCTCTACCGCGTGGGTCTGTCGCTCAACCAATTGGCCGATCGGCTCAAGGCTCAAGCCCAATTCAGCCGCCGTCGCGCGGAACTCGGCGTCGCCTTCAGGCGTGACCGCGATCAGCAGGCCACCGCTGGTCTGCGGGTCGCACAGCACGCGTTTGTGCAATTCCTGCAGACGCCCGACCTTGCTCGAGTAGCTGTCGAAGTTGCGCAAGGTGCCACCCGGCATGCAGCCCTGGTCCAGGTAGTCCTCGATCCCGGGCAGACGTGGGACTTTGTCGTATTCGATACGTGCGGTCACGGCGCTGCCGTCCGCCATCTCCACCAAATGGCCCAACAGACCGAAACCGGTGACATCCGTCATTGCCGTCACACCGGCCAGCTTGCCGAAACGGCTGCCGGGTTTGTTGAGGGTGCACATCCAGTCACGGGCCAGGCCGATATCCGCCTCACGCAACTTGCCCTTCTTTTCGGCGGTGGTGAGGATGCCGATGCCCAACGGTTTGGTCAGGTACAGGCGGCAGCCCACGGTGGCGGTGTCGTTGCGCTTCATATGGCGCTTTTGCACGATGCCGGTGACGGCCAGGCCGAAGATCGGCTCGGGCGCGTCAATGGAGTGCCCGCCCGCCAACGGAATACCGGCTTCGTCGCACACCGAGCGGCCGCCACGGATCACTTCACGGGCGATCTCCGGCGCCAGCACGTTCACCGGCCAGCCAAGAATGGCGATGGCCATCAACGGATCGCCGCCCATGGCGTAGATGTCACTGATGGCATTGGTGGCGGCGATGCGGCCGAAATCGAAGGGATCATCGACAATCGGCATGAAAAAGTCAGTGGTAGAGACCACGCCGCGCTCATCGTCGATGGCATACACCGCCGCGTCGTCGCGGGAGGCGTTGCCCACCCACAGGTTCGGGTCGAGGTTCTGCGCGCCGCTGCCCGCCAGGATCACTTCCAGCACCTGGGGCGAAATCTTGCAGCCACAACCCGCGCCATGGCTGTACTGGGTAAGGCGAATCGGCTCGTTCATGGTGGACCTCAAGCTATCAAGTGGGCGGATTCTAACAGACAGCAAAAAGCCGGCTGGGCTCTTGTGGGCACAGCCGGCCTTTGGGGTTGCAGCGTTACTGCCGGGCAGCGAGCAGACGCTTGTGACGGTTGCGCCGAGCGATGTTCAGGCACTCGATGGCCGCCGAGAAGGCCATGGCCGCGTACACGTAGCCTTTAGGCACATGGGCGCCGAAGCCTTCGGCGATCAGCGTCATGCCGATCATGATCAGGAAGCCCAGGGCCAGCATCACCACGGTCGGGTTGTCGTTGATGAACTTGGCCAACGGCTCGGCCGCCACCAGCATCACGATCACCGAGGTCACCACGGCGATGATCATGATCGGCAAGTGCTCGGTCATGCCCACGGCGGTAATGATGCTGTCGATGGAGAACACCAGGTCAAGCAACAGGATCTGCCCGATGGCCGCAGCAAAGCCGATGGCCACGACATTGCCAGCGCTGGCTTTCTCTTCAGGCTCCGGGTCCATGCTGTGATGGATCTCGGTGGTGGCCTTCCAGACCAGGAACAGGCCACCGGCGATCAGGATCATGTCCTTCCACGAGAACGCCTGGCCGAGCACTTCGAACACCGGCGTAGTCAATTGCACGATAAACGCAATGGTGCTCAACAGGCCCAGGCGCAACACCAGCGCCATGCTGATACCGATGCGTCGCGCCTTGGCCCGATGTTTCTCCGGCAATTTGTTGGTGAGGATCGAGATAAAGATCAGGTTATCGATGCCCAGCACGATTTCCATCACGATCAAGGTGGCCAGGGCAATCCAGGCGGTAGGGCTGGCGGCCAGTTGTAAAAGGTAATCCATAGGTCAGTCCTGACGTTGTGCTGGGGAGATTAGGTTTCTTTGGTGTTCGATTCAGACTCGTTTTCTTCCTGATCATCCTTTTTTTGTGGATTGATCAGGCCATTTGTCGCTTCACTCAACGCCTGCTCGGCAGCTTTCTGGGTGTCATCGATGGCTTGCTTGGCCGACTCGGTGGCTTTGCCCATGACCTGTTGCGCGCTTTTTTCGACCTGATCGCAACCGCTGATCATCACCAATGAAAGCGCAAGCAACGATGCCGCGCCCAGGGAATTGAGTTTCATGATGTCTTCCTCGTTAGAACCATTGGGTCCAAATAGTGGCCCCGCGATAGCGAGGCATTCTATGCAGGCAAACAGTTCAGGAAAATTCGTATTTTTCTCGCGTATACTTCGGTTTTTACGAAGTGATGATCATCATGCTCAATTACCGACAGTTGCATTACTTCTGGGTAGTGGCCAAGACCGGCAGCATCGTGCGCGCCTGTGAGCAACTGAACCTCACGCCCCAGACCATCAGCGGGCAGATCAGCCTGCTGGAGCAAACCTACGGGATTGCGCTGTTTCAGCGGGTAGGCCGCCAGCTTGAACTCACCGAAGCCGGGCGCCAGGCCCTGCCCTATGCCGAACAGATGTTCCAGACCGGCAATGAACTGGAGGCGATGCTGCGCGCGCAGCCCAATGAGCAACAGATCCTGTTTCGGGTCGGTGTGGCGGATGTGGTGCCCAAGTCCATCGTGTACCGGCTGATCGCGCCGACCATGGAGTTGAGCGAGCCCCTGCGCATTACCTGCCGGGAAGACAAACTCGAGCGTTTACTGGCCGACCTGGCGATCCAGCGCCTGGACCTGGTGATCTCCGACAGCCCCATGCCCTCGCACCTGGATATCAAGGGCTACAGCCAGAAACTGGGGGAATGTGGCATCAGTTTTTTCGCCACCCAGGCATTGGCTGACAGGTACGCCGGTGACTTCCCACAGTGCCTGCACGGCGCGCCCCTGTTGATCCCCGGCGCGGAAACCGTAGTGCGCAGCCGTTTGCAGCGCTGGTTTGCCGAGCAGCAGATCCTGCCCAGGATCATCGGCGAGTTCGATGACAGCGCCTTGATGCAGGCCTTTGGCCAATCCGGCAGCGGGATCTTTATCGCGCCCAGCGTGATCGCCGATGAAGTAGTGAGCCAGTACGGGGTGGCGTTGATTGGCCAGACCGATGCCGTCACCGAGTCGTTCTACGCGATCTCGGTGGAACGCAAGGTCAAGCACCCCGGCATCGTGGCGATTACCGAAGGTGCACGGCGAGAGTTGTTTACCGCCCTGCCCTGAGCGTTCAGGCGTTGGACGCGACCGCTGGCCTGGCGGTCATCAGCCACAGCGCCAGCAGCATCGACACCAGGATAAACCCGGAAGCGGCAAAGCCCAGGCTGCCGAGGCCGAGGGTGTCGATCACATGCCCGCCGACCATGGCCCCCAGGCCAATGCCCAGGTTGGCCCCGGCGATATTCAACGACGCCGCAAACGCCGGCGCATGGGGTGCGGCCTTCATCAACCGCACATGGCTGACCAGGAACAGCGCCGCTTGGGTCACGCCCCACACCGCCATCGCCGCCGCCAGGCCGACCGTGGAGTGGATCGCCGGTACCAGCGCGACCATGCCGGCGATCATGAAACCGCAGAACACCATGGAGGCGATCAGCGGGTGACGGTCCACCGCACGCCCGCCCAGGGAGTTGCCGATCAGCCCCACTGCGCCAAAGCCCATCAGGCACCAGCCCACCAGCGTGCCGTCGAAACCGGCCAGGCGCTCAAGGATGTCCGCCAGGTAGGTATACGCGGTGAACATGCCGCTGAATACCAGGACCGACAACAGGATATGGCCTTGCATCAGCGGGTTGCGCAGGATCTTGAACTGCGAGCGCAACGACACCTGGTCGTTCTTCGGTTGGGTCACCGGCAGGTAGATAAACAGCAGCAAGGCCTTGGCCAGTGCGACCACGGCGAGGATCGCAAACGCGGCGCGCCAGCCGAACATATCGGAAATCAGCGTGCCCACTGGAATCCCGAACACCGTGGCGCAGACGATGCCGAAGCCGATCTTTTCGATGGCGCGCCCGGCGTATTCGGGGCCGACGATATCCACTGCGGTTTCACTGGCCAGGGCCCAGAACACCGGCAGGCCCAGGGCCGGGATCAAGCGCGCCAATGCCATCACCCAGATATTCGGCGCCAATGCGGCCACGGTATTGGCCACGCCGAACAGGAGCAGGATGCTGATAAACAGACGCTTGCGGGGGAAACGGGCGCAGTAAGCCGTCAGAAACGGACCAAAGGCCGCCACGGTAAACGCAAACAAGGTCACCAGCAGGCCGGCCTGGGACACGCTGACGTTGAGGTCCCGGGCAATGGACGGCAACAGGCCGACGATAACGAATTCTGTGGTCAGCACGGTAAAACCGGCGGCCGACAGCAGCAGGATGGGAAACAGCATGAAAACTCCAGAAACGGCGACATCAACGACAGCCCGAAGGGCCCGCTGACGGAGAGGAAAGGTGAGAGGGCAGAATCTTAACAGAGTATGTCCGGCTTTTGCGAAGCCCCGGCGACCCAATGCCGCAGCGGCCGGGACAGGTCCAGCGGCATGCTAGACTTCGCGCCCTGCTTCCTACAGCCCTTTCCGCCTGCATTGCTGTGCCCTTAAAAAAACTAGAGACAACCTTCATATGACTGCTGCCCCTTCCCTTTTCCAACGCCTGGCCCGCATCAGCCTGGTCACGCAAATCGTCATCGGCTTGATCGCCGGCATCCTGCTGGCCCTGCTCTTGCCGGAGGCGGCCAAGGCCACCGGGTTTATCGGCAAGGTATTTGTTGCCGCGCTCAAGGCCGTGGCGCCGATCCTGGTGTTTGTGCTGGTGATGGCGTCGATCGCCAACCATAAACACGGCCAGGAAACCCATATCAAGCCGATCCTGTTCCTGTACCTGCTGGGCACCTTTGCCGCCGCCGTGGTGGCGGTGATTGCCAGCATGTGGTTTCCCTCATCGCTGGTGCTCGCTACCCATGACGCCACCGTGAGCGCTCCCGGCGGCATCGGCGAGGTCTTGCAAAGCCTGCTGTTGAGCGTGGTGGACAACCCCATCAGCGCACTGATGAACGCCAACTTCATCGGCATCCTGGCCTGGGCCATCGGCATGGGCATTGCCATTCGCCATGCCGGCGAAACCACCCGCACGGTGCTCGACGACCTGTCCAACGGTGTGACCCTGATCGTGCGCGTGGTGATCCGCTTCGCCCCGCTGGGTATCTTCGGCCTGGTGGCCTCGACACTCGCCACTTCGGGCTTCGGCGCCCTGCTCGGCTACGCCCACCTGCTGGTGGTGCTGATCGGCTGCATGCTGTTCGTGGCACTGGTGGTCAACCCGGCCATCGTGTTCTGGAAACTGCGCCGCAACCCGTTCCCGCTGGTGCTGATGTGCCTGCGCGAAAGCGGCATCACCGCGTTTTTCACCCGCAGCTCCGCAGCGAATATCCCGGTGAACCTGGCCTTGAGCAAACGCCTGGGCCTGCATGAAGACACCTACTCGGTGTCGATTCCACTGGGTGCCACGATCAACATGGCCGGTGCTGCGATCACCATCACCGTGTTGACCCTGGCGGCCGTGCACACCCTCGGCATTGCCGTGGACCTGCCGACCGCCGTGCTGCTCAGCGTGGTCGCGGCGATCTGTGCCTGCGGCGCGTCGGGTGTGGCCGGCGGCTCGCTGCTGCTGATTCCCCTGGCATGCAGCCTGTTCGGTATCCCCAGCGAAATCGCCATGCAGGTGGTGGCCGTAGGCTTCATCATCGGTGTGCTGCAGGATTCGGCGGAAACCGCACTCAATTCGTCCACCGATGTGCTGTTTACCGCGGCCGCGTGCCTGGGCAAGGAAGAGCAGTCGGCTTAAGCGCCAGGCGTAAAAAAGCCCGGGGTGGTTCAGGAATGAACCACCCCGGGCTTTTTTTCGAGCCTTAGAAAGCGCCCATGTAGTCACGCTTGCCCACTTCCACACCGTTGTGACGCAGCAAGGCGTATGCGGTGGTGACGTGGAAGAAGAACTGCGGCAGGCCGTAGGTCAGCAGGTAGGACTGGCCGCTGAAGCGCTTCTCTTTCGGCGTGCCTGGGCGGGTAATGATCTCGATGCCTTCCTTGCCGTCGACTTGCTCGGGCTTGATGGTGTCGACAAACGCCAGCACCTTGGCGATCAGCGCTTGCAGGTCGGCGAAGGTGACTTCGGTATCTTCGTATTTCGGCACTTCGATCTCAGCCAGGCGTGCGGAAACGCCCTTGGCGAAGTCGACGGCGATCTGCACCTGGCGCACCAGTTGGAACATGTCCGGGAACAGCCGCGCTTGCAGCAAGGCGTTGGGTTCGATGTTCCTGGCGGTGGCGTGGGCTTCGGCTTTGTTCAGCACATCGCTCAGGGCGCTGAGCATTTGCTTGAAGACGGGGATGGAGGCGGCGTACAGGGAAATAGTCATGGCAGTCTCATGGGTAATGGCAGGGTTGGAACCAGCGGCGATTATAGACACGCCAGGCGCTTGTCTTTTATTTTTTCCGGCTTAGGCTAGGCGGGGGCGTTCTCAATTAGTTTCCCCGCCGCGCTGGGGAAACTAATTGAGAGCGCCCCCATTCACAGCATAGGGAAAGCGCGATGACCGCCGAGCACGACACCGACACCCCTGAGCCGCGCCTGAACAGCACGGAAATTCGCGTCCTGGGTTGCCTGATCGAAAAACAGGCGACCAACCCGGAAACCTATCCCCTGACCCTCAACGCCCTGGTCCTGGCCTGCAACCAGAAGACCAGCCGCGAGCCGGTGATGAACCTGAGCCAGGGCCAGGTTGGCCAGAGTCTGCGTGCGCTGGAAGGCCAAGGCTTCACGCGCCTGGTGATGGGCAGCCGCGCCGACCGCTGGGAGCATCGCGTGGACAAGGCGCTGGAACTGGTGCCGGCCCAGGTGATCCTGACCGGGCTGATGTTCTTGCGTGGGCCGCAGACGGTCAACGAACTGCTGACCCGCAGCGGGCGCATGCATGACTTCGAGGATGCCGAGCAGGTGGTGCACCAGTTGGAGCGCCTGATCGCCCGCGGGCTGGCGCTGCTGGTGCCGCGCCAGGCAGGGCAGCGGGAAGATCGTTATACCCATGCGCTGGGGGATCCGGCGGACATCGAGGTGATTATCGCGGCGCGGGGAAGCCCGGTGGAGCGCTCTGCCGGCGCAGTCTCGCTGGATCGTATCGAAGAGCTTGAAGCACGAATTGCAGCTCTGGAAGAGCGATTGGCGCAGCTGGAACAGGCCTGACACGGTCAACCAGTGTGGGAGGGGCTTGCTCCCTCCCACATTTAGAGCAGCAGCGGCCTTCAGTTGCGGGCGAAGGCTACTGCCGCCTGGAACTGTTCATCCGTAGGCCGCACGCCGGTGTACAGAACGAATTGCTCCAACGCCTGGATCGCAATCACCTCCAGCCCAGTGATCACCCGCTTGCCTTTGGCCCGTCCACGCATGATCAGCGGCGTTTCGGCGGGGATCGCCACCACATCGAAGACAGTGTCCGCGGCATCCACGGCATCCGCGTCGAACGCCAGGGCATCCGCCTCGGCCCCGCCGGTCATGCCGATGGGGGTGACGTTGATCAGCATCTGTGGGCGCAAATCGCCCAGTTCCGCCTGCCACTCATACCCCAGGTTCTGCGCCAGCGCCCGGCCTGCCGCTTCGTTACGCGCCACGATCACACCATTGGCGTAACCGCCATCCCGCAAGGCGCTCGCCACGGCCTTGGCCATACCGCCGCTGCCACGCAGGGCGAAGGTCGAATCCTGCGGCACGGCGTGTGTCTTGAGCAATTGTTCGACGGCGATGTAGTCGGTGTTGTAGGCCTTGAGATGGCCATTGGTATTGACGATGGTATTCAGGGAGTCAATGGCTTGAACCGAATCGTCCAGTTCGTCCACTAAGGCAATGGCGGCCTCCTTGAAGGGCATGGACACCCCGCAACCCCGGATGCCCAACGCGCGGATACCACCTATCGCGCCGGGTAAATCCTGGCTGCTGAAGGCTTTATAGTAGAAGTTCAGCCCCAGCTGTTCGTACAGGTGGTTATGAAAACGCAAGCCAAAATTCCCAGGGCGGGCCGAAAGCGACATGCACAGTTGGGTGTCCTTGTTGGGGTGCATCTGCATGGATAACTCCTTTGAGTAAGCAAATCGGTACAGACCTTACACAACCTTTACCTAGCGGCCGTGCTGTTTTTCAGAAATACGTTGTCTTAAAAGTATCCCCGCGACATTACTTGAGTCTATTGATTGCAGACCACAAGCGCAGGGGCTAACCGAGGAATGACCATGATTCGTACAATCCCCAAGATCGCCTTGCTGGTAGGTGCACTCGCTATGGCAGGCCAAGCCTCCGCCCATGGTGGTGGATGGGGTGGCCCAGCCGTCTTGGGTGCCCTGGTCGGCGCCGCCGTAGTGGGCTCCGTGGTGGCCAGCCAGCCCCGTGAGGTCTATGTGCAGCAGCCGGTCTACGTGCAACCGCAGCCGGTGTATGCCGCGCCGCCGCCCGTCTACTACGCACCACCGCCACCGGTGTACGTGCAGCAGGAGGTTTATTACCGCCCGGCGCCGGTCTATTACGGCCCACCGCGTGGCTACTATGGCCCGCCCCACGGCTATTACCGCCGCGGCTGGTAAGTCTCAACCGTCAGCTATGCAACAGGCCTCGCCCACCCGCGGGGCCTTTTCTTGTGGGTAACGTCCGGATTTATCCTGCCAAGGTCGCTCTGAGGACAATGACCGGGCTGCAATCCCACATGATTAAGGTCGAAAGTCTACTTGCCCGAACGGGGCTCACGCTGTCATGTTTGTGTCACGCCACACTCCCACTATCAATCCTGTCCACTCCATAACAACAAGGACGACTGACCATGCCCACACAAAATCCGCACCGCACCGCTGGCCTGTGTACGTCCAGCAAGGTCTACAGCGCCCTCACGGAGCTCAAGCACCTGGAAGGCCACCGCAGCGCCAAGTTCCTCGCGCTGCTGGCGGAAAACCTGGTGCACAAAGGCCTGCTTAATGAGCAGGAAGTGGTGAGCATGCTCGATCAAGTGGTCGACTGAGGCCTTTTGTTGATGTCGACTATCGAGCCAGATGATTTTTCCTGAGCGCCTGTGCCCCGTAAGGTGACCTCCATAGCGATTGGAGGTCCTTATGCCCACTGTTCAAATCATGTCCGTCATCGGCAGCGCCGTCCCTGCCCCGCTTCGAGAGCTGGGTTTGCTGGCGTGCTGGTACGTGGTGCGCGACGGCGAAGCCATCAGCGGCCCACTCACTTCCCTGTCTGACGCCGAAAAACAACTGCAGCAAGCCTCGAACTTCCGCCTGCACGCCTGAGACTCAAGGCAACGGCAACTTGACCCGCGGCTTGCTCTCGACAAACAACGCCCAGCTGGACATGAACAGCGCCGCCACCAGCGGCCCGATCACGAACCCGTTGAGGCCGAATACCGACAGGCCGCCCAGGGTCGAGATCAGGATCAGGTAGTCCGGCATCTTGGTGTCCTTGCCCACCAGGATCGGGCGTAATACGTTGTCCACCAGGCCGATCACAAACACGCCGAACAGGCCCAGCACCACACCCTGCCAGATCGAACCGCTCAACAGGAAGTAGGCGGCCACCGGCCCCCACACAATGCCCGCGCCCACGGCCGGCAGCAGTGATAGAAACGCCATCAGCACCGCCCAGAGCAACGCACTGGGAATGTCCAGGAACCAGAAGATCAAACCACCCAGCGCCCCCTGGGTTACGGCCACCAGCACATTGCCCTTGACCGTGGCGCGCACCACCCGATTGAACTTGAGCTGCAACCGACGCTTCTGCGGCTCGGCCAGCGGCACCGCCGTGCGGACCTTGCGCACCAGTTCCGGGCCGTCGCGCAGCAGGAAAAACAGCAGGTACAACATGATGAAAAAACTCACCAGGAAATCAAACGTGCCCTGGCCGAAGCTGAACGCCTGGGTCGCAAAGAACTGGCTGCCCTGCATCGCACTCTTGACGATCTTCTCGCGCAGCCCTTCCAGGTTGCCCATGCCGAAGCGGTCCAGCAGGTGCTGGAAGTACGGCGGCAGGAAGTTCTTGAACTGCTCGATATAGCCGGCCACGTCCAGCTTGCCGCTCTCGACGTTTTTGTACAGCGTGGCGCCCTCTTGCACCAGCAACGCGCTGGTAATGATCACCGGCAGGATCGCGATCACCAGGCACACCATCAAGGTGGCCAGGGACGTCAGGTTGCGGTTCCAGCCGAAGCGCTGCTGCAGGCGACGCTGCATCGGCGCAAAGATGATGCCGAGGATCACCGCCCAGAACACTGCACCGTAGAACGGCAGCAATATCCAGATAAAGGCGACGGTCACCAGGGCCAGCAGGAGCAGCAGGGTCTTGAATTGCAGGTTGGTTTGATTCATGTCCGATCCATGTCAGAAAAGCAGGCCGCGCGTGTGCGTCCAGCTGCTTAGTCCACCGCAAATCCCGGGAGTGCCATCTTTGTTGCGGTAAGCGTAGACCCAGATCAATAAAGCCCGGTACACGTTGGGCTACGCTCGCGGCCTTTTGCGACCCGATCCCCATGCCTCTCGTCCTTGCCCCCGAACTGCTCGCCCCCGCCGGCACCCTGAAAAACATGCGCTACGCCTTCGCCTACGGCGCCGACGCGGTCTACGCCGGCCAGCCGCGCTACAGCCTGCGGGTGCGCAACAACGAGTTCGACCACGCCAACCTCGCGCTCGGCATCCAGGAAGCCCACGCGCTGGGCAAGCGGTTCTACGTGGTGGTGAACATCGCGCCACACAACGCCAAGCTCAAGACCTTCCTCAAGGACCTCGCCCCGGTGATCGCCATGGGCCCGGATGCGCTGATCATGTCCGACCCGGGCCTGATCATGCTGGTGCGCCGGCACTTCCCGATGATGCCGATCCATCTGTCGGTGCAGGCCAATACGGTGAACTGGGCCAGCGTCGAGTTCTGGCAGCAGCAAGGGATTTGCCGGGTGATCCTGTCGCGGGAGCTGTCCCTGGAAGAAATCGGCGAGATTCGCCAGCAGGTGCCGGCCATGGAGCTGGAAGTGTTCGTCCACGGTGCCTTGTGCATGGCCTATTCCGGGCGCTGCCTGCTCTCGGGCTACATGAATAAACGTGACGCCAACCAGGGCACCTGCACCAACGCCTGCCGCTGGAAATACCAGGCCACCCCGGCGGTGGAAAACGCCACGGGCGATATTGTCCAGGTGTATCAACCGGAACCCACACTGGGGATCGGCGCGCCCACCGACCAGGTGTTCCTGCTGCAGGAAGCCAACCGCCCCGACGAACAGATGCCCGCCTTCGAAGATGAACACGGCACCTACATCATGAATGCCAAGGACCTGCGCGCCGTGCAGCATGTGGAGCGCCTGACCCACATGGGCGTGCATTCGCTGAAGATCGAAGGCCGCACCAAATCGCATTTCTACTGCGCCCGCACGACCCAGGTGTACCGCCAGGCAATCGATGATGCCGTGGCCGGTCGTGCGTTTGACCGCAACCTGATGACCGACCTGGAATCCCTGGCCCAACGCGGCTACACCGAAGGTTTCCTGCGCCGCCACGTGCACGACGAATACCAGAATTACCAGAACGGCAGCTCAGTGTCCGAGCGCCAGCAGTTTGTCGGCGAATTGACCGGCGAGCGCCGCGGCGAACTGGCCGAGGTCAAGGTGAAGAACCGCTTTGCCGTGGGTCATCACCTGGAGCTGATGACCCCCGCCGGCAACTTCCACTTTGACCTGGCCAGCCTGCACAACGCCAAGGGTGAAGCCATCGATGTGGCGCCGGGAGATGGACACACGGTGTATGTGCCCCTGCCGACCGAAATGGACCTGCGCTTCGGTTTGCTGATGCGCGACGTCTAACGGGTCGCAGCGCAGAACCGGTGGATCGCCTCGCAGGCCTGGCGCAACGAGGCGTCGTCCAACGCGTAGGCGATGCGCAGGTACGGCGCCAGCCCGAACGCACTGCCGGGCACCACGGCCACATGGGCTTCGTCGAGCAAGGCATCGGCCACGTCTTCGTCGGTATGCAGCCGCTTGCCGGCCGGCGTGGTGCGGCCCAGCAGGCCGGCGCAGGACGCAAAGGCATAGAACGCACCGTCCGGGTTCATGCATTCCAGCCCCGGGCTGGCGTTCAGCAAGGCCACCACCAGGTCACGGCGCTGCTCGAATACCGCCCGTGACTGCTGGATAAAGTCCTGCGGGCCGGTCAATGCAGCAATCGCGGCCTGCTGGGAAATCGCACTGGCCCCCGACGTCTGCTGGCCCTGGAGTTTTTCCATGGCGGCCAGCAACCAGCGCGGGCCGGTGGCGAAGCCGATGCGCCAGCCGGTCATGGCATAGGCCTTGGACACGCCATTCATGGTCAGCACCCGTGGCGCCAGGCGCGGCTCGACTTGCGCCAGGGTGTGGAAGGTTTGCCCGCCGAACAGCAAGTGCTCGTAGATATCGTCCGCCAGCACCAGCACATGGGGATGTTTCAACAGCACCTGCGCCAGGGCCTGCAACTCCAGCCGGCTGTACACGGCGCCGGTCGGGTTGGACGGTGAGTTGAGGATCAGCCAGCGCGTGCGGGGGGTGATCGCCTGCTCCAGCGCCGCCGCGGTCAGCTTGAACCCCTCCTGGGCGGCGCACGGCAAAATCCTTGCGGTACCGCCGCACAATTCGACCATTTCCGGGTAGCTGACCCAATAAGGCGCGGGCACGATCACCTCGTCGCCTGCATTCAAGGTGGCGGCCAGGGCGTTGTAGATCACATGCTTGCCGCCGTTGCTGACCAGGGTGTCCTGCCAGGTGACGTCCAAGCCGTTTTCGCGACGGAACTTCTGCGCCACGGCTTCACGCAACGCTCGCACTCCGGCGACCTGGGTGTAACGCGTATGGCCGTTGCGGATCGCATCGATACCTGCCTGGCGGATGTGTTCCGGGGTGTCGAAATCCGGCTCCCCGGCACACAACGAGATGATGCTTGCGCCCTCGGCGCGGCGTGCGGCCACGCGGTCGATGATACGGTAGGTGGCAGACGGTCGGGCCTGGGCCAGGCGCGTGTTCAGGCGTTCAATGGTCATGCGTCCTTCCTCTGCAAGGTGTGATAGCCCAAAGACTCACGCGCCTGCCTGAGTGTCCTGCCGGCCTCGATCTGCGCGCGGATCCGGGCTTCCACCGCCTCGATCTGCCGGGCCGTACGCGCGACCTCCTCGGCACGGGCACGCGGCACCACCAGTACGCCATTGGCGTCGGCCACCACAATGTCCCTTGCACACACGCGCGCGCCGCTGATCGCCACCGGCTGGTTCACCGCCAGCACTTCCACACGGTCCTTGCCGGTGCGCATGTAGCGGCCCTTGGTGAACAACGGATAGCCATCGCCGAGGGCTTTGCTGACATCCCGGCACACCCCGTCGATCACCGTAGCGGCAATGCCCCGGCTGCCTGCGTACTGGGTCATGATGTCACCCCACACCGTGCAATCGCTGCGCCCGGCGTTGGCGATAACCACCACATCCCCCGGCAGCACGTCTTCGATAAAGTCACCGACCGAGCCCGGCGGCATACTCGCCGGGACGTATTGCACGGTAAACGCCGGGCCCACCACGGTGCCCCGGTAGTTATCCAGCGGTGCGATGCCCAGGCATTGGCCGGCAATCCCGAGTTTATCCATGGCATCCGACACACCCGGTGTATCGAGCCCGGCAAACAGGGCGACAAGGTGTTGATCGTTCATCGGGCAGGCTCCACGCGGATGGCTTCGAAATGGCTGTCGTGCATCACATCGGCCACCGAGCGGCCGCTGCGCACGGCCTCGACCATGCCGGCTTCACGGGCGGCGATGCGCTCAGCCAGGTCCAACACCTGCTCGATAACGGCAGCGGGGATGAACACCGTGCCGCAGCGGTCGGCAATCACGAAGTCGTCCTCCGACACGTTCACACCGCCCACGCTGACAGTGACGCCGGAATCGACCTGCACCACCCGGTTGCGCGCGCTGATCATGGTCACGCCACGGCCATAGACCGGGTAGCCGATGGACGCACTGCCGTCGATATCGCGACTGCAACCGTCGATCACCGAGCCACGAATGCGCCTGGCCACGGCGGCATTGGCGATGATGTCGCCCCAGCAGGAGATCCCCTCCAGCCCACCGGCGATCACCAGCACACGGTCGTCGGTGGTGATCGCGTCGATCACCGGGGAAATCAGGTGCACGGCGGGCGCGGCGTCAGTCTTGGGCGCCAGCTTGACCGTGCTGGCCCGGCCCACCACCTTGGGGCAGTCCCACAATGGGCGGATGCCCACCACTGCCCCCGGCAGTTGCAGGAAATCCAGTGCGTCGGAGACCGTATTGGTGTCGAGTTCAGCCAGGCGCTGAAGCGGGTCGGGAAGTGGCATGAGGTGAGCCCCTGTGGTGAGTGGGGCTCAAGTCTCACTGAGGGGCGGTGATAGGTATATTCGTATTAACGGTGGATAACCATACGCTCAACCTATGAGAATCAGATCCTGAACTGGCCGACCAATTGGCCCAAGCGTTGGCCCAGGTCCGCCAGACTGCGCGACGTCTGGGCGCCCAACTGGGTTTCATCGGCCACGCTGTCCACCGCCACGGCGATCTGATGCACACTGCGGTTGATCTCTTCGGCAACGGCAGTCTGTTCTTCGGCGGCGCTGGCAATCTGCGCGTTCATCGAGTTGATGGTGCCGATCAACTGGGCCATGGTGTCCAGGGACGCCCCGGCTTCGTTGGCCTTGGCCGAGGTGCCGTCGCCGGCATCGCTGGAGCGGCGCATGGCATCCACGGCCGCCTCGGTGCCTTTTTGCAGGCGGTCGATCATGCCCTGGATTTCCTGGGTGCTGGTTTGCGTGCGGCTGGCCAGGGCGCGCACCTCGTCGGCGACCACGGCAAAACCGCGCCCGGCCTCCCCTGCCCGCGCGGCCTCGATCGCCGCGTTGAGGGCCAGCAGGTTGGTTTGTTCGGCAATCGAGCGGATCACGCCGAGCACGCTGACAATCGACGACACGTCCTGCTGCAGGCTGTCGAGGGACACACCGCTGCTGCGGATGTCATTCACCAGCGCATGGATCTGCGCGATGCTGCCGTCCACCACGCGCTTGGCGGCCTGGCCTTCGGCGTCGGTCTGTTGCGCGGCCACGGAGGCGCCCTGGGCACTGCGCGCCACTTCTTGCGCTGCGGAGGACATCTGGTTGATGGCGGTGGCCACCTGGTCGGTCTCGTGACGCTGGCGTTCCATGGCCTGCTCCGAGCGCTGGGCCTGGTCGGACACCTGGCTGACCAGGCCGGTAAGTTGGGTGGTCATCTCGGTGATCTGGCGCACCAGGCCGTGGATCTTGTCGACAAAGCGGTTGAACGCGCCGGCCAGGTCGCCCAGTTCGTCCTGGCTGGTGATGGCCAGGCGGCGGGTCAAATCGCCTTCACCGGCAGCGATGTCGTCGAGGTTGGCTTTCATCAAATGCAGCGGGCGCAAAATGGTGTTGGCCAGCAGCATGCCGACGGCGGCGATCACCAGCAACACCACCACGGCCACGCCGAGGATGCTCAGCAGCACGCCTTCCATGCGCGTTTTCACTTTGGCTTCGACCACCGCCACCTGGGCTTCGATGCCATCCAGGTTCACCGAGGTGCCGATGACCATGTCCCACTTGGGCAGGTATTCGGTGTAGCCCATCTTGGGCACCAGTTCGGTCTGGCCGGGCTGGGTCGAGCTGTATTGCAGGTAGTGGGTGCCGTCCTTGCCGACCTTGACCAGGTCGCGGTTGACGTAGACACCGTTGGGATCACGGTTGTCCTTGAAGCTCTTGCCCACGCCGTCGGGGCTGTTGCCTTTGAACAGGCGGATGGTCTCGGAGTCGTAGCCGAAGAAGTATCCGTCCTTGCCATAGCTGGTGTTGGACAGCAGCTTGACCACCTCGGCCCGCGCCGCAGTATCGCCGGGGGCGGCCGCGTCATAGAGCGGCTTGATGGTGGTCATGGCCACTTCCACATAACTTTGCAGGGTGGCCTTGGCGTTGTTGAGCAGGCGCTGGCGGGTTTCATCCACCTCGTTGCGCGCCTGGCCCTGGAGGATCCACACGGTGGTCAGGCTGATGACCACGGCGAACAGCAACACCGGCACAACGGCGAGGGACAGGACTTTGGCCTTCAGGCTCAGACGCATGGCTTTTCTCTCTTATTGGGCGACTTGAGAGGTTATCGGCCAGCGCCTGTGAATCTGTAGATCAGAGCGTCATCGCCGCCAGCCAGCCAAACGCCAGCAACGGAAGGTTGTAGTGCAGGAACGTCGGCACCACGGTGTCCCAGATATGGTGATGCTGGCCGTCGATATTCAGGCCGGAGGTCGGGCCGAGGGTGGAGTCCGAGGCGGGCGAACCGGCATCACCCAGCGCCCCGGCAGTACCGACGATGCACACGATGGCCAGCGGGCTGAAGCCCAGTTGCACACACAGCGGCACGAAAATCGCCGCCAGGATCGGCACCGTGGAAAACGACGAGCCGATGCCCATGGTCACCAGCAGCCCCACCAGCAACATCAACAACGCCCCCACCCCACGGCTATGGCCGATGAACGCCGCCGAGGTTTCCACCAGCGAGCGTACGTCGCCGGTGGCCTTGAGCACTTCGGCAAAGCCTGACGAGGCGATCATGATGAAGCCGATCATCGCCATCATCTTCATGCCTTCGGTGAACAGGTCGTCGGTGTCGCGCCAGCGCACGATGCCCGAGACCGAGAAGATCAGGAACCCGGCCAGGGCACCGATGATCATGGAGTCCAGCCACAACTGGATGATGAACGCCGAGGCAATCGCCAGGCCGGCCACCAGCAGGGTCAGGGGGTTGTACTGCACCGCCACTTGCTCGACCCGCTCGATTTTCTCCAGGTCATACACGCGCTTCTTGCGGTAGCTGATAAACACCGCCACCAGCAACCCGACCACCATGCCCAGCGCCGGCAGGCTCATGGCGTGGGTGACGTTGACCTGGCTGATGTCCACGCCGCTCTTGGCCACGTTGGCCAGCAGGATCTGGTTGAGGAAGATATTGCCGAAGCCCACCGGCAGGAACATGTACGGAGTGATCAGGCCGAAGGTCATCACGCAGGCGATCAGGCGGCGGTCCAACTGCAATTTGGTCAGCACATACAGCAGCGGCGGCACCAGCAACGGGATAAACGCGATATGGATCGGCAGGATGTTCTGCGACGCAATCGCGACCACCCACAGCAGGCCGATCAGCAACCATTTGACGTGGTTGCCGCCGCTGGCTTCCTGACGGTCGACCAGCAGCAAGGCCTTGTCCGCCAGGGCGTGGGCCAGGCCGGACTTGGCAATCGCCACGGCGAAAGCGCCGAGCAAGGCGTAGGACAAGGCCACGGTCGCCCCCCCTCCCAAGCCACCGTTGAACGCCTTGAGCGTGGCCTCGATGCCCAGGCCACCGGTCAGGCCGCCCACCAGGGCGCCGACAATAATGGCGATGACCACATGCACGCGGGACAGGCTGAGCACCAGCATGGTGCCGACCGCGGCGATGACTGCGTTAATCATGGTTACCTCAAGCAGAAACATACAAAACAGGCATGCCCGCGCCCGGGCGGCCATCGGATGGCAGCCGGCGTGCAGGCTTGAAGGTGGTCTTATTAGAGGGCGCGCACTGTGCAGCAGGTCGCGTCCCATGTCAAAAAACGGCGCCGCTTTCAGGTTTAAATTGATCGTTTGAATAAAGAAAATGCCAGATCGGCCGATAACCGGGCTCTATGTGTTTTCAGGTAAGGATGTACCGATGTCCCTCAGACAGCTCTCCATTCAATGGAAAATCACCCTGCTCGCCGGCCTGTGCCTGCTGGGGATCGTGACCCTGCTGGTGGGTTTGTCGTTGTACCGCATGGCGCAGAGTTCCGAGCAGGTCAAGGCTTCCAGCATGCAGATGCTCGATGAAGCGGCCCAGGCTCGCATCGAGGCCCAAGGTGAGGTGCAGGCCGCGGGCATCCGCCGGCAATTCATGGACGCCTACCAATATGGGCACGGGTTTTCCCGCCAGGTCCTGTTCCTGCGTGAGCAAGCCGAAAAACGCTTCCTCGACGCCTTCGACACCCGCGAAGACCTGACCCGCCAGGTCAAGGCCGCCCTGCAGGCCAATCCGGAACTGCTGGGGCTGTCCCTGGTATTCGAAGCCAATGCACTGGATGGCAAGGATGAGTTGTTCGCCGGCCAGGCCGAACTGGGCAGTAATGACAAGGGCCGCTTCGCCCTGTACTGGTCGCAGCCGACGCCGGGCACGCTGACGTCGATGGCACTGCCGGAAAGCGACATGTCCGACACCCGCGTCGGCCCCAGCGGCGAACCGGCCAACGCCTGGTTCACCTGCCCGCGCAGCACCCTCAAGCCGTGTGTGATCGAACCGTACTTTTATGTGATCGACGGGCAAAACGTGCTGATGACCAGCATCGTGTTTCCGTTGACGGTCAATGGCAAGGTGATCGCTTCGCTGTCGGTGGACATCAACCTCAACAGCCTGCAGGCCGTGAGCCAGCAGGCCAGCCAGAAGCTGTATGACGGCCAGACCCAGGTCAGCATCCTCAGCCCCACCGGTTTGCTTGCCGGCTACAGCGCGGACGCCAGCCAGTTGAGCAAACGCCTGGATCAGGTCGATACGCAAAACGGCGCGCAATTGATCAGCGCCCTGGCCGGAGGGACACAGACCCGCAGCCTGCGCACCGACCATCAGCTCAAGGTGCTGGCGCCGTTCGCGCCGATTCCCGACGGCAAGCCATGGGGCGTGTTGCTGGATGTGCCGGAAAAAGTCCTGGTGGGGCCGGCTGAAGCACTGAAGGCCCAGATGGACGCCGATAATACCCGCGGCACCCTGCTGGAACTGGGCCTGGGCCTGCTGGCCGCCGTGATCGGCCTGATCCTGGTCTGGCTGATGGCCCGCAGCGTGACCCGACCGATCCTCGGCGTGGCCCATATGCTTGAAGACATCGCCAGCGGCGAAGGCGACCTGACCCGCCGCCTGGCGTATGACAAACAGGACGAACTGGGCCAGCTCGCCGGCTGGTTCAACCGTTTCCTCGACAAGCTGCAACCCATCATTGCCGAAGTCAAACGCTCGGTGCAGGACGCCCGTGGCACCGCCGACCAGTCCGCCGCGATTGCGACGCAAACCAGCGCCGGCATGGAGCAGCAGTACCGCCAGGTCGACCAGGTGGCCACCGCCTCCCACGAAATGAGCGCCACCGCCCAGGACGTGGCCCGCAGCGCCGCCCAGGCGGCCCATGCCGCGCGGGATGCCGACCAGGCTACCCGCGACGGCCTGACAGTGATCGACCGCACCACCACCAACATCGGCCAACTGGCGGCCGATATGAGCACCGCCATGGCCCAGGTCGAAGGCTTGTCCGCCAACAGCGAGAAGATCGGCTCCGTGCTCGAAGTGATTCGCGGCATCGCCGAGCAAACCAACCTGCTGGCGCTCAACGCGGCAATCGAAGCCGCCCGCGCCGGTGAGGCCGGCCGCGGGTTTGCCGTAGTCGCCGACGAGGTACGCAACCTGGCACGGCGGACCCAGGAGTCGGTGGAGGAAACCCGCCTGGTGATCGAACAATTGCAGAGCGGCACCGAAGAGGTTGTCGGTTCCATGGGCAACAGCTATCGCCAGGCCCAGGGCAGTGTCGAACAGGTCGGCGAGGCCGTTACCGCCCTGCGCCAGATCGGCGATGCGGTCACGGTCATCAGCGACATGAACCTGCAAATCGCCAGCGCCGCCGAAGAGCAAAGCGCGGTGGCCGAAGAGATCAACCACAATGTGGCGACCATTCGCGATGTGACCGAGTCGTTGTCGGAACAGGCCAATGAGTCGGCGCGGGTGAGCCAGGCGTTGAACAGCCTGGCGAATCAGCAGCAGGGGTTGATGGACCAGTTCCGCGTCTGAGGGTCGCAGGCAGTCCAATGTGGGGGGGCCACAGAAAGCCCCCTGCCACATTTTGATCTACGGTGTGTCAGCCATGGCGCTTGGGTAATTCGATCAGCGCCTTGAGCCCGCCCAGTTCGCTCTCCTGCAACTGCAACACCCCGCCCCACACCTCGACAATGTCGCGCACGATCCCCAGCCCCAGGCCATGGCCGTCGATCTGTTCGTCCAGGCGTGCACCGCGGCTGAAGACCTGGCCACGCTGGGCCTCGGGAATCCCGGGACCGTCATCTTCCACCGCCAGCAGGTAAGCGTGGGGCGTCTCGCTGACGCTCACGCGCACCTCCGCATCCGCCCATTTGCAGGCGTTGTCCAGCAGGTTGCCGAGCAGCTCCAGCAAATCCTCGCGGTCCCAGGGCAATTGCAGGCCCGGCGCGACGTGGTAGCTGAGGTCCAGGTGTTCGCCATGGATCATGTTCAAGGTGGCGAGCAGGCCGGGCAGTTCTTGTTCACAGTCGAACAAGGCACCCGGCAGGGTCTCGCCGGCCAGCCGGGCGCGATTGAGTTCACGGTTGAGGCGTTGTTGCACCTGCTCCAATTGCTCGCGCAGCAGTTTGCTCAGTTCGGGGTGATCCTTGAGCGCCTCGCTCGAGGCGGCGCTCAACAGCACCGCCAGCGGGGTTTTCAGCGCATGCCCAAGGTTGCCGAGGGCATTGCGCGAACGTTTGAGACTGTCTTCGGTGTGGGCCAGCAGGTGGTTGATCTGGGCGACCAGTGGCTCCAGTTCCAGCGGCACCTGGGTGTCGAGTTGCGAGCGTTGGCCTTGTTGCAGTTGGGCGATCTGGTTACGCGCGTTTTCCAGCGGGCGCAAGGCACGACGCACGGTGACTCGCTGCAAAAACAACACCAGCAGCAGTGCCGCCAGCCCCAACACCAGGCCGATCCGACGCATCAGGCGAAAACTTTCCCGCACCGGGGTGTAGTCCTGGGCCACGCTGATGGAAATCGATTGGCCAAAGCGTTTGTAGTCCGAACGCAGGACCAGCAATTGCTGGCCTTCGGGGCCCAATTGCAGGTTGCCCTTGAGCCCGGCCTCGGGCAGTCGGGGCAATTCCTGGTCCCACAGCGAACGGGAGCGCCAGTGAGTGTCGGCAAAATCGATGCGGAAGTAATGCCCGGAAAACGGCCGCTGGTAGGCCGGCGACAGGCGCTGCTCATCCAGTTGCACACCGTTGGGCCCGCGTACCAGGGCGACCAGCAGGTTCTCGGCATCGTTGCGCAACCCGGCTTCCAGGTAGCGTTGCAAACCGGCCTCGAACAACCACAGGCTGGTTTGCGCCAGCACCACGCCGACGATCACCATCACGCTGATCAGGCCCAGGCTCAGGCGGCGCTGAATCGACTTCATGCAGGGCTGGCGCCAAACCGGTAACCCTGGCCGCGCCGGGTTTCGATCACGCTGCGCCCGAGTTTGCGGCGCAGGTGGTTGACGTGCACTTCCAGCACGTTGGAGTCGCGCTCGGTCTCGCCGTCGTACAGGTGCTCGGCCAGGTGGCTTTTCGAGAGGATCTGTTCGGGGTGCAACATGAAGTAGCGCAACAGGCGAAATTCTGCGGCGGTCAGTTGGATCTCGTCGCCATCGCGCAGCACGCACTGGCGGCCTTCGTCCAGGTGCAGGCCGGCAGCCTGCAAGGTGGGTTGGTTGGCCTGCCCGTGGGAACGGCGCAACAGCGCCTGGATGCGCAGGTGCAGCTCTTCGGGGTGAAAGGGTTTGCTCAGGTAATCGTCGGCACCGGCCTTGAGCCCTTCGATACGCTCGGCCCAGGAATCGCGGGCGGTGAGGATCAACACCGGGGTGGCCAGTGCGGCGGCGCGCCATTGCGCCAGCACCTCAAGGCCGGGCAAACCGGGCAGGCCGAGGTCGAGGATGATCAGGTCGTAGGGTTCGCTGCGGCCCTGATACGCGGCGTCACGGCCGTCGGCCAGCCAGTCGACGGCATAACCCTGGCGCTGCAGGCCGGCCAGCAGTTCATCGGCCAGGGGTACGTTGTCTTCCACCAGGAGCAGGCGCATCAGTCTTCCTCATCTTTGATCAGTACACCGTTGGTGGCGTCGAGTTTGATCTCGCGCACCACGCCGTCGGTGGTCACCAGTTCCACTTCGTAGGCATATTGGCCGTGCTTTTTCTCAAGCTCGGCTTCCAGCAGGCGCGAGCCGGGATACCGCGCCATGGCCTGCTGCAACAGTTGCTCCAGAGGCAGGATCACCCCCTGCTGGCGCAGCGCCAAGGCTTCGTCCTGGTTGAGGTCGCGGGCCTGCAAGCCTGAGCAGAACACCACCAGCACCAACGCCACTCGACTGCCGGCGCGTAAATTTACCTTCATTACGTATCCTGATGATTCTTGAGAACCTGCCCGGTGAGCGCGTCCAATTCGACCTCCCATTCAATGCCGTCGGCATCTTGCAGTTCGACTTCATAGACATACTTGCCGTAAGCCTCGTCCAGGTCGGTGTCCAACAACGTTGAACCGGGGTGCAGGGCCTGGGCTGTGGCTTCGAGCTGGTCGAACGCGACAATTGTAACAGTGGCGGGCACGGTCAGTGGTTTGTCGGGGTCCACGGCTCCGGCCTGGGTCGCCGTGGAGGCGATGATAGCGGCGGCGACCAGAGCAGTGAGGCGTTTCATGATGAGTCTCCGTTACACGATGTTTTTCCTACACCGGCCACGGTAGCGGCTGCAACTTAACTGAAACTGAATTGCCACCATGGCAATTTCCAGCAGCCGTGACAGGCTACGATGCTTATTCAGGATTCACGCGGTATCGTTAGCGTTTTTCGCGAGCACGCTTGCACCTGCACCTCGCTTCAACAGAGACCGGTATGACAGCCATCCACATCAAGTTCCCCGCCCTGACCCTCAAGGCCGGCAAACGCGCCTTTGCGCGCATTCGCGAAGAGGGCCTCAAGCCTGCGGATGTCGGCACCCTTCCCGGTGCGGCCGGCGGCCCCAAGGCGCTGGGAATCCAGGGCCTGGACCTGGCGCTGTTCGGCGACTGGCTGCCGCGCGCACCGCGGGAGCGGGCGTTGATCGGCGCATCGATCGGTTCCTGGCGGTTTGCCAGCGCCTGCCTGCCCGACCCGGTGCAAGGCCTGCTGGACCTCGGCCGCCTGTACAACGAACAACGCTTTGCCAAAGGCGTGACCATGGCCGAAGTCAGCCGCAGCTGCCAGCGCATGCTCGACGACCTGCTGGCCGGCCGCGATGCACGGGTGCTGGACAACCCCGACTACCGGCTGAACATCATGGTGGTCAAGAGCCACGGCCTGCTCGCCGATGACCACCGCGGGCGCCTGGGTTTGGGCCTGTCCTCGGTGATTGCCGACAACCTGCGCGGCCGTGCGCGACTGGCGCGGCATTTCGAGCGGCTGATCATCCACGACCCGCGCCAGGCACCGCCGGTGCACCCGCTGAAGGATTTCCCCTCGCGCTTCCTTGCGCTGGACATGGGCAACCTGCGCCAGGCATTGCTGGCGTCCGGGTCGATCCCCATGGTGATGCAAGGCGTGCGCGACCTGCCCGGAGCCGGCACCGGCACTTACCGCGACGGCGGCCTGCTGGACTACCACCTCGACCTGCCCTACCACGGCGACGACATCGTGCTGTACCCGCACTTCACCGACCGGGTCATCCCCGGCTGGTTCGACAAGGGCCTGCCATGGCGGCGCAGCAACCCGCACGGTTTGCAGGATGTGTTGCTGCTGGCGCCATCCAAGGACTACCTGGCCCGCCTGCCCCACGGCAAACTGCCGGACCGCAGCGACTTCAAGCGCTTCATGGGCGACGACCCGAGCCGCAACAAGTACTGGCAAACCGCGATGAGCGAGAGCCGACGGCTGGGGGATGAGTTTCTACAACTGGCCGATAACCGTGGCCTGGGCGAGCGCTTGCAGGCGCTTTGACCCAGCGGTATGCGCGGCATGGGATCAAGCTGTTAAACTCGCCGCCTGCCAGATACCTGACCGAGCTGAAAATACTGTGGAAATCTTCAAAGAGTTTACCTTCGAGTCCGCCCACCGCCTGCCCCACGTACCGGAAGGCCATAAGTGCGGGCGCCTGCATGGGCATTCGTTCAAGGTGGCGATCCACCTGAGTGGCGACCTGGATCCCCATACCGGCTGGATTCGTGACTTCTCGGAGATCAAGGCGATTTTCAAGCCGCTCTACGAACGCCTCGACCACAACTACCTCAATGACATCCCAGGCCTGGAAAACCCCACCAGCGAAGTGCTGGCCAAGTGGATCTGGACTGAACTCAAGCCGCTGCTGCCGGAGCTCAGTGCGATCCGTATCCACGAGACCTGCACCAGTGGCTGCATCTATCGCGGCGAGTAAGCCTGCACTGTTAAAAAACCACTCTTGCGGTTAATGCCAGTCAGTTAAGGAGGAACACTGTAACTGTGGTGAGCGGGCTTGCCCCGCGTTGGGCTGCGCAGCAGCCCTAAAACACAGTCCCGGACCTGCCTGGCACACTGCAGCGCTCTTATTGGGGCTGCTGCGCAGCCCAACGCGGGGCAAGCCCGCTCGCCACAGGTTACTGTTTGCCCGTTCTATCTCTTAACTGATCGGCATTACCCTTGCGGTGGTTTTTTTGTGCCTCCCGTAGCCCCCTTCCACCCTTGCCCTTCTTCGCGGCCGAGGAGATGTCCATGGAAACTACCTGGCTGGCCCAGGCCAAACGCTTGCAAGCCTTGGCCTCCACGGGGCTGCACTTTTGCACCGATGATTTCGAGCGCGAACGCCTGGAAGAAATCGCCGAGATTGCCCACAGCATGCTGGCGCAGCTGGGCAATGTGCCCCTGGAGCGCATCACCGGGCTGGTGTCGGATTTCGCCCAGCGCTATTCGACGCCGATGATCGACGTGCGTGGCGCGGTGATCGAGGGTGAGCGGATTCTGCTGGTGCGCGAGGCCACCGACGGTTGCTGGGCGCTGCCCGGTGGTTATGCCGATATCGGGTTGTCGGCGGCGGAAAACATCATCAAGGAAATTCGCGAGGAAGCCGGGCTGAGCGTTACTGCGCGGGCGCTGTATAGCGTCACCCACAAGGCCAAGGGGTTGTACCGGCCGGATGTGCGGGATTTCTACAAGTTGTATTTCCTGTGTGAACGGGTGGATCAACTGGCGCCGGTGGCCGGGTTCGAGACCACCGAGGTGGGCTTTTTCAGCCTGGACGAGCTACCGCCGCTGTCCCGTGGACGCACCATCGAAAGTGATCTGGAGGCGGCGTTCGCCTTTCATCGCGGCGAGACCACGCAGACGCTGTTCGACTGATCCAATTTGTATCACTGCTGCACCGCTTTCGTGCCCGACTGGGCACAGCGAACACTCCCGCCTGCGTTCCCCGCCTGTTTGGCTATAAATACTGTGCACGGTGCACAGCGGCGACCGTGCGCCTGTCACTGCCGGTGATTTGGCACGCCCGGTGCAACAGGCCTGCGTCACTCATTCAGGGAGCACGCACATGACGCAGCAAGAACCGGGCAACGATTACCCCTTAAGCGAAGTCCCCATGCATGCGCGCAAAGGCCTGGCGTCGACCGCCATGGTGCTGCTGGGCTTTACCTTTTTTACCGCGACCATGTTTGCCGGCGGCAAGCTCGGGGTGGCGTTCAGTTTCACCGAGATGCTCGGCGTGGTGGCCCTGGGTAACCTGCTGTTGGGTATCTACGCCGCAGGCCTGGGTTACATCGCGTTCAAGAGCGGGTTGAACTCGGTGTTGATGGGCCGCTTCTGCTTTGGCGAGGTGGGCAGCAAGCTCAGTGACTTGATCCTCGGGTTCACCCAGATCGGCTGGTACGCCTGGGGCACCGCCACGGCGGCCGTGGTGCTGGGCAAGTATTTCGAGCTGAGCCAGGGCAGCGTGCTGGCGTTGATGGTGCTGTTCGGCCTGGTGTTCTGCGCCACGGCCTACGTGGGTTATCGCGGGCTGGAGATCCTTTCCTACATCGCGGTGCCGGCCATGGGCCTGTTGCTGTTGCTGTCGATGTGGGTCGCCACGGTGAAAGTCGGCGGGCTGGACGGGCTGCTGGCGGTGGTGCCGACCGGCGAGCTGGATTTGTCCACCGCGATCACCCTGGTGTTCGGCACGTTCGTCAGCGGCGCCACCCAGGCCACCAACTGGACGCGGTTTTCCCGCTCGGCCAAGGTCGCGGTGCTGGCCAGCCTGATCGGGTTCTTTATCGGCAATGGTTTGATGGTGCTGATCGGCGCCTATGGCGCGATCGTCTACCAACAGCCCGACGTGGTCGAAGTGTTGCTGCTGCAAGGCTTCGCCATGGCGGCAATGGCCATGTTGCTGCTCAATATCTGGAGCACCCAGGACAACACCATCTACAACTTCGCCGTGGCCGGCTGCAACCTGCTGCGCACCAAGCGGCGCAAAACCGTGACCTTGACGGGTGCGGTGATCGGCACCTTGCTGGCGTTGCTGGGCATGTACGACATGCTGGTGCCCTACTTGATCCTGCTGGGTACGGTGATTCCGCCGATTGGCGGGGTGATCATGGCGGACTTCTTCTACCGCTGGCGCGGCCACTACCCGCGCCTGGCGGATGCGCGCCTGCCAGCCTTCAACTGGGCCGGGCTGGTGGCGTACGCGGTGGGTACCGTGCTGGCGTTCAACTCGCCGTGGGTCGCGCCGTTGGTGGGCATCGCAGCCGCGTCGCTGACCTACGTCGCACTCACCGCCGTGCTGCGCGTGCCTTTGGCTGATGCCCGGGCATGAGCCTGACCATTGCGGAGGTACTGGCGTTGCCGGGGCTGGAATCCATGCGCCTGCGCGCCGGCGCTGCCGCCCTGGATAACGTCGTGCGTTGGCCTTATGTGGCGGAAAACAGCGGGATCGCCGAGTGGGTGCTGGGCGGTGAATTGGTGTTCGTCACCGGCATCAACCACCCACGGGATGAGGCCAACCTCCTGCAACTGCTGGACGAAGCCTGCCAGCGCCAAGTGGCCGGGTTGGTGATCCTGACGGGAGCGGCGTATATCCAGGCGATTCCCCAGCGCTTGCTCGACGCCGCCGAAGCCGCCGGCATGCCGCTGATCGAGCAGCCCTACTCGCTGAAAATGGTGCTGGTGACCCAGGCGATTGGTTCGGCGCTGATCCAGTCCGAGCAACTGGGACGCTCGCGGCACGACGTGCTGGAGCGCTTGCTGAGCGGGGATTATCAATCCCTGGATTTGCTGCTGCATCGGGCCGTGCAATTGAATATGCCAATGGCCGGGCATTGGCAGGTCGCCCAGCTGCAATTGGAAGGCAGTGAGCTGCTGTTTGCCCAGGGGGACGCGGCACAGGTGGAGGCACAGCTGGCGCGACAACACGACGGTATCAGTCGGCGCTTGCGTCAATTATCGGCGGTACTGCCGGTACTGGGGCGCGCCGGACAATGGACCCTGCTGCTGCCGGCACCGGATGCCGTCACGGCCTTGGCCAACCGCCAGCAACTGGCCAACTGGCTGAACCCGCTCAACCTGCGCCTGGCGCCGCTGAAATTGTTTATCGGCCTGAGCGCCGCTGCACACCCACCCGCGCGCCTGGCCCAGGCGCAGGACGAAGCACGCCAGGCATTGGTGGCGGCACGACGCTTCAGCGAGCGTGCCGGGCTATGCGTGTATGACGAACTGGGCGTGCTCAAGCTGCTCAGCGGTGTCCGTGATCGCGCCCTGCTCGACCAGTTCCTCAATGAACGCCTGGGCCCGCTGCTGCGTCACGACCTGCACCACGGCCCCAGCCTGATGCCGACCCTGGAAGCCTGGTTTCACGAGAATGGTAACCTTGTGGCTGCCGCCCAGCGCCTGGCCTTGCACCGCAATACCCTGACGCACCGTGTCCAGCGCATCGAAGCCCTGTGCGGTCTGACACTGGATAACGCTTATGACCGCCTGGACATCGGCATCGCCCTGATGATCTGGCGGCTGTCTGCCTGATTGTTTTTAGCCAAGAGGAACTTGCCCATGCACATCATCAACGCCCGCCTGCGCAACCGTGAAGGCCTGCATGATCTGCACCTGGAACACGGCCGGATCGCCAGCATCACCCCACAAACAACAGCGCCGGCAGTGGGGCCCAATGACCTGGATGCAGCCGGCAACCTGGTGATACCGCCCTTCGTCGAACCGCATATTCACCTTGATGCCACCCTCACCGCCGGCGAACCGCGCTGGAACATGAGCGGCACCCTGTTCGAAGGCATCGAGTGCTGGGGCGAACGCAAGGCCACCATCACCGAGGAAGACACCAGGACACGCGCCAAAAAGACCATCCAGGCCCTCGCCGCCCACGGCATCCAGCATGTACGCACCCATGTCGATGTCACCGACCCCGACCTCACGGCGCTCAAGGCCATGCTGCAAGTGCGCGAAGAAAGCTCGCACCTGATCGACCTGCAAATCGTCGCCTTTCCCCAGGAAGGCATCGAGTCGTACCGCAACGGCCGCGAACTGATGGAAGAAGCCATTCGCCTGGGCGCCGATGTGATCGGCGGCATCCCCCACTTCGAATACACCCGCGACCAAGGCGTGAGTTCGGTGAAGTTCCTGATGGACCTGGCCGAACGCACCGGCTGCCTGGTGGATGTGCACTGCGACGAAACCGACGACCCGCACTCACGCTTCCTCGAAGTACTCGCCGAAGAAGCCCGCAGCCGCGACATGGGCGCCCGCGTCACCGCCAGCCACACCACGGCCATGGGTTCCTACGACAATGCCTACTGCGCCAAACTGTTCCGCCTGCTGGGGCACTCCGGGATCAGCTTCGTCTCTTGTCCCACCGAAAGCATCCACCTGCAGGGTCGCTTCGACAGCTTCCCGAAACGCCGTGGTGTCACCCGGGTCAACGAGCTGCTGGAGGCCGGCATGAACGTATGCTTTGGCCAGGACTCCATCGTCGATCCCTGGTACCCGCTGGGCAACGGCAACATCCTGCGCGTACTGGAAGCCGGTTTGCACATCTGCCATATGCTCGGCTACCGCAACCTGCAAAGCGCCCTCGACCTGGTGACCGACAACAGCGCCAAGGCCATGGCCCTGGGTGACCGTTACGGCCTTGAAGCCGGGCGCCCGGCCAACCTGCTGATCCTCTCGGCCGACAGCGACTACGAGGTGATTCGCAGCCAAGGGCTGCCGCTGTATTCGATTCGCCACGGCAAGGTGTTGATGAAGCGCCAGCCCGCGCAGGTGGAGTTTGTCTAAGCACCCAGTCAGACGATTGAGTCGAGATCCAGCGGCTGTGCCCTCCCCAGCTCACTCTGCGCAGCGGGAGGGATGCTCGCGACCTGAGGCAACGCCTGGTTTTCACGATGGCGGAACCAGCGCTTGAGACTGGGTTGCAGGTTGGAGCAGTGGCTATGGCTGCCGTAGACATCACGCGCTTCAAGACGACGCCAGCGCAGGGTTTGCAGGCGTTCGCGACTGGTGTACAGGCGGTCGATCTCAGCGTTCAGCGGCTCATGGTATTCATAGGCACGGTCGTTGGCCGGGCGCTGTCGAGTCAGTTCACGCCGCTTGTCTTGCAGTTGCTTGCCCATGGTCGCAAGGGCGTGGTCGAGCAGTTCAAACTCCCGTTGGGTCACCAGAGGACCGTTGCTATCCACAGCCTGTTGCCAGCGACGCAACGTCGCCCAGGCGGCCGGGATGTAGCTGGCGGTCATGAAATGCTGCTTGTATTGCACCAACTGTTTGATCAGGCCTTCGCGATCGGGCATGTCACCGCGCGTTTGCCATGCCCGGTTGCGGCCGGCTTCTTCAATGGACTCGCAGCCCGGCTTCCACAGCACGGACGAATGCGTACCGTCCGGGAGCACGATCGGCATGAAGTGCTGTTGATCGCCGTGGTGTTGGTAGGGGTTGCCGCCAATACGCACCAGGCCGGCGGCGAACAACAGGCCCCCGGCCATGGGGGCGCTGAATAGCGTGACGGCACCGGGGATCCAGAGTTTGGCGGTGGTGTTCATCCAAGGCGCCGGGACGCTGGGGACCGGGTCGTTGTGGTTGACGATGCGGTGGTGCACCAACGCGGAAGCGCCGGCAGTGAACTCGGCATCGGCGGCGCGGGGGGCGCCGTAGGTGTAGAGGAGGATGTTGTAGTGAGCGTCGGAAATTCGGCGCAGCCCCTCAGCCAGAAGCAACGCGATGGCGCCGCCAAGGCTGTGACCACATATAACTATTCGTTGCCCGACATGAAACTGGTCGAGGTATCGCAGCACGAAGTTACGTACCGCTCGGTAAGCCTGATAAAACCCCTCATGCGCCTTGCCTACGCCATCGATGAAGGGCACTTGATGGGCGTTGGCATCTCGCAATCCATCAGATGGGCTGGCGGTGCCACGCACCGCTATCAGGATGACCTCATCGTGGTGGGTTATGAAAGCCTGGGTATCAGTACCGCCTTTTTCGTCATCGAAGAAGTGCAAATGCGCAGGGTGTTCCTGTTTTTCCTCCAACTCCGGACGATTTTGCGGATACAGCTCAGGATCGAAGGGAAGAATTTCAAAACGCCGTGAGTAAGGTACATCCTCATAAAGCGGATAAAAACGTCGCACTTGCTCCGGATCAACTCGCCAGGCTTGGTGAAACCCAGATAGTTGTTCAGCAAACAAATTTCCAACACTGGGATCCACTGGAAAGCGCACTTGATCAAATGGTTTGTCTGGGGGCTCCTGGCCAAAATCGCAGTAACTCAACGCCGCAAACAGTGCCAATTGGTACAGGTTCAAGGCACAGAAGCGGTCTTCCGTGGATAGCATTGGACGCAGGGCTCGCAGTGGACGTACTTCGAGAACGGTGTGATTGCTCGGGAACAACACCACCCCTGATAAGGAGGGTTGGGACGGACCGAACCCCAGATCAGCCATCATTTTTAGGGCATGGCGTTTGGGTCGGTAAGCAGTGGGTGTCACGGCAGGTAGATGGGAGCCCTGACGAACCAAGTCGCTCACTTCAACCTGATAAAAGTGGTCAGCTTTCTGCCGCGCAGAATTGCTCTCGGTTTGCTCACCGCTGGATTTTGAAAATTTCGTTTGTTCAGCTCTGACCTGAAGGTCGGTGATGGGTAACGGATACTTTTCTCGCCTCTGCAATGTCGAATAGTAGCTCCCCAACTCCTGATACATAGCATCGAAAACCAACACTACAGGACCACGGCAGTGCCCCTCTAATCGTACAAAACCATCTCCATTCAAACGGCCTGCGTATCGCTGCCCTGCACTGTCAAAAATTTCATAGTTGAGCCCTCCATAGGCTTTCCCGTCACCGGACTCGTCCACTAGACAAAAACTCAGCCAGTCTCCACGCAGCGTACAGGCGGGAATTTTTTCGTTAAAAAACGGTTTTTTCCATTGTTCTATCGTCATGCCTGAACATCCTTATTCACTGCAACTTGGATATATGTCACATACACGCCCATCGGGCATTTTGAAGGATTTGAAATCTGTAGTGTTACCCCCACAAAACGCGTACTGGTCCTCAAAGCTTTTGCCTCGACAGCGTTTCCACCCTTGAGAAAAACGAACCCAGTTATCGCCCATATAAGGTCGTTCCTCACTAATGAGGTTCAGCTTTATCACTACCTTTTTCCCACCCAACTCATCTCGCGAAAAAACACCGTTCGAGTGAGTTTTATATCTTTGCCCTGTAGCGCCCAGCGAATTACAGTTCAGAACCTTTCTGATCGCATGTATCGGCCCCACAGTCCGAAACAACCACTGACATTGCCAAGACAGTTCCTGAACTCCCGACTCCGGCATTCCAGGCCTATCACCCTCCAGACGATCCCGAATCGAAATCCCCGCAATATCCCCGCCAACATCCGAATCCCGCGTACCCCACTTAGCGTAAAAATCAAACTCCACATTGCGTAATACCAGCGGACACCCCTGTACCGTTTCACTCAGCGGTAACTCATAACTCGCCCGACTTGCCACCGGTTTGTACTCGGTAAAAAAAACCTTCCTCTCCGGCCTCTTGCCTCGGCGCCTTGGCAAGGTGCAGGTCTCACCCGTTGCGGGCCCGTAGTTGGCGGCAGTTTTAAGTTCAAATTCCGCCGGTAAATCCACCTCCAACGTAAAGCGATCAACCGGCTTCATCGCACACCCCGAAAGTCCCGCCGTTGCCAGTGCAAGCAGCACGCCCCATACACGCTTACTCATCCTTGTTCTCCAACATGAGCCACTGCTGCTTAACTCGTTCAAAGTGATCCCGCGGTGTTTCTCCAACCGTCGGCTGCCAACGAATCCCACTGCTGCGAGTGGCCTCTTCCAACCGTCGCACGACCAGAAACTCCAACTGTTCCGGCTGGCTCCATCGCCAACTGCGAGCCTGTTCCAACACTTGGGTCAGCCAGACCCTGGGGTCTTGGAACTCAACCAATGCCGCCAGATCTTCACTGCGTTCAGCCAGCAGGTAACGCAGGATATTGGCGTGCAGGATGGCGCTGGCATTCGGGTTGGGCGTGTTCAGCCAGGGGGCTGGCTCGGGCACCGGATAGTCACCGGGGGCAGGGTTGTCGCCACGGTGCCAACTGCCTTCATGCCAGTAGCACACACTGATCAGTGGGCCGAGGAATGCTGGCCAGTGTTCAAGGCCCAGATGGTTCAGTGCGCGCGCCAACGTACGATTGTCGTGAAGGCGGTACAGCGTCCGGTTATTCTCCGGTCCGACCAGCAGCCGGTCGCGCCAATGCCGGGACATGTCCGTCAGGTCCGCGTCTGGCAAGCTGCCCAGCCAGCCCCAATTCATCTCTGGTTCTTGCAGAAGATCGAGCAACGCGGGCTCCCCTACCTGATCCAGCAACAGGATCACGGGGCCAGCCATGGCCATTTCCGCCAGTGGGGTTTGTGCGTAGAGGCGGCAGTACGCTGGAAAACCGCGTGCCGCCAACATTGGCTGGCACGCTGCGTGATTTCCCTCAAGCATCAGGCACAGCCTGTGCCCCGCCTGTTGCTGTTGGCTCATCCATCGGCTTGGAAGGTTTTCCATCAGGCCGCCCTCCCGCCGACAGTGCAGAGGCCTTCGCGGCAGTCCTCGCATAGCGGGCAGAAGTCCGCATCCAGTTGCCTGGCCAAGTGCATGATGGCGCCCTGTGTGGCGGAGATTTTCGGGCTCTGCGCAACCAACAGGGCGTTCGCCGACCTGGTCGCGGACGGGGTTCCACCGAGGGTGATGGGCCGACTGCTGAAAATGCCGCCTGCCTGGATCACCAGGTGCTCTCCGCCGGCCTTGAAACTCAGTTGTACGCCCGCGTCGATCACCAGGCTGGCGCCGGCCTTGAGATGCACCTGTTGCCCGGCTTCAATCATCAGGGTTTGCCCGACATAGGTCCGGCTGTCGCCCTGCACGTCCAGATGATCGCTGGCGTTGAGTGCAACCTTGCGGTCACCGGTGACGTGACGATGCTCCTCGCTTTCCAGGTGCGCCGTACTTAACCCTCGAATGATTTCACGCCGCTCACCGGCCACTTCCAGGCGACTGTCATGCCCCACCTGCTGCTCCAGGTCCCGCTGGGCACGAAGGTAGATGAGCTCCTTGCCACGGCGGTCTTCCAGGTGCAATTCGTTGCCGCCGCCTCCGCCCGGGGTGCTGCGACTGCGCAAGACGCTGCGGGTCTTGTGTTGCGGCAAGGAATAGGTCGGCATGTGCAACGCATTGGCCAGGCAACCGTTGACCAGCGGCTGGTCCGGGTCGCCCTCCAGGAACGTCACCAGCACTTCCATGCCCACCCGCGGGATCATCGTTGCGCCAAACCCGTCTCCGGCCCAACCCGATGCCACCCGCACCCAACAACTGCTTGTGTCATCGCTCTTGTCCAGTCGGTCCCAGTGAAACCGTACTTTCACCCGGCCGTATGCATCGCAATGCACCTCCTCGCCGGCAGGCCCGGTCACCGTGGCGGTCTGGGTGCCGTGGATGGTCGGCTTGGGGTGCTTGAGAGGGGGTCGATACGGCGCACTCCAGGGTGTCGCGGTGAAACGGTTGCGATACCCCTGGAATGCATCCACCTCCTCACCAGTCGCATCCTCCAGCACCTGCGGTTGATAACCCTCGTGACGGACCGAAGTGATCAACCATAAATCATTGCAGGCCGGATCCGGATGGTCGTGCAGCTCAAGAAAGTGCCCACTGCGCAGCACCGCTTGGTCGCTCTTGCCCAATGCACGATATCGGCCGATCTGAAGGCGCTCCAACCCCCTGCGCGCCAGGCGAGCCCCCCGTGCATGGCCGGTAAACCCAGCCGGGTAGCGGTAGTCCTCAAGGGGTTGCGCTGAGGCAGAACCCGCGCTGTCTTGCAGGCATAAGGACGGATGCTCGAAGTCATGATCACGACGCACCGTTCGCTGGCTGCGGGTCGCCAGGCGTACGTCGAAACGCTGGATAACCCGTGTCTCGGCCAGCGGGCCGCCGGCAGATGAATAACGCTGCGCAGGCAGGCGCTGAAATACGGTCTGGTCGTCGCCAAACACCAGCACATGCTGGTGCTCGCTGTGACGGAAGTGGTAGTGAATGCCCTCCTCTTCACACAGCCGCTGGATGAAATGCAGGTCGGTTTCCGCGTATTGCACGCAGAACGTCCGCGGCGGGTAGACCACCGGCCCCAACTCAAAGGCATAGCGGTCGGCCAGGATGCCGTGGTGTTCGAGGACTGCCGCGATGATCTGCGGAACGCTGCGCTGCTGGAAAATCCGCTGGTCGCGTCGATGGGCAAGGTAGGCGAGACTCGGCGCCAATGTCAGGTGATAGCGGGTGAGCCGCCGCCCGGGGTCGTCGCGGCCAATCGCGTAAACCTGCCCGTGCAGGCCTTCATTCGCATCGCCAAAAACCAGGTAGGCAGGCTGGTGGAGCAGTGACTCCAGGTCCAGCGAAGGGTTTTCGCTGACCACCTGCACCTGGATGAAAAACGGCTGATCAAGCACCTCCTGACCGTTGAACGCCAGTACTTGAAAGTCAGTCTTTATGCCTGGAAGGATTAATTTGAAACGTGACGAAACAAACGCGTTAACCATCCGTTGTTACCCGCCAATATCGATAGTTATTACCGGACTGAGATACCTCCCCCGCCAAACATGAAATAAGTTGCCGAGGAAAAGCGCCTGAACGCCTTGAAGCTTAGCGTTTCCAGGAAAAAATCGGTCCCGAAAAAATAAAAAAGAAGTTTCGTACGACTGAGATTGAAGTGTCTTTTACAAAATAATAAATCGAGTCAATGAGCCACTTCTTAAACATCAGAAATGCCCTACACCAACTTTTATCTGATCAATTAATCAATAGCGAAACAGCTGACACCCACTCAGGGCGTCAACTGCTCAAAAGACTTCATGTCCGAGGCAGTGCAGTCCCGAACAGACTGACGCTCAGCAGCGTATCGACCTGGGTATGCAAACGTACCGGCGCAGTGCCACCCGGCATCACCACCGCGACTTCACCCCCCTCAACCCAACCCGCTCGCCACGCCGCACAGGCGACGGCACTGGCGCTGGTGCCGGAGGACGCCGTGGGGCCTTCTCCCCGCTCGAACACCCGGGCAACCACCCGGTTGCCGGATTGCCTGGCGACCCATTGCAAATTGACGCCGGCCAAGCATGGCTCGCCGCTTCCTGCCGGGGGGGCGAAGGCAATCGCCTGCAACGGTTCGAACAGCGCTGGCTGTTGCATCTGCAGATTGTCCGGCAAGGCTGACAGGTGTTCGACCAGGGTCACACAATGAGGATTGCCCACACGCACAAACTGACTGTGCGCCCACTGTGGGTTGATCGCCGCCAACGCCTTCACATGGCTCAGTTCAATGTCGCCTTGGAACACCTGCTCAACCCCCTGCGCCCCCACGGCCGACGGCCCGAACCCGGGCAAACCCAATGCCAGCCAGAATCCAGAGCGGTGCCCATAGACAGCAGGCTCGACCCGAGTCACCAACGGCGACACCCCGTCAGGCTGGTCATGATGCACGCGCAAATCACAGGCCTCGGTCATCAAGCCCTGGTCAGTAAGCGCCTGGGCAAAAATCGTCAACCCATTGCCACTGCGCTCGGCCAGGGAGCCGTCGGTGTTCACGATCAACAGGTCAAACGGCGGCTCGGCCTGGAACGGGCCCACCAGCAAGCCATCGCAGCGGTGAGCCTTGGCATCGACCGGGCGCGGTATCGAACCCCACTCGCATTCGGAGCTTATGGCTGATGCAGCCCAACCCTCGCGAGTCCTCGCGGCCTGTGCGGCGTTATTGGGCACCTCGATACCCTGCTGTCGTAAAAACGCCGGGCTGGCGACCCCGTAAATGTTGCCACGTGCGTCATAGAACTGGGTCATGGCGCCACTTGCCTTGCAATCTTCATCGGTGCGTCCGCTCGGTTGCCTACAGGGTTGGACCAGCAGCGTATTACACAATGCAGGGTATGTGGGAGGCGGCCTGGAAGGTGGTAATCCACCGTGCAAAACCCGGGGGTTCACCAGTTCCCACAGGGATTACACACCTTCCAGAACGCCTTCTGCAAAGACACTTCGTGTGTGGTTGCCAACGCCCATGGCGTTCCCGAATTGCAAAAAGAAATCATCGCCGCTGATCTCGGGGGGAACCCGGCTCGCCCCCCAAGGGCCTGATGTGCAAGGATATCGCGCCGGACATCGTTCGCTGAACGCAAAACCAAGGATTTTTTCATGACTGCCATCCCCACCTCAGCACCCGTGGTTCCCGGGCGGCTGGAACAAATGTCGACCCGTATCGCATTTTTCATCGCCGGCTTCGGCATTGCTGCCTGGGCGCCGTTGGTGCCATACGCCAAAGCACGCGCCGAACTGAGTGAAGGCACCCTGGGCCTGCTGCTGTTGTGCCTGGGGGTGGGGTCTATCATCGCCATGCCGGCCGCCGGTGCGCTGGCGTCTCGTTATGGCTGCCGACGTGTGCTGAGCGCCGGCACGATCATGATCTGCCTGGCCTTGCCCATGCTGGCCACGGTCAGCTCGATTCCGTTACTGATCGCCGGATTGTTCCTGTTTGGCGCGGGCCTTGGCACGGTGGACTCCACGGTGAACCTGCAAGCGGTGATTGTTGAGCGCGCCAGTGGCAAAACCATGATGTCGGGCTTCCACGGCTTGTTCAGCCTGGGAGGGATCGTCGGCGCGGCCGGGGTTGCCGGGCTGCTGGGGTTGGGTCTGTCACCTCTGCAGGCGACCCTGGTGGTGATCGTCATCATGGCGCTGGCGCTGCTCAAGGCCGGGCCCCATTTGTTGCCCTACGGCAGTGAAAGTTCGGGTCCGGCATTTGCGATCCCCCACGGCGTAGTACTGTTCATCGGCTGTCTGTGCTTTATCGTGTTTTTGGCAGAAGGCGCCGTACTGGATTGGAGCGCCGTGTTCCTCAGTGCCGAACGCGGTCTGGACGAGGCCTACGCCGGCCTGGGTTACGCAGCCTTCGCCCTGACCATGACTGCCGGGCGCCTGACCGGCGATGCCATCGTGCGGCGCCTGGGCGCAACCCGCGTGATCGTGATCGGTGGTGCACTGGCCACTGCTGGCATGTTGCTGGCAACGTTATTGCCAGCCTGGGAAACCGCATTGCTGGGGTATGCGCTGGTAGGTGCCGGTTGCTCGAATATCGTGCCGGTGCTGTACACCGCCGTCGGCAAGCAAACGGTGATGCCGGAACATATTGCCGTACCTGCCATCACGACCTTGGGGTATGCCGGGATTCTTGCCGGCCCCGCAGTGATCGGCTTCATTGCCCATGGCAGCAGCCTGAGCAGTGCCTTTGTGCTGATCGCAGTACTGCTCGCCGGTGTATCCCTGAGCGGCAAGGTCCTCAAGGTATGACCCCCGCACATCAGCGCGCTTTGCGGGCCTTGTCCTGTTCCAGCCAACGCTCGAGACTTTTGTTACTGAGCCAGCCGTCCTTTTGCGGCGGACCAAACAATCGTGTGCCGTTCGCACGTATCAGCGAAGGCAGCAGACCTGGCCGCTCAAGAATGTTCTTCGCCGTGTAGACACAGAGCTCGCTGTACCTGGGCCGAGGCATGCCGGAGGAAGGATCCAGCACAGGCGCACCCTCTTGATCAACGGCATGCGGGTCCTGCATGACGGCCTTGAGCATGGCGATTTCAACGTACTGGTGTTGTTCAAAGAAGAACGTCCGATCCTGCGATTTATCCCTCAATTGTTCGAACTGGCCCTGCAGGGCCAGCACCACCTGGGTATTGCCCTGGGCATGGAACGGGTCCTGGCTGAACACACTTGGCGAGCTGTTCCCCTGTAGCGTTTGGGCGGCAGCCCTGAGACTGTCACGGGTGATATCGCCGTCGCGGCTCAAAATTGCATCGCTCAACCGCGGGCGCTTGAGAATCTCGCTGACCACTTGAATCGTCCGGTCCAACTCCTCGCTTTTCCCCATACGTTCGTCTGCAACACGCTGCAATGACGAGCAGGTCAAACGCCCGTCGTTCAGGAAGGGGTACAGCCTGCCAAAATCCTTTTCCAGGGCCAACGCCAGTTGGCTGTCGGTGGACGTTACGCCGGGCTGGGCGAGGTTCGCGCGCGTAGCAGCGGGCAGGTTCTGCAGCGCTCGCTGGCGCAGCACCGACGTTGTCCCGCGCAGCACCAGAGGCACCCGCGACACGCCGTCGGGGCGCGCAGGAACAGCCCCCTGCCAGGTTCCAGAGGGCGTGAGCGGCGCTGGCACTGTAGACCGTAAAGCCGGCTCGTCCAGTGCCAAGGGCAGACCATGAGGGGGTACACCCTCGATCGTCATGGGTTTTCTCCAACGCGTTTCCGATACATACCTGCCCGGTGATCACCACCCCCAGACGGAATCAGCGAATGGATTCCACCGGCAAGTACCCCATGTGTGGTTGGACAAACACAACAGTTCCGGACAACCGATGAATACCAATGACAGCATGTAAACAACGACCAGAAGGTACGGAGATTCCCACCCTTACCGACGCAACCAGGTCGTCAGGCTATTGATCAGCCTGGAATATCTGGGGGCCTTGGCGTCATCACTCGCGACCTGCCCGGTCGCGAGCATGCCCCGGGAAAAGTCTTCCTCGACCGGCGCCTGGAATTTGCGCTGACCGGCAAAAGCCCTCATGCGCCTGGCTTCGACAGCATGCACATCGGCCGGGGCCGGGGGCTCGTGCGCAACGATGTCACCCGTGGGTACAGTCGGATCGCCATCATCCGTATTGCGAAAGAGCTCATGACAGCTGGGCTGGGGCGGGTGAAACGAGCTTGACGTCATTTGCTAGCCCTCCACACGGAATCTGAAAGCCGACCGGTTTGATCAAGGCCGGTGCCTATGAACTATGTGGTCAGTCGGCGTAAACAGTTCCTGACAAAATTGAGCCAGGCACGTCATTCAATGGCGGCGCCTGGCGGGCGGTCAGCGGGAAAGCTGATAAAGCGCTTGCCAACTGATCCGGCCGTCATCATCACGACCGGCGAGATTGTCCATTTTCCTCAACACGTCACTGCGCTTGAGCATTTCCTGGGACAGTTGGATCAGATGATCCATGGGCGAATCGCCTGTCTGTTCCTGGGCCGCCAGGCTCCTCAGGTGGTTGAAGCTCAGCTCCCGCTCCCAGGGATTACGTTTCAACTCGTCGAAATGCTCAAGCATTTCACCGGCCATTTCCTTGTCGGTCTTGTACTTGAAGTAGTTTTCCCCCTTGACCACGATGTTCACATTTTGCCGGTCGATCAGGCCATCCAGTGCACCGGTAGAAGAGTGCCGGTCCAGGGCGCCCATCACTTCCGGACGTCGTAGCAATTCGTTGGCCAGGCGAATGTTCGCGTTCGTGACCGGATTGGGAGACCAGGTTTTTTTCGCCATCCCATAGATACTGTCAACGCTGACATACCCAGGGTTGCTGCGGTCCCTGAAGGCATTGAAATTGTCACGTAACTGTTGCGCCAACTCGTCATTGCTTTTCAGCGAGTACGTCGGATCAGGCCAGCCCGGCGCGGGTGGATACGGTTTACCCACGCTAGGATAGGGGCGTGGTGGCGGATTGCTGCAGCCAGGACTCGGCCTCGGCGGCGGACTGCAGCAGCCAGGATTCGGCCTCGGCGGCGGATTGCAGCAGCCAGGATCTGGTTGTGGGCGATTCCAGCCAAACCAAGGGCCCATCCAGTGTCTGACCGTATTCATCAGGCCCTGCGCAGCCGGCGCGCTGGAGTGACGCATCACGTTGTCAGCAGCACTCTGACGGGGGGCCTGCGAAGAGGGCGCGCCGAACACGGGCCCCCTCTGGTTTTCCCGAGGCAGGAAGCTGACGTTTGCAGCCGTTTGGCCGTTGGAGGCAGTCGCTGGCCGAGGGGCTTTGACCTCAGGCCTGGAAGTGGCCTGCAAAAGGTCAGAGGTTGATGAGGTAGAGGCCTGTGTATCGGACACCAATACCGACATAGTTTTCTCCATTACAGTGGGCGCGATCTTCAGCTTGCCGCTCCAACGCAACGTCGAAGCCCTTTAGCTTTCCCATGTGTGGCAATTCTGTCGGAAACGGTTCCTGAACCAGCCGCAATATGCGCTGCGAGGATGTAAGAAACAGGACAAACGATCGCAGCCTCTTGCAAGACTGCGACTTTTCCAAGCCGATAAAGGTCAGAACCCGACGCTGGCCTGTACAAAAAACGTACGCGGCTCGCCCAGGTAAAGCCCGGCATTGTTGTCGCTGGAGCGGGTGTAGTGCTGCTGGTCAAAGACGTTTTTCACCCCCACCCCCAGCTTCAGGTTCGACAGTTGTTCGCCAAAGTCGTAGCCACTGCGCACGTTGACCGAGACATAGCCCGGGATATCACCGTACTGCCCATCGGCGGTGCCCTGGGTAATGTAGGTGCTGGTGGTACCCGGTGCACGCTGTCCGGACTGGGCGTACACATCCAGGTTGTGGGTCCAGTGGTTGACGTCGTAGCGCAGGCCCAGGGTTGCCACTTCCCGGGAATACAGTGGCAGGTCGCGCCCTTTGAACGGTACGTCACCTTCGGCGGTAGCCTTGGTGTAGGTGAAGCCGGCGTTGGCGGTCAGGCCGTCCAGGCGAGGGTCCAGGTTCGACAAGTCATAGTGGGCCGACGCTTCGATGCCGGTGTGCTTGGTGGCGCCAAGGTTGGTCCAGCCCACGGCATTGCTGACGTATTGCAGCTCATCCGAGAAGTCGATGTAGAAATACGTGAGTTCCCCGCCCCACACACTGTCGTTGTAGCGCGTACCGACCTCATAGGTCTTGGCTTTTTCCGGGTTCAGGCCGCTGGCGGTCTGGTCGCCGCTGCCGCCTTGTCCGAGTTGGAAGTACTGCAGGCTGCCGAAGGAGGTTTCGTAGTTGGCGAACAATTTCCACGCATCGGAAAGGTGGTACATCACGCTCAGTGCCGGCAGCGGTTCCCGGCTATGGACCTCGCGGCGTTTTTCCTGGGTGCGGGGCCCCGTAAGGGGGATGACCGGACGGTCGTGCCATTCGGTGCGGATGTCTTCAAAACGGATGCCCGGGGTGACGGTCCACTTGCCGATATCGATCTTGTTGTCCACATAGAAGGCGTTGGCCTCGGTGCCACCGGTGCGATCCTGGTAGACGTGACCATCGCTGCGGCCACCCGGCGTCGGCACGTTGTTGATCAGGTTCAGGCTGGTGGCCTGCTCGTGCATGCCTTCCTTGAGGTAGCGGTAACCGACGCTGACTTCCTGGGTGCTGGGGCCCACGTCGAATACATGGGACACCCGCGGCTCGATGCCGAAGGTGTAGTAGGTGCGCGGGTAGGACCCGAGGGTCGCGAGGTCGCGGTTAGCGATGTTACTGCCGCGGAAACTGTCGGAATAATAAGTCAGCACTTCGGCCTGGGTCCGGTCGTCGATCTGCCGGATGTACTTGAAGGACACGTCTTTGCGACGCCCGCTGAAATTGTCCCAATCGCGCACCGACTGGTACGGGTTGGCATCGAACTGTTTCTGGGTCAGCCCGCCGGGCATGTCGGCGCTGGCGTCGTAATAGTGGAAGTTCAGCGAGAAGTCGTCCTGGTCGGTCGGCGCCCAGTGGGTCTTGAAGATCACGTCGTCGATGTCGTTGCCGTTGTTGCTGTTGCGGTAGCCGTTGCCATTCACTCCGGAGTACAACAGCGCAGCGCCGATGCCGTTTTCGGCAGTGCCGCCGATAAAAGCGCTCTCGATGTGCTTCCAGCCACCATGGGCTGAAGTTTGCAGGGTGGTGCCGACTTCACCGGAGAATTTCTCGGGGATCGCGCGGGTCACGAAGTTGATCACGCCACCGACGTTCTGTGGCCCATAACGCACGGAACCGGCGCCGCGTACCACGTCGATGCTGTCCAGGTTGCTGGCGGTAATCGGCGCCATCGACAGTTGTGGCTGGCCATAGGGCGCGAATGCCGCCGGCACCCCGTCGATCAGCACGGTGGAGCGTGGTGACAGACGTGATGTCAGCCCGCGTACGCCGACATTGAGGGAAATATCGCTGCCACCTGTGCCGTTGGATTCCTGCACCTGGACCCCAGGCATACGACGCAGCACATCACCGACATTCATCGCGCCCTGCTCCACCATGGCTTCGCGACGAATCACCGTACGCGCGCCCGGGTGGTTCTGCACCACTTCGGTATTGGCATCCCCAAGCCAGTCGCCGACCACCCTGATGTCGGTGGCACCCAGTTCCAGGGGCGAACCGGCGTCACCGGCGCCGCTGCCGAGCGGGCGCAGGGTCACGGAACCGGCGTCGATCTGATAGTCCAGGCCACTGCCTTGCAGCAATTGGCGCAGGGCCTGTTCCGCCGACAGGTTGCCATCTACTGCGGGGGCCTGCTTGCCGGCGACCAGGTCGGGGCTGAAAAACACTTGCAGGGACGTCTGCTGCCCCAGTTGGCTCAGCGCGCTCCCCAGGGGTTGGGCCTGGATATGGATAGCGTCGCCAGCATAGGCTGCCGGCACTGCGGCACTGACAGCGAGCGCAAGGGCAAGCGGCGCCCAGCGGGAGATTTTATTGTTGTGAACGGCACAGTTTTTCACGTCGACCCCAGTCCTGTAATCGCAAGAGTATGCGGCTGTTAATGCAAACCAGTTGCAGCTGCAGGAGAAGACGAAGAACTCGGAAAAAACCTGAATCTCAGCGCGAAATAATTTCCTGGCTGCCATCCGGCAGGGTTCGCAGGGCCACGGGCAGGATATGGGGCAAAGCCTTGAGCAAGGCATCGGTATCATTGGCCTTGAACACACTGGTCAGTCGCAGGTTGCCAACGGCGGGTGTGCTGACGCGCAACGGGCGCTCGCGATAACGCGACACCTCACGGGCGACTTCACCCAGGGAGGCGTTGTTGAACACCAGTTTGCCGCTGCGCCAGGCCGTCAGTTCCTCGGTATTCACTGCGTAGGACGCTGCCACCAGGCCTTGGTCATTGATATGGGTCCCCAGCCCCGCCGTCAGCGTCACCCCCTCGTTCGGCGAGCGCCCCTGCACCTTCACCGTACCGGCCTCGACCACCACACGGGTCTGGTCATCATCGCGACGCACATCAAAGCGCGTTCCGGTGACCGTCACCTGCCCTGCACCGGCGGCGACCACAAAGGGACGGCGGGTGTCATGCTCGACACTGAACATGGCCTCGCCCTGCTTGAGTTCAACACTGCGGCGGCCTTTTTCGTAGTGCACCGAGACAACACTGCGGCTGTTCAAATCCATCGTCGAGCCGTCGGGCAATGCCACCTGGCGATGCTCACCCAGGCGCGTGCTGAAATCGGCCCGGTAGGGCTTCGGATGATCAAGGCCGCTGAACAAGCCGAGCCCCAAGGCCACGGCGACCACACTGGCCGCGACGGCGTAACGCAACACGCCGCGACGTTTTGGACGCTCGGCCGACGCCTCGCCCAACGCCTGCAAGCGGGCCTTGGGCACCAGGTCGGCGGCGCTCCACAGGCCTTGCAGCACATCGAATTCATATTGGTGTTCGGGCTTTTCACTGCGCCACGCATCGAAACGCTCGCGCTCGGTGGCGTCCAACCCAGCGTCTTGCAGGCGTACAAACCATTGCGCGGCTTCGTCGCGGGCACGGTTATCCATCATGGAAGGTCCTGTTTCAGAGCGAGCGTGTGTCATGGGGCCATCGCGTCCAGGCGCTCACGCAAATGCCGCAGGGTGCGGATCATATACTTTTCCACCATGTTCTTGGACAAGCCCAGGCGCTCGGCGATCTCCTGCTGGGTGAGGCCCTCGATCTTCTGCCAGATAAAGATCCTGCGGCAGTTGAGCGGCAACTCGGCCAATGCCCGCTCGATGGAGTCCGCCAGCTGGATCGCGTGCATGAAATGCTCCGGGTCACCGCCGTGGGGCTGGCTCTGATCAAAGGCTTCCAACGCCATGGCTTCCCGCCGGTCTTCGCGTCGGTAGGCATCCACGGCGATATTTCGCGCAGTTTGATGCAGATAAGCGCGCGGTTGCTCTACCTGGGAGGCGGTTGTCTCCAGCACTCTCACAAAGGTGTCATGGGCCAGGTCCTCGGCCTGCTGACGGTTTCTCAGGCGGCGTGTCCAGGTGCCGATCAACTCTTCGTAGTGCTCGAAAAAGCCTGTTCTGCGGGGCGGCTGAGGGATCATCGCGAGGGCACTGGGGAGGCGGGGCGTGAATAGTAATGTTTCCTATTAAGTGGAGCAATTGCTACCCGTCGACCGCGACATTGCCTGGCAACTAAAGCGCCTGTTTAAGGCGGCTCAATTTCTCCCGGCTGCCGCACACGCTCATCTGGCACCATTTGCGCAGCTTGTTCTTGGAAATATCCAGGAATAGCCAATCGCAGTCGGTGGCCGTGCAGCACTTCAAGGCACGAAGATCACCGGACACCAGCAATTGCGTGGCCTCGATCGCCAGGCGTCCGATCAACATTGCACTCAGTTCCTGGGCAGAGGTGCAGGTTTTCCACGCCCAGGCCGGCGTCCCGTCAACCGTGCGCAGCACTCGCCAGGCGGTGCCTTGCTGGAAATTCAGGTTGATCTGCTGCAAGGCGTCATCGGCCGCAGCCTGGCGCAAGGACAACGGGTAAAACACGGCATACAGGCATTCGCGGAACGCAATGATGGCGTCCAGATCCGGCTGGTAGGAAATAGGCGACTCAAACACCATGGCCTTGTATTCAGCGAACTCCTGGGCGGAGATCAACGAGGCGTGCAGCGCCCATTCAAAGAAAAACTGAAAACTGGTGAGCCGCTCTTCCATGACCTTGAGCGGCGACCCAGGACGGCGGCCGTTGGTGGTATTGATGAAGTCCAACACCTGGGCCCCGCCGATCAGACGGATGGATTTTGCAGTGCCGGTGAAATGCGTCATGCCTGCTCCTGAAAAAACGCGGTATGCCTGCGATGGCGCAGATTACCTTGTTTTCCGAAGGTGCAGGCACCGCCACCGCGGCGCCAAGACCAGCGGCTATGTGCGCTCGTCGTTACGGGCCATCCAATCGAGAATAGTCGCGACAGACTGTTCGACCGACAGCGCCTGGGTGTCCACGTGCACTTCCGGAAAGATCGGCACGTCGTAGTTCGAATCAATCCCGGTGAAATGTTGGATCAGCCCCAGGCGGGCTTTTTTATACAAGCCTTTAGGGTCACGTTGTTCCGCCGTTTCCAGCGGCGCATCCACATGCACCTCGACAAAATGCTCATTGCCGACAATGGCGCGCGCGTAGTGCCGGCTGGCCGCCGACGGTGAGATCAGCGCCACGATCACCACCAGCCCCGCGTCCAGCATCAAGCGCGCCACTTCGGCGACCCGCCGGATATTCTCATCGCGGTCGCTGTCGGTAAAACCCAGGTCGCGGCACAGGCCGTCGCGCACCGAGTCGCCGTCAATGATGCAGGTCAAGCGCCCCTGTGCCTGCAAGGCGCTGTCCAGCGCATCGGCAATCGTCGACTTGCCGGCCGCCGAGATGCCCGTCATCCAGATGACCAAGGGCTTCTGCCCCATACGCGAGCGTTCCGCGCCGAGATGGCTGAACGCAAACGCATGCAAATTCCGCTCTGGACGTTCCGCAAAATGACTCATGGCCGCTCACCCTCCGTCCCCGCCACAGGCGGTTTACCCAACAGGAACACCATCACGCATTGCACGAACAGCAACAGCGCAACCACCCAGTAGACGGTTGCGAACGAGCCGGTCAGGTCCTTGGAGAAACCGCCCAGGAAGTTGCCGCACACGCCCCCCAGGCCGATCAGCACATTGGCAATGCCGAATGCCTGGGTCAGTCGGCTGACTGGCACGATTTGTCCGATGTAGCTGGGGACAAGCCCGAAGATGGGGTAGAACGCCAGCGCAAACAAAAATGCCGCCAGGTAGAACAGCGGGAGGCTGTTGAAACTGAACACCAGGGTGGCGGCCAGCCCCGCACTCAGAAAGCACATGGCCAGCGACGCCCTGACGCCCACCTTGTCGGCGATCCACCCCACCAGAAAGCCCGAGGCCATGCCCACCGCACCGATGGTGGTCCAGACAAACCCGGCGTCCTGCACCGACACTCCCAACTCGTCCCGCAGGAACGGAGCCAGGTAAGTCTGGAACGGCAACAGCGCCATCCCGTTCAAAAACGCAATGGCCCAGGTCAGGTACAGCGAGCGACTCAACCAAGGTGCATGACTCTCGAACGCCGTCGAACGCGGCCCGGAAAAACCGGCGCCCTTGTCCGCCACCAGGTTGCGCAGCAGAAACCAGGCCACCACGCACAGGGCCACCGAGATCAGGCCCGCGGTGAGCCAGATCGAGCGCCAGCCGCCCTGCAGGGTGAGGAACGACACCAGCAAGCCATTGATGAACACGCCGTAGCTGGTGCCGCTGGAAATCAGCCCCATGACCCGCGAGCGATTCCCCGGGCTGAAGCCCTTGGTGACAATCTCCGCCAACGGGATGTACACCGAGGCCGAGCAGCCGCCGAGCAAAATCAACAGCGCCCCGGACAGCCAGATACTGTTGCTGACACTCAGCCCCAACAGCGCCAGGGAGGTCATCAGCGTCGACACCAGGCTGATTTTCCAGCCTTCGAAAAAACGGCTGATATAACTGGTGACCGATGAAAACAGCAGGAAGCCGATCTGCGCACCGCCAGTGATCAGGCCCACCGTGGTGTAGTCGAAACCGATATCGCGGCGCATGTCCACCACCAGGTTGGCGAACAGGTAGACACCAAACCCGTAGGTACTGGCCACGAACCCGGTCAACACCACCGCCAGCACGACGCTGTCCAACGGGCGCGCGCTACTGTGTACCAGTGTGCTCATCAGGTACTCCTTAAACGGCGCGTGCGGTGTGGATGACAAAATCACAATTCATCATGTCGTAGTCACGCTGGAAATCCCCGTAGCTCTCATGGGCGCAAAATCCGGACTTGAGCACCTCCCCCTTCAACTCGCCCGGCAACAGCGGATAGACCTGCAACCGGTACTGCTCGGCGTTATCGAACGAGTAGATGAACTCACACACGTGCTCATCCACCTGCCCCAGGCCGACGGATGCCTGCGTGCCGCAGTAATAGTAATGACCGCTGGATTTGAACTTGCCTGCGCGAATGGCAAAGAAGTTACGTTGATCCACAATCAGCAAGCCACCCGGATTGAGCAATGCCCTGAATTTCTCCAGCACCGCCAACCGTTCATGGGCTGCAAACACATGGCACAGCGAACTGCCCAGGCACACCACGGCATCGAAGCGCCCCAGTTCGGCGGGATCGAGGGCCTGCCAATCCCGATAGTGCGATTCGATCGCCAACCCGCGTTGCCGAAAATTCTCCCGGGCCTTGGTCAACATCGTGCTGCTGCCGTCCGTGGCGACGACATCGAACCCCGCCTGCTTAAGCTGGACCGCATGAAAACCACTGCCCGTGGAGACGTCGATCACCGACTTCACGCCGTGCTGCTTCAGCAGGTTTTCAAAGAACCCGTTCTCCCCCGCCTTTCTTTTTTCCCAATCGATCAAGTCATCCCAGCGCTCGACGAATTTTTTCGAGTATTGCGTGGCGTAACTGGCGACTTCGCTGTGCTTGTGCCGCGACATTTGATTCATCACACACCTACCAGGTTGAATGTTTGAAAGACAGGTATTTGCTCGACAGCTCGCGGGCAAATTCGGCGGACTGTTCGATGGACATGGTTTTCTTCGAGTACCCCAGCATCGCCTGCATCACGGCCATGCATTGCGGGTTATAGGTGACCGAACCATCGCAATGAATTTCATCGATACCATCCTGGCTCTGGCAGATGGTATTGATGCGCACCGCTTCGTCCTGGGGGCAGTCGGCGCTGAACTGCACCTTGATCTGCCCCTCCTGCAGCCACACCGGATAGCCGCCCGGCAACCCCAGCGGGCCGGGCGCGTGCACCAGCACCGGCGTGGGCGAAAACAACCCCTCGATCACGGTGACGGCCGAGCACGCCGTGAGGAACTGCCCATCGATACCGCCCAGGCGGCGGAACTCGGATTTAACCGTGGAAAAAATCGCTTCGGCCGGCAGGTGGGCCGCAGCCGGGCGGTCGCGCACCTCATACAACAAGCGGTAACTGGCACGCGGGGGCAAGCCGCCGCGCGGCACGTAGTGGCTGAAATAGTGCTGGGCATACAGGCACACCTGCACATCGGCGGGCGCACACTCCAGCAGCCGCGCGATGGAAAATCGCAGCGCCGGGACCAGGTTGGCGACATTGCCCACGCCAATATCCGGCGCCAGCCCGACCCTGGCCAGGATCGGGTTGACCGCATCGGGAAAGGCCGCGTTGACCGTCCTGGCCGCGATACCGGAGGCTTTTACCGCCTGCATCAAGTGATGCATCAGCGTCAGGTGCATGGGCAGCCAAGGTCCGAACTGCGCCTGGTCGAGCTGCTCGAAGGAGAGCCGGGGCAACCCCGTGATCACCCGCCACGATTGCAACGACGCACAGTTCACCACCATGTCCGGGGCCTCTTCATGCAGCACCCGCGTCACCCGCTCGATATCGGTGAGGTCGGCGATCACCGGCTTGATCGCGATGCAGTGCCCCAACTGCGCACACGACAGGGCCACCAGGTTGCACAGCCGCACGGTCGCGTCTTCATTGCGCCCCAACACCACGAATTCAAAGGCATTTTTCGGCCCGAGAATCTTCAGGATCTGCAGGCACAGGTTGCCCGCGCCCACCAGCAGCAGTTTCTTCTTGGTGGCTGACGGGCTCATCGTGGGTAGGCTCCGTTGTCTACCGGAATGACCTTGCCGGTGACATGCCGCATGGCATCGCTGATCACCAGCAAAATGACCTCGGCGACGCCGCCGGGCAGGATCGGTTCCTTGAGGATTTCCTGGCGCGCGTACTCGGCGCGGCGGTATTCAGGGATGGTGTCGTAGATGGCGGTGTCATGGATCAGCGCCGGCGACACTGCGTTAACCCGCACGAACGGCGCAAAATTCCAGGCATTGGCTTTGGTCAGGCCGATCACCGCCGCCTTGGTGGCGCCGTACAAGGCATCGCAGCTGCCTACCTCACCGGCCACCGAGGCGATATTGACGATGCTGCGCGGCGCCTCGTGTTTCATCTCCCGTTCGGCGAAGTCTTTGGAGAGATAGACCAAGGCCTTGAGGTTCACAGTCAGGATTTCGTCCACTTCGGCATCGGAATAGGCGTAGATGCTTTTGCCGTGGTAAATACCGGCGTTATTGATTAATGCATGAATAGTTGCGTGGCGCTCATACAGCGCAGGGATAAACCCCTTGATCAGCGCGTTATCCGAAAAGTCCGCGACATGGGTTTCCAATACATCCGCCGTGTAAGTGCGCTGTAACGCACGCAGGCCTTCGGCATCCTTGTCGGCACCGATAACGAAATAACCTGCCTGGATAGCCTTTTCCACAGTAGCCCGGCCGATCCCATTGGCCGCACCGGTGACAATCAACTTTTTCATACAACAATCCTTATTGGCAAAATTCATTCATGCGTGCGTAGAAGGGTCGGTGGTATTCGTAAAAGGCTTTTAATTTTGGCGACCGATCGAAAGCGTCCATATCGATAGCAGGTTTATCCGGCAGAGCAATGCGTTCACTGTTCTCCGCCGCCACATGCCAACTTCTCCAGGTTTTCCACTGTCGCGGACATTCGCGTTTCCATGTCATGGCGTGGGGCAAAAATTCAATCTGCAAGTAGTCACACAGTTTACGAATGACACGCTCCGGCTCGGCGGCGAGGTCATCGGCATTAATCACATAAGGCACTTTTCCGATGAGTTTGGTGACCACACAAAAAATCTCGTACAAGGCTTTATGCCCGATGGCCTGCACGGGCATATCGGGGTGTACCCGGTGATGGGAAATAATGCTGCTGGCGGGCTCGCGGATAATAAAAATATTGTGTTGTTGCGCCAGGAAGTCCCGGTCAACTTTCAAGTCATCCAGGCAGTGGTAACACATGTCTTTGTGAAACACATTGGTACTTTCCCGGGCCTTGAGCAGTTGCTCTTTTATGCCTTGATACGTGGTGGGCAAACTGTGATCCCATTCATCCGAAGGAATCACTGAATCTGCGGAAAACGCCATATGGGCAAACGGCTCGTGGAAAACCTCAAAATCCCCCCGCTCGATAAACACCCGTTCCAACACCGTGGAACGGGAACGCGGGTGCGCCCACAACCCGACCATCTTGTTCATGCCAGCACCCCGTATTCAGCGGCCAGGATGGCGTTGAGCGAGCGTGCGAAAGGCTTCGCCACCGGACACAGGCGCACGCAGTAGTCGGTCAGGCGCCGATTCGCACTGTTGGCCTCGTTGCAGGCGTTGATAAACGCCTCATGATTGCCAAAGTCGTAGGGCTCGATGCTGTCGATGAAATAGGCTTCGCAGAAGTACGGAATGCGAATGAGCCGGGCGAACGTCTCAGCCGGCGCCTGCTGGGGTTCACAGGCGGGTGCCACCGGTTTGCCGTGGCTTTCACGCTCGATCAGAAACTCCACCACATCCGGCGTCAGGGTGTAGCACGTGGTGGTCAGCCCGGTCTTTTCCAGGTGCCAGCAGTGCTTGTGGCCACGCTCGTCAACGTCGACCTTGATACTGGACAGCAGGGTCTTGACCGGTACCTTCGAGGCCGCGACCAGGGCCTGGATCTGCTGGTAAATCATCAGCTCGGCCCAGCGCATGTCCTCCGGGCCCAGCGCCAGGCCACGCTCGGCGGCCTGCAAGGCGAACTCGGGCTGGCAGGAAAAACGCCCGATCATAAAGGTGATCACATACTTGCAACAGTCGGTGTCGACGCCGTTGCGACGGGCGCTGGCGATGCCCCGCTCTATCGCCTGGATACCGGCCTGGAACTGCGAAACGGTGAAGCAGAACGTGATGTTGACCGAAACGCCTTGGGCCACCAGGTGTTCGATCGTCGCGAAACCCTCCAGGCTGCCCGGCACTTTGACCATCACATTCGCGGCCAGGCGATGCAGCTCCAGGCCCCGCGCGGTCATGCGTTCGCTGCACCGCACATCCGACGGGTCGACCTGGGCGCATAGCCAACCATCGGCCTGAGCCGATTGCACCCACAACGGCTTGAGCATCGAGGCGCCTTCTGCAATCACTTCGTTGTACAGCTGCTTGCGCAATTCCCCGGGAGACAGGCTGGCCAGATTAAAACGCGACGACCAATACTCTTTCTTGTCGAGGATTGCCGCCGTCACCAGCCGGGGGTTGGTGGTCACACTGCTGAAGCCCCAAGGCTGGGAGAGATCCTGCGGCATCAACTGTTCGATATGGGCAGCGGCCGCCGGGTACTTGTCCAACAAATGCTGTTTATACGGTGCGTACACCACGGGCGACGAATCCCACCACACTTCCGAACGTGGATCATTACGTTTAAGTCGCTCTATATAACCCAGTGTGCCCACAACACTTGCTCCTTGAGTAACGTGATCAATGAGGGTCGGTAACTCACGCATATCGGCAAAAGGTAACGCGCCGGCTTCGGCCAATATTCGATGTCGAGACAACGGACCAAAACCCAGGACTTTTATAGTGGCTGCAACGGCGGCTTGAATCCCTGTGACACTGTCTTCAATCACCAGCGCATCACAGGGTTCGACGTTGTAAGTTTCACACGCCGTTAAAAACACCAGCGGATCAGGCTTCCAACGCCCCAATTCATAACAACTGAATATTCGCCCTTCGAAATAAGGTAACAACCCCACAACGCGCAAACACTGTTCGATCTTATTGCGCGGCGCACTCGAGGCTACGCAATAGGGAGTTTCCAGCACTTCCAATACGTCAAGTATCCCATCAGTCGCTTTCACATTAAGCGTCAATGCTTCAAGCGCTCGAACTCGGAAGTCCTCTTCAAACTGAGGGGGCAAACAAATACCCAATAACGGTTCTACTTCGCGCAGGCAATCGGCAATCTTTCTTCCACGAAAGTGCTCAATGAAATACACACTATCCAGTGTCTTGCCGTCCTGTACGTGAGCATTAAGCATGCCGATCAATACAGACAAGGTGATCTCTTCGCTTTGGACGAGTACACCGTCGCAATCGAAAATAACTAACTTAGGCAACGGCGTAGCTCCCTGCTCTGGTAGTTCCCCTATAGCTGCCGATAAACACATAGGCATCTCTTATAGGTGACTCCGCATGACTTCCGAACTACCAGCGGAACGGGTTGAGGTGTGCTTATAAGACACGGGGCAAAAAACCCTGTCAAACGCTTTTTAGCGGTTTTTTAGTATCTTATGGTTATTTTTTATTCTTCTGTTATTCCATTTTTCACCATGGTTGTAGTCGCTAATTTCACACGGCTGAACTTCCGTTACGCGCCGTCAGTCAGCTACTTGAACTCACGAATTCAAGGTCGGGTGGGCAATGCATATCTCGTTGGAGCAACAAGTGGCACTGGTAACAGGCGCCAGTTCCGGTATCGGCGCCGGTGCGGCCAGGGCCCTGGCGCAGGCCGGTGCTGCGGTGGTGCTCAATTACAACAGCCAGGCCGCGCCCGCCGAGGCCTTGGCAGAGCAGATCAACGCCGAGGGCGGCCGGGCGATTGCCATCGGCGCCGACGTGTCGAAAGAAGCCGATGTGGAACGCCTGTTCGCAAAGACCCTCGAGGCGTTCGGCCATCTGGACATCCTGGTGGCCAACTCCGGTATGCAGAAGGACGCCGCCGTGGTCGACATGACCCTCGACGACTGGAACGCCGTGATCGGCGTCAACCTCACCGGCCAGTTCCTCTGTGCCCGGGCGGCGGTACGCCTCTTCAAGCGCCAGGGCATCCGTGAAGGCGTATCCCGCGCCGCCGGCAAAATCATCCACATGAGCTCGGTGCACCAGTTGATCCCCTGGGCCGGGCACGTGAATTACGCGGCGTCCAAGGGCGGCGTTGACATGCTGATGCGCACCCTCGCCCAGGAAGTGAGTGAACAGCGCATCCGTATCAACGGCATTGCGCCGGGGGCGATTCGTACGGCGATCAACCGTGCCGCCACCGAAGGTGCGGCGGAACAGGCGCTGCTCAAGTTGATCCCCTATGGCCGGGTCGGCGATGTGGAGGACGTGGCCAACGCTGTGGTATGGCTGGCCAGTGACGCCTCCGACTACGTGGTCGGCAGCACCCTGTTCATTGATGGCGGCATGAGCCTTTACCCGGAGTTTCGTGACAATGGTTGATTTGAAAAAAGAACCACAAAGCGCCATCGATGCCCACGGCATCATCGGCGACATGCGCAGCGCAGCGCTGGTAAACGATAAAGGCAGCATCGATTTCTTCTGCTGGCCGGAGTTCGACAGCCCGTCGATCTTCTGCTCACTGCTCGACACCCCCGATGCCGGCACGTTCCAACTCACCCCGGACCTGCCCAACGCCCGCCGCGAACAGATCTACCTGCCCGACACCAATGTGCTGCAAACCCGTTGGCTCAGCGATGAAGCCGTGGTGGAAATCACCGACCTGCTGGTCATCAGCGAAGAAATCGACGACGTGCCCCTGCTGATTCGCCGCGTACGCGTAGTCAGCGGCACGGCCACCCTCCATCTGCGCTGCGCCGTGCGCCATGACTATGCGCGCGCGCCCACCGAGACGAGCCTGGATAACGCCAGCGTCTGTTTCAACGCCGATGGCCAGCCGGGCATGCGCCTGTGCGGCAGCCATCCGTTGCAGATCGAAGATAACGCCGCCGTGGCCCGCTTCACCCTGGGTCAGGAAGAAAGCGCCGAGTTCGTACTCGGCGGCCAGGACGATGAGCGTGTGGGCAGTGTCTGCACCGACCTGGCCCTGGCCCACACCTTGAAGTTCTGGCGCGGCTGGATCGCGAAGTCGAACTACCGCGGGCGCTGGCGCGAAATGGTCAACCGCTCGGCCCTGGCCCTCAAGCTGCTGACCTCGCGCAAACACGGCGCAATCATCGCCGCGGCCACCTTCGGCTTGCCGGAAACGCCTGCGGGCGAACGCAACTGGGACTACCGCTACACCTGGATCCGCGACGCCTCGTTTACCGTCTACGCGTTTATGCGCCTGGGTTTTGTCGACGAGGCCAACGCCTATATGCGCTGGCTCAAGGGCCGGGTCAGCGACTGCTGTGGCCAGCCGACCAAGATCCATATCCTCTACGGCATCGACGGCCGCCAGGAGCTGCCCGAAACCACGCTGGAGCACCTCAGCGGCCACGGCGGCGCCAAGCCGGTGCGCGTCGGCAATGGCGCGGTCGACCAGGTCCAGCTGGATATCTATGGCGAGTTGATGGACGCGGTGTACCTGGTCAACAAGTACGGCGAAGCCATCTCCCACGAGGGCTGGAAACACACGGTGGAAGTCGCTGACCAGGTGTGTGAAATCTGGAACCAGAAAGACGTGGGCATCTGGGAAATGCGCGGCGAGCAGCATCACTTCCTGCATTCGCGGCTGATGTGCTGGGTGGCCCTGGACCGTGCGATCCGCCTGGCCTCCAAGCGCTCGTTGCCGGCGCCGTTTGCACGTTGGGACCAGACGCGCCAGGCGATCTATGCCGATATCTGGAGCAACTTCTGGAACGAAGAACGCGGGCATTTCGTGCAGCACATCGGCAGCACCGCCCTGGACGGTTCGATGCTGCTGATGCCGCTGGTGCGTTTTGTCGCCGCCACCGACCCGCGCTGGCTGAGCACGTTGCAGGCGATCCAGAAAAGCCTGGTGCGCGACGGCATGGTCTACCGCTACCGCAACGACGACAACGCGATCGACGGCCTGCAAGGCACCGAAGGCGCATTCGCCGCCTGCTCGTTCTGGTACGTCGAATGCCTGGCCCGCGCCGGGCAGGTGGAGAAGGCCCACCTGGAATTCGAACAACTGCTGCGCTACGCCAACCCGCTGGGCCTGTATGCCGAAGAGTTCGACAGCCAGGCCCGCCACCTGGGCAATACGCCCCAGGCGTTGAGCCATCTGGCGTTGATCAGCGCGGCGACGTTCCTGGACCGCAAGCTCAGTGGCGAGAAGACGACCTGGCAGCCCTGAGGCGCCCTGCCTTTACAGGCAGGGCATCCCGCCATGTCTTTCGACTAGAGTTTCAACACCTGACAGGAGTCCACCATGACCATCACCGCCCCACTCCTCTACGTGCGCACCTCCATGCTCGATGTGGCGTATGAAACCCACGGTCCCATCGACGGCGAGCCTGTGATCCTGCTGCATGGTTTCCCTTACGACCCGCGCGGCTATGACGAGATTGCGCCGGTGCTGGCCGAACGCGGCTACCGGGTGCTGGTGCCGTACCTGCGCGGTTATGGCCCTACGCGGTTTATCAACGCGCAGGTGATGCGCTCCGGCCAACAGGCGGCGCTGGGCAAGGATCTGCTGGATTTCATGGATGCGCTGTCGATCCCGCGCGCCACCCTGGCCGGGTATGACTGGGGCGGGCGCGCGGCGTGTATCGTCGCGGCGCTGTGGCCCGAACGGGTACGCGGGCTGGTGACCGGCGATGGCTATAACATCCAGGACATTGCCAGGTCGCGCCAGCCACGGGCGCCGGCGACGGAGCATCGGTTGTGGTACCAGTTCTACTTCCACACCCCGCGCGGTGTGGACGGGCTGACGGCCAATCGCCGCGAACTGTGTGAGTTGCTGTGGTCGCTGTGGTCGCCGTCCTGGGCCGAAGGGCCGGGGCTGTATGGGCAGACGGCGCCGTCATTCGATAACCCGGATTTTGTCGAGGTGGTGATTCACTCCTATCGCCATCGTTTCATGTATGCGCCTGGCGATCCGGCGCTGGAAGCCATCGAGCAGGCCCTCGCGCGGCAACCGGCGATTGCGGTGCCGAGCATTTCGCTGTGCGGCGCCGATGACGGCGTAGGCCCGCCGTCGCAAGAGGATGACGACGTGGAGCATTTCAGCGCTTTTTACCGGCGGGAGGTGTTGCCCGGTGTGGGCCACAATATTCCCCAGGAAGCACCGCAGGCCACCCTCGACGCCCTGCTTGAATTGCTCGCCTAGGCCACCGGCGAGAACCGCTCGCGGTAGGCCTGGGGCGTCACCGACAAGGCCCGCATAAAGCTGCGGCGCAAGGTTTCTTCGCAGCCGAAACCACACTGCACGGCGATGCGCTTGATCGATGTGGTGCTGTCGGCCAGTTGCCGGCGCGCGCTTTCGACACGGATCAGCTCCACCGCGCGCGCGGGCGTCTGGCCGGTTTCGGCGCGGTAGTGGCGCACGAAGCTGCGCTCGCTCATGCCGGCCTGGGCGGCCAGGGTCGGGATACTCAGGTCGAGGGCCAGATGCTCGGCTATCCAGGCATGCAGCTCGGTGAAACGACTGCCGCCCTTTTGCAGGGACAGGGTCACGCTGAATTGCGACTGGCCGCCGGGGCGTTTCAGGAACACCACCAGGTGCCGCGCCACTTCCAGGGCCACGGCGCGGCCCAGGTCTTCTTCCACCAGGGCCAGGCACAGGTCGATACCAGCGGTCACACCGGCGGAGGTCCACACCGCGCCCTGCTGGATAAAGATCGGGTTGGGCTCCACGGTCAGCGCCGGAAACTTGCGCGCCAGTTCTTCGCAACGGGTCCAGTGGGTGGCGACGCGGCAACCATCGAGCAAGCCACTGGCCGCCAGCAAAAACGCACCGGTGCACACCGACGCCATGCGCCGACTGTGCCGGGCTTTTTCGCGCACCCAATCCACCAGCGCAGGCTTTTCAGCGGCGCCGTACACGCCCCAGCCACCCGCGATCACCAGGGTGTCGCAGGGCTGGTCGACCGCAGGCAACGGCTCGGCCACCAGCGCCAGGCCGGCGGAGGTCATCACCGGGCCGGCCTGGTCGGCGATCACCGTGACCGCGTAAGGCAACGGCACGCCACGCTGGCGCGCCAGGTCATTGGCCGACGCAAACACCTGCAACGGCCCGGTGACGTCGAGCACCTGGGCATTCTCGAAAGCGAGTACGTGAACAATTCTGGGCATGATTGGCGTGATTCGTGGGTTCAATGGCGTATTCGCCAAAGCCTAGGCCGCTAGAGTGAGGTCGTCTACCCCTTTCTCGGAGCTTCATTCATGACCTTGCAGATCGGCTTTCTGTTGTTCCCCGGCATTCAGCAACTGGACCTGACCGGCCCCTACGACGTATTGGGTTCGCTGCCGGACGTGAAACTGCACCTGGTATGGAAGGACCTGGCGCCGGTCACTTCAAGCACGGGCCTGGTGTTCACGCCGACCATGACCTATGCCGACTGCCCGACGCTGGATGTGATCTGCGTGCCCGGTGGTTCCGGCGTGGGCCCATTGATGGAAGACCCGCAGACCCTGGACTTCCTCAAGGCCCAGGCGCAGACCTCGCGCTACGTGACCTCGGTGTGCACCGGCTCGCTGGTGCTCGGCGCAGCGGGGTTGCTGCGCGGGCGCAAGGCGACGACGCACTGGGCCTACCACGACATGCTCGCCCCGCTCGGCGCCATCCCGGTACAGGAGCGCGTGGTGCGTGACGGCAACCTGTTCACCGGCGGTGGCATTACCGCCGGTATCGACTTTGCCCTGGTGCTGGCGGCGGAGTTGTACAGCGAAGCGGCGGCGCAACTGGTGCAGTTGCAGATCGAATACGCGCCGGCACCGCCGTTCGATTCGGGTCGTCCGGACACAGCGCCTGCGCATGTGCGGGAAGAAGCCAACAAACGCACCGCCGAATCGCGCAGGGTGCGCGGTGAAATCGTCGCGCGCGCAGCAGCACGGCTGGGCTGAGCCTGTACCTGTGGTGAGCGAGCTTGCTCGCGCTGGGGCGCGAAGCGGCCCCAAGCTTTGGAGGGGCTGCTGCGCAGCCCCGGCGCGAGCAAGCTCGCTCACCACAACAAGCTCGATCACCACAACAAGCTCGTTTGGCCACAGACCGCTTGCTCGCCGCACAATCCCTTCACCTCATGGGGTCAGGTTGGGCGCGACATCACCGCCAGGCGCACCGCCAGCACGCTCAGCACCGTCGCCAAGCCCCATCTCTGTAACCAGGCGCCTCTTGGGCGCCTGGCGAAGAAGCGGCTCAGCACCCCGCCGAAAATGCCCAGCAGCAGGTGAAACACCCCAGCGATCAAGGTCAGCACGCCGCCCAACAGCATCAACTGCACGGCGATGGAGCCGGCCTGCGGCCGTACGAACTGCGGCAAAAACACCACAAAAAACAGCAACGCCTTGGGGTTGAGCAGGCTGTTCAGCATGGCCTGCAGAAACACCCGGCCAAGGGGCACACGGTGCAGGTGGGCAGTATCTGGCCCAGGTTTTTTCTGCAGCGTCTTGAACACCAGCCACAGCAGGTAGACCACACCCGCACAGCGGATCACGTCAAAGGATGGCGGCCAACTGGCGACCAACGCCGTCACCCCGCTGGCGGTCAATGCGCTCAGCAGTATGTCGGCCACACCGATGCCCAGGGCCGAGGCCACTCCCCCACGCCAGCCGTGAGTGACGCCATGGCTGATCACAAAGGCCATGTTCGGCCCCGGGGATAACAGCAACAACAGCACAGCACCTGAAAAAACCGCCAGGGTCCCAAGGTCGATCATGCTCAAGCCCTCCACCGGGAAAGCCTGCAGATTAGTGCGTGGGCCCGGAGCGAACAAAAAATTGTGCTGGATACATTGTTCATCGGCAATTGCGAATGGCCACGACCAGCGTCTAGAATGCGAAACATTATCAATTAAGACTGCTGCGCCAGGATGCCCATGTCGAGCGATCACCCACTGGACCATGCCGCCATCGGCCAGCTTTACCACACCCATCACTCCTGGCTGCGCGGCTGGTTGAGCCGGCGCACCGGTTGCCGTGAACGTGCCGCCGACCTCGCGCAGGAAACCTTTGTGCGCCTGCTCAACGCACGCAAACAGCAGGCTGTGCTGCAGCCGCGCGCGTACCTGAGCAGCATCGCCCGCAGCTTGATGATCGACCAGTACCGGCGCCGTGAATTGGAGCGCGCCTACCTCGAAAGCCTGGCGCATTTCCCCCAGGCCGACGTGCCGTCGGAAGAAACCCGCCTGCTGATTCTCGACAGCCTGGAACGTATCGACCGCCTGCTCGACCAGCTCAAGCCGCGGGCGCGTGAAGCGTTCCTGCTGGCGCAACTGGACGGCCTGACCTGCGCTCAGATCGCCCTGCGCCTCGGGGTGTCCAAGGCTACGGTGGAGCGTGATCTGTCCAAGGCGCTGCACGCCTGCTATCGGTTGCGCTATGCCGACCTCTGACCCGCGCCTGGTCGACCAGGCTATCCAGTGGATGATCAAGCTGCGTTTCAACGTCGCCGACGACGCCAGCACCGCTGCGTTCGAGCGCTGGCTGCACACCAGCGCCGAACACCAGCAGGTCTGGCAACGGGTGGCGACGATGAATGATGAGTTCAGCCACCTGCCCGCGCAGGTCGGCCGCCACGCCCTGCACGGGGCGCGTCGACGTATCAGCCGGCGTGAAGGGTTGAAGCTGCTCGGCCTGGTGGCCGGTGCGGCCGGCCTGACCTGGTTCGGCCGCGACTGCACCCCGCTGCCCGCCTTGATGGCCGACTACCGCACTGCCACCGGCGAACGGCGTTGGGTGGCGTTGAACGACGGCAGCCGCATCCAACTGAACAGCGCCAGCGCACTCGACACGGCGTTTACTCAGGAACGGCGCCTGGTGCAGTTGCGCCAGGGTGAAATACTGGTCAATCCCGGTGCCGACACGCGGCCCTTCTGGGTACAGACCCGTGACGGTTACCTGCGCGCCCTCGGCACGCGCTTCCTGGTACGCGAAGAGCCCCAAGGCACCATGCTCGCCGTGCAGCAGGGCACGGTGGCGGTGTTTGCCGACAACCACGCCGCCGGCGCGCGCCAAGTGATCAACCCCGACGAACAGGTGCTGTTCGACCGCAGTGGCATTCGTTCTCTCGCCTCCAATGGCCTGGACCCTTGGGCCTGGAGCGATGGTGTGATCAGCGCCCGGGACATGCGCCTGGATGCTTTCCTCGCCGAGCTGGGCCGCTACCGCAACGGCCTGCTGCGCTGCAGCGAAGCGGTGGCCGGGTTGCGGGTGTCGGGCACTTATCAGTTGGACGACACCGATGAGGTGCTGGGCCTGGTAGCCCACTCACTCAAGCTCGATGTCACTTACCGCAGCCGCTACTGGGTGACCGTCACCGCCCGCGTTTAACATTCTCGAAAATAAATGAGGTGAATTCTCATTGCCGCTCGACCTGTAAGGAAAGGCCGATCAACAGGCCGGTTCTGTTCACTTCCTTCAGGAGCATCCCGCGGTCATGCACGCGTTCCCCTTCCCACGTTCACCCCTCAAGCACGCGGTGCACGCCGCCTTGCTCGGCGCCTGCCTGAGCTGCGCAACCGCGCCGCCGTTCGCATGGGCCGAAACGCCGGCCAGCGACACCCAGGCCCGCGACTGGAACATCGCCGCCGGTTCCCTGGCCACGGCCCTGGACCAGTTCGCCCGCCAGGCCGGCATCAGCCTGTCGTACGACGCCACCAGCGTCGCCGGCAAGACCAGCCAGGGCCTGAGTGGTCGCCTGGACCGCGAGCAGGCGCTCGACCGGTTGCTGCGTGGCCAGGGCCTGCAAGCCCAGCGCCAGGGCAACAGTACCTGGCTGCTGTTGCCGCAAGTGGCCGACGGCGGCGCGCTGAACCTGGGCGCCACCACGGTCACCGGTGAGCGGTTGGGCACCACCACCGATGGCACCGGGGCCTACACCACGGGTGCGGTGACGATCGGCAAGGGCGAACACAGCCTGCGGGAAACGCCGCAATCGGTGAGTGTGATGACCCGCCAATTGATGGATGACCAGAACCTCACCACCATCGATGACGTGATGGAACGCACGCCCGGGATCACCACTTACGAATCACCCATGGGCGGCAAATATTTTTATTCCCGTGGTTTCAAGATGCTCGGCCAGTACCAGTACGACGGCGTGCCCCTGGACATGGGCAAGGACTACGTGCAGGCCGACAGCTTCAGCGCGAACATGGCGATCTACGACCGCGTCGAAGTGCTCAAGGGCGCGGCGGGCATGCTCAAGGGCGCCGGCACCGCCAGCGGCGCGGTGAACTTCGTGCGCAAGCGGCCCCAGGCCAAGCCCACCACCAGCCTGTCGCTGTCCGCCGGCACCTGGGACAACTACCGCGCCGACGTCGACACCGGCGGCCCGCTGAATGACAGCGGTACGGTGCGCGGCCGCGCGGCGATCAGCCAACAGAATCGCGGTTCCTACATGGATATTTCCAAGCGCCAGGACCAGGCTTTCTATGGCGCCCTGGATGTCGATCTCAGCGCCGACACCACCCTGGGCTTCGGCGCCAGCCATGAAGACGTCGACGCCACACCGTGCTGGGGCGGCCTGCCGCGCTATGCCGACGGCAAAAGCGCCCACCTCAGCCGCTCCACCTGCCTGGGCCAATCCTGGAACGACTGGCAAAGCCGGCGCACCACCTTCTTCGCCGACCTCACCCATCACTTCAACGATGACTGGAAACTCAAGGTTGCGGCCGTGCACAGCCGCAACCTGCAAGACACCAAATACGCCGCCAGCGAAGGCACCATTGCCTACGGCAACCCGACGCCTACGGCCAACTCCTATGCGGCGCTGATGGACTACGACCACAAGGACTTCGGCCTCGACGCCTATGTGGACGGCAAGTTCGAAGCCTTCGGGCTGGAACACGAACTGATCCTCGGTGCCAATGGCAGCCGTGGTACCCAGGACGATGTGTACGCGATCCAGAACCTGCCCAGGCGCCAAGGCATCTACCAACCCGACCACCATTTCCCGGAGCCGGCCAACAGCACCTTCTGGCCGAACATGTATCGCGGCGGCACGGTGAAGGAAACCGCCACCCAGTACGGCGCCTACACCACCTTGCGCCTACGCCTGGCCGAGCCGTTGATGTTTATCGTAGGCAGCCGCGTGAGCTGGTACGAGAACCGTCGCCAGTCCAACAACCTGGCCTGGGGCGAGTGGGCCTTGCAGGATGCCCGCACCCGGGAAACCGGTGAAGTGACGCCGTTTGCCGCACTGATCTACGACCTCAACGAGCACCTGTCGGTGTACGCCAGCTACGCGGATATCTTCCAGCCGCAAAGTTCCTATGCCACGCTCGATGGCGCCGCGCTCAAGCCGAAGATCGGTGACAACTACGAGCTGGGTATCAAGGGCGAATGGTTCGACGGGCGCCTCAACAGCTCCCTGGCGCTGTTCCGCGCCGTCGAGAAAAACGCGGCCGAATCCGACTACATCGCCCAGTGCCCGACCTCCGCCGACGGCTATTGCTACACCGACAGCGGCAAGGTGCGCGCCCAAGGGGTGGAGGCGGAAATCAGCGGTGAAGTGCTCGAGCGCCTGCAGGTATCCGGCGGCTACACCTACACCCAGACCAAGTCCCTGAAGAACATCGATACCGCCCTGGAGGGCGGTACGTCCAACACCTACGTACCTCGACACATGCTGCGCATGTGGGGCGACTACCAGCTCGACGGCGCCCTGTCGAAATGGAGCGTGGGCACCGGCGTCAACGCCCAGAGCAGCAATTACCGCGTGCAGACCATCAAGCTCGAACAGGCCGGTTACGCAACCTGGAGTGCCCGTGTGGCGTACCGTATCGACGACACTTGGACCGTCGCACTCAACGGCAACAATCTATTCGATAAAAGCTACTACAACACTGTCGGAACAGCCTCCTGGGGCAACTTTTATGGCGAACCGCGAAATTTTACGGTGAGTTTGAAAGGCAACTTCTGATCTGGCGAAAGTCCCGCAGGCAGGGCACTTCGTGCGCCCTGCCAACCCCTCTTTGTCCCCCCTTCCTACCGCCTTTGAAAAAAGGTTTTTCCTTTATGCAGGAAAAATCCTGCATTTGTTTCTACACTCAAAAACACACCCAATCACCGCGTACCCGGACAAGGAATGTCAATAAAATGCCGAACAAAATACTGATAAACCTGTCTTCCCTGCCATCTCCGCACCACAGTCAATTAATTGACAGATTGATTAAGGTAACACTCCTGTAGTCACTACCCCCGCAAATTCCCTTCAAATGGATAGCTGCATTTGAATTGATAGTTGCGTATTACCCAGAGTAGCCGTAGTTGGAAGTGCTCTCTAAAGCAGTTCGCTGCTTTATTGAACAAACATCCAAACAATAGCTCTGGCGTGCAATGAGGGATGTTTTATGCGAGAGAAGTCGTCCGTCGACAGCCTGTTTTTAACGCGCGCCGGTTTTGTTGAGTTCTTTGTTGTTTTCGTCAAGTTCATACATGGCCTGAGTGCCATTTTGCCCCCGCTGATCCTGGTGATGTTCATCGACCCGATGGACCCCGAACTGCGCGGGCACTTCCTCGGCCTGCTGGTATTTTTCGCGGTCCTGACGATCATTCTGTTCCAGGCCCTGGGCATCTATTCCGAAGAACTGTTCAGCAACCGACTGCGCCTGAAAACCAAGGTGAAGGCATGGTCGGCGGCGTTTTGCATCCTGTTGTTCATGTACCAGATCCTGCAGTTTTTCCCGCAATTGACCCCGCGTAACCTGGTGGCCTGGTACGTCGCCAGCCTCGGGTTGTTCTGCCTTGAGCGCCTGCTGATGCTGCGCCTGTACCGCAGCCTGATGCGCAAGGGCAAATACCTGCAACGTACGGTGATCCTGGGCTTTACCGACACCGCCATGCACGTCGCCGACCACCTGCAACGCAACGGTGATATCCGCTCCGGCCTGATCGGCTTTATCGACGATCGCACCGAGCGGATCCCCAAGGAATTGAGCAACCTGCCCCTGCTGGGCAACACCCGTGAGCTGGAAAAACTCATCCGCGCCGAGCAGGTCAACCAAGTGATGATCTGCCTGCCCTGGGCCGCCGAGCAGCGCATCCACGGGCTGGTCAATCGCCTGCGGCAGATGTCGGTCAACGTGATGCTGGTGCCCGACATGGCCGCCCTGCGCTACGGCCATAGCCGCATCACCGATGTGGGCGGGATCCTGATGTTCAACACCTCGCAATTGCCGTTGCGTGGCTGGTCGCCGGTGATCAAGCGCCTGGAGGATGTGCTGCTGGCCAGCCTGGCCCTGGTGGCGCTGTCCCCTCTGATGGTCGCGACGGCGATTGCGATCAAGCTCGACTCCAAAGGGCCGATCCTGTTTCGCCAGAACCGCTTTGGCTACAACGACAACGAAATCCGCGTGTTCAAGTTCCGCTCGATGTACACCGACCAGAGCGACTTCACCGCCGAACGCCAGACCACCCGCCAGGACCCGCGCATCACCCGGGTGGGACGCATCATCCGCAAGACCAGCATCGACGAGCTGCCGCAATTGTTCAACGTGCTGCTGGGCAACATGTCCATGGTCGGCCCGCGCCCCCATGCCACGGCGACCAAAGCCGCCGGCATACCCTTCGAAGTGGCGGTGAGCGAGTACAGCTCGCGCCACCGCGTGAAACCGGGGATTACCGGCTGGGCGCAGATCAACGGTTACCGGGGTGAGACCGACACCCTGTTCAAGATCCAGAAACGTGTCGAGTACGACCTGGAGTACATCTCCAAGTGGTCGGTGTGGTTTGACCTGTACATCGTTTTCATGACGGTCCCGGCCGTCCTTTCCACCAAGGAAGTCTATTGATGAAGACCCTCAACGGATTAATTCCCTGCATCGTTTCCGGTGGTTCGGGCACTCGACTGTGGCCGGTGTCGCGGCAGAACATGCCCAAGCCGTTCATGCGCATGCGCGATGGCCAGAGCCTGCTGCAAAAAACCTTCCTGCGCGCGGCCAAACTGCCCGGCGTGGAAAGCGTGCTCACGGTGACCAACCGCGACCTGTTGTTTCGTACCCTCGATGACTACCGCGGAGTGAACAACGCCCGCCTGCCCCTGGACCTGCTGCTGGAACCGTTCGGTCGCAACACGGCGGCGGCCATCGCCGTGGCGGCCCTGCATGTGCAGGAGCATTTCGGCGGCGACGCACAGTTACTGGTGATGCCCGCCGACCACCTGATCCTCAATGAAGTGGCGTTCGCCGAGGCCGTGACCCAGGCCCGCGACCTGGCCGAAGCCGGCTACCTGGTGACGTTCGGCATCCAGCCCGACCACCCGGAAACCGGTTTTGGCTATATCGAGCAAGGCGAGGCGCTGAGCCATGGCTACCGGGTCAAACGCTTCGTCGAGAAACCCGACCTGGCCACCGCCCAGGCCTACCTGGACGGCGGCAAGCACCTGTGGAACGCCGGCATGTTCTGCTTCAAGGCCAGCACCCTGGTGGATGAGCTCGCCACCCATGCACCCGACGTGCTGGAGGCCGCATGCGCCGCGCTGGAGCACAGCCAGAGCCTGCAGAACACAACCTCGCGCCAACGTGAACTGGATGCGGATGCGTTCGGCAGTGCCCCGGATATTTCCATCGACGTGGCCTTGATGGAAAAGTCCCGGCAAGTGGCCGTGGTGCCCTGTGACATTGGCTGGAGCGACATCGGGTCCTGGGAAGCGCTGCGCCAGCTCACCCCCAGCGATGCCCATGGCAACCAGGTCAATGGCGAAGCGATTTTGCACGACGTGCACAACTGCTACATCGACTCGCCCAAGCGCGTGTTGGGCGCCGTGGGGGTGCGCGACCTGATCATCGTCGACACCCCCGACGCGCTGCTGATCGCCGACGCCCACCGCAGCCAGGATGTGCGCCATATCGTCGCCGAGCTCAAGCGCCAGAACCATCCGGCGTACAGCCTGCACCGCACGGTGACCCGGCCGTGGGGCACCTACACCGTGCTGGAGGAAAGCAGCCGTTTCAAGATCAAGCGCATCGTGGTCAAGCCCCTGGCCTCGCTGTCGTTGCAGATGCACCACCACCGCAGCGAACACTGGGTGGTGGTCAGCGGCGCGGCACAGATCACCAATGGCGACCGCGAGTTCCTGATCAACGCCAACGAGTCCACCTACATTCCCGCCGGGCACAAACACCGGCTGACCAACCCCGGCATCATCGACCTGGTGATGATCGAAGTGCAGAGCGGCGAGTACCTGGGCGAAGACGACATCGTGCGCTTCGACGACATCTACGGCCGCGCGCCTGCCGAGGCGAAGAAATGACATGCGTACTTCATTGATCATCCCCACCCGTAACGCCTCCAGCCACCTGGCACGCCTGCTGCCTGCGCTGAAGATGCAAACCCTGCAACCTGACGAGATGCTGGTGGTGGACAGCGCCTCCAGCGATGACACCGTGGCGCGCTTTCGAGCGTTCGGCGCGCGGGTCGAGGTGATCGACGCCCGTGACTTCAACCACGGCGGCACCCGCCGCTGGGCCAGCGAACAGGTGGGTGGCGACGCGCTGATCGTGATGACCCAGGACGCCATCCCGGCAACGCCCGAGACCTTTGCCAACCTGCTCGATGAATTGCAGCAGGACCCGCTCAACGGCGTCGCCTACGGGCGGCAATTGCCCCACCCCGATGCGGGCTTGCTGGGCGCGCAATCGCGGCACTTCAACTACCCGGAACACAGCCGCAGCAAAAGCCTGGCCGATGCACCGGAGCTTGGGATCAAGACCTGCTTCAGCTCCGACTCGTTTTCGGTGTACCGGCGCAGTGTGTTGCAGGCCGTTGGTGGCTTCCCTGCCGACGTGATCGGCAGCGAAGACGCCTTTGTGGCCGCACGCATGCTGCTCGACGGCTACAAGGTGCGCTATGCCGCCACCGCGCTGGTGCATCACTCCCACGATTACAAACTCATGGACGAGTTTCACCGCTACTTCGACATTGGCGTGTTCTACGGCCGCGAGCCGTGGATCAAGCAGGCCTTTGGCGACGCGGGTGGCGAGGGCAAACGCTATGTGCTGGCCGAACTCGCGGCGCTGCGCAAAGCCGGCGCCTTGCACCGCGCGCCCGAGGTGCTGGTGCGCAGTGCGTTCAAACTGCTCGGTTACCGCCTGGGCCATCTTGAACGCCGCCTGCCGCTCGCCCTCAAGCGGCGCATCAGCATGTTTCCCGGTTATTGGAGGTGAGCAGCATGACCCACAGGAAGTCCCCCTTGATGAAGCGAAGCGTGCTCGCCCTGGCCATGCTGGCCCTGGCCGCCTGCAACACCCCGGCGCGTATCGAGCCACCGGACAGCAAGACCGTCGAGGACGGCAAGCGCGCCCTCGACCAACTGGCCCAGCTGCCACCGGCGGTGGAACGCATCCGTATCGGCGACCAGTTGCGCATCGTCCGCGATGCCGGCGAGATGCCGACGCTGTCGGCGTTCAACGTCAGCACCATCTACGAGCTGACGCTGTACACGGTGCAGACCGACGGCAAGATCAACTACCCGTTCCTGGGGCCGATCCAGGTTGCCGGGCGCCAGCCATCGGAGCTGGCCACCCAACTGACCCACGAGCTCGCGGCGACCTACCGCGAACCCCGGGTGACGGTGAACATCAACCAGGCACCGAGCAACTCGGTGATCGTCGGCGGTGCGGTGAATAACCCCACGGCGGTGCAGATCGCCACGGCCAACACCCTGGAGCAGGCGATTGTCGGCGCCGGCGGGGTCAGCCCGGCGGGCAACGCGAGCATGGTCGCGCTGCTGCGCGAAGATGCCCAGGGCGCCTATCGTGCTTACTTCCTGGACTTCAGCCAGCTCCTCAAGACCGGCGCCAACGGACGCAAGCCGGTACGCCTGCAACGCGGCGACGTGGTGTTCGTGCCCAAGTCCAACGTCGGCGAGCGCATCCAGGGCGTGGACACCTACATGAACCAACTGATCCCGTTCACCAAGTCCATCGGGGTCGGCTACAACTACACGCGAACCAGCGGCGGCAGTAATTAAAGGAGCGACATCCCATGATCGAGATCCGTTCTTTTCGTGATCTGCTACGCCTGTTCTTCATCTTCCGCCACGAGTTCAAACTGGCCGCCATTGCGGCACTGGTGATCATTCTGCTGGGGGCTTTCCTGCTGCCGGCCAAGTACGAATCCACGGCGCGCCTGCTGGTCAAGCCGGGGCGTGATTCGACCTTGCCCATCGAGATCAGCAACCGCCAGGCGCTGGTGATGCCCAGCACCCAGCGCGACCCGATTGTCGACGAGGAGCGTCTGCTCACCGGGCGCCCGATTGTGCGGGCGGTGGCCGAGCACTACCTGGAGGTGATCAGTAACGCACCGCCACCGGAAGGCTTCTGGAAGCGCACCAAGTATTACGTCAAGAGTGGCGTAGGTGCGGTGTTCGATGGCATCCGCGTGGTACTGGAAACTGTCGGCGTGGTGGAAAAAACCACGCCGGTGGAACGCCTGGCGGCGGGCCTGGAAAAGAACTTCGAAGTGAGCCACGCGGCCGGCTCCACGGTCATGGACATCAACTTTACCTGGGGCGACCCGGAGATAGCCCAGGCGGTGGTCAAGGATTGGGTCGAGACCTATGTCAACGAACGCACCCAGGCCCTGGGGCGCAAGAGCCTGTACGTCTTCTATGAAGGCCAGGTCGCCACCAGCGCCACCGAGATCCAGAGCTACAAGCAGCAGATCCTCACGCACCTGAACCAGATCGGCGCGGCGAGCATCACTGATCGCCTGGAAGACTTGTCCGAGCGCATCAACGTACTGCGGGGCGAAACGTTCAACACCACGCGCCTGATCGCCTCCTCCGACAGCGCTATACAGAGCACCCGCACCCAGCTCAAGAGCCAGCCCAAGGAAGTCACCACGGTGCGCCAGATCGCACTGAACCCCCAGCAGCAGGACCTGCGCCGCCTGCTGAACCAGAAGCTGCTGGAAAAGGCCGACATGATGCGCACCTACACGGACAACGCGCCGCCGGTCAAAGCCCTGGATGCGTCGATCCGCGCAATGCAGGCCCATGTCGCGAGTGAAAGCAACACCGTGCAAAGCTCGGAAAACCGCGCGCCCAATACCCTGGAAATCCACTTGCAGCGAGTACTGCTGGATGAGTCGAGCAACAACCTCGCGCTGCGTACCCAACTGACTCAACAACAGAAACAACTGGCCAACCTCGAAGCCCAGCGCAAGCAAGCCCTGGAGATCGAACCGGAACTGACACGCCTCGCCCGGGAGCTGGGCGCCGCCGAACGCAACTACGCGCTGTATGTGGACAACCTGGAGAAATCACGCATCGACCGTGAACTGGATAACAGCCAGATCAGCAACATCGCGGTGATCGAAGAGGCCACCCTGAACCCCGGCCGCATCTTCCCCAAAACCCTGGTGATGCTGGTGCTGGCGGTCCCATTCGCCGTCGTCGTCGGCCTGCTGGTGATTTACCTGTGCTACCTGCTCGACCAGCGCATCCACGATGGCGGCCTGGCGGAACGCAAGTTCGGCCTGCCGCTGTGGACCACCTTGCCCGAGCTGGACACCAGCACCGCCCAAAGCACCAACGCGTTCAATGCGAGCATCTACCGGCTGTACGGGTTGCTGCAGTTGGAGCGCATCGCCGAGCAGGGCCTGACCCTGGGGCTGACCTCGGCACGTCACGGCGAAGGGGTGACCTTTGTGGTGGAACAACTGCGTCAGTTGCTGCAGGAAAACGGTATCAACGTGCGTGTGGGCGGCGCCGAACCGGCGGCGCCAGGTGAAGTGGTGCTGCTGGACGCCTCGGCGCTGCTGGATAACCGCGATGCGTTTATCAACCTGCGTCGGGCCGACCTGATCGGGCTGGTGGTGGAAGCGCAGAAGAGCACGGTGCCGGTGGTGGAGCACGCGCTGTCGATCCTCAACACCGCGTTCGGCAAGGTCGACGGCATCATCATCAACCGGCGCAAATTCGAAGTGCCGGCCAAGGTGCTGAAAACCATCGCCAAGTACCGAGGGGCATTCTGATGCGCGTCGCCCTGCTCGCCCCGTTACCGCCGGAGAAAAATGGCATCGCCGACTACGCGAACCATTTCCGCAGGGCACTGGAACAACTGGAGGTGACGGTGCTGACGCCGTTGGCCGGGGTGGCGGGCAACAGCGAGGCGATCAAACAGGCCATCGGTGGTTTCGACTGGCACAGCGTGGACCTGGTCCACGCCGAGCTGGGCGGCGGACGGCTGGGGGAGTTCCTGGCCCTGCGCGAATTGCGCAAGGCCTACCCGGCACTGCCCTTGACCGCCACGGTGCATGATCCGGAACGCATCGTCTGGCGGCGTGAGCGCTTGCCATTCCCGTTGAACCTGCTGGAGCGCTTGCCCAGCCCGATGCCACAGGCCGCAGTGGTGCTGGCCGATCCGCTGACCTTGCGTGAAGAGCGCCTGGTCGCCGCCGGCTTGACCCGCTTGATCACCCTCACCCGCCTGGGCGCCGAGTGCCTGGGCCAACGCATGCAACTGCCGGCGGGGAAAGTCGCGGTGATCCACCATGCCAACCTGGCGATTGCATCGGCGCCGTTGCCGCCCCTGGATACGCTGCGCCTGCTGTACTTCGGGTTTATCTACCGGGGTAAAGGCATCGAAGACCTGTTAGAGGCCCTGGCCGGCGTATTCAAGCAGGCCCCCGAATTGCGTGAGCGTGTGCGCCTGACCCTGGCCGGTGGCACCGCCGCCGAAATGGCGTTTGGCGCAGGCGGCAACTACCTGGAGCAGTTGAACCGCCAGATCGCCGAACTCGGCCTGGCGGATGCCATCGACTGGCAGCTGAACCTGCCGGCCGACGAGATTGCCCAGACCATCCAGGCCCACCATGTGATGGTACTGCCCTATCGCGAATCGAAAAAACTCGGCCTGCTCGGGCGCCAACGCGGGACTAGTGGCGCGCTGTCCTGGGCTGCCGCCTGCGGGCGTGGGGCGATTACCTCCGACGCTCGCGCGTTTGCCGAGGAAGTCGCCAGCGGCAACGGTGCCCTCTACCCCGAAGGCGATGTGGATGCCCTCAGCGCGCAACTGCTGCGCCTGGCGCGCACGCCGCTGCTGGCCCGGGACTGGGCCGAACGCGCCGGCGAAATCGGCCGCGAGCGCTTATGGCCGTTGACCGCGCAAAAGTTCAAGGCACTGTTTGAGCAAGCCATCGAGGGCCGCCACCATGGCGCGTAAACGCACCTACGTCGCCACCCTGGTTGTGGTCGCCGCCCTGGGCCTGACCGCGTTTTTGTGGGGGCGCCAGGCCGATGCCGAGAGCCATGTGCTCAAGGGCAACAAAACCGTGGTGTGGAAGGATTTCCTCGGGGTGAACGCGCAGTTCCTGTGGTTCGCCCCTGAGCGCTATCAGAAGCAGATCGACCGTCTCAAGGCGCTGGGCCTGGAGTGGGTACGCCTGGATTTGCATTGGGACCAGCTGGAGCCGGTCGAAGGGCAGTACCAGGTTGCGACGCTGGATCAGTTGGTGGGCAAACTGCAGGACAACCAGCTCAAGTCGGTGTTCTACCTGGTCGGGTCGGCGCCGTTCGCCACCACTGCGCCGGTGGGGGCGCCGTATCAGGACCAGTACCCGCCAAAAGATCCTAACGTGTTCGCCAACCGCATGGCGCTGTTGGCCCAGCGCTACCCCAGTGTTGACGCCTGGCAGGTGTGGAACGAACCGAACCTGCTGGGCTTCTGGCGCCCGGTGACCGACCCGGCCGGCTACGCCGCACTGCTGACTACCACCGCCGCCGCGTTGCGCGCAATGAACCCGAGCAAACCGGTGGTGGCCGCCGGCATGGCATTCTTCAGCGAAATGCCCAACGGCCAGAGCATGTTTGATGCCCTCGGCGCCCTGGGCGTGGCCAGCCTCAATACCGTCGTCTCGTACCACCCCTATACCCAATTGCCCGAAGGCAACGACCCGGCCAACCTGGACTTTATCGCCAGGACCACCGCGCTCAACCAGGCCCTGCGCAACGGCGGCGTGCAGACCCTGTGGAGCACCGAGTGGGGCTGGTCGACCTACACCGGCCCCAAAGACGCCCAGGACATCATCACCCCACAGGCCCAGGCCGATTACGTGGTGCGCCGCCTGGCGCTGATGAGTGCGCTGGATTACGACCGGATCTTCCTGTTTACCCTCAGCGATCTGGACCAGCGCGCCAGTGTGCGGGACCAGTCTTACGGCTTGCTCGACATCGACGCCAACCCCAAGCCGGTCTACACCGCGCTGAAAAATTTCCTCGACGTCAGCGGTCCGACGCTCACCCCCGGCGATCCGCCCAGCGCCGACCAGTTGCCCGACGGCCTGTTCAGCATCGGCTGGACCCGCGCCGACGGGCGCAAGCTATGGTTCTTCTGGGCGGCCGGGGGCGGCAACGCACACCTGCCCAACCTGGCCAGCGCCACCCTGTATGACCCGCTGCGCGGTACGCAAACCCCGGTAAGCGGCACCCATGGACTGACCGTCATGGTCAAGCCGAACCTGCAAATTCTGTTATGGGAGTGAGGCCCGCCATGCGCATTTTATGGATCCTGCCCTACTCGCCCTGGCCCGCCACCAGCGGCGGCAAGACGCGCCAGTTCCACCTGCTGCGCAGCCTGGCGGCGCGGGGGCATCGGATCACCTTGCTGCTGCATGACAAGCATCCGGTGTCCCCTGCCGACCGCCAGGTGCTGGAAGCGTTTGTCGAACAGTTGATCATCCTGCCGCGCCGCCCGTTGCGCAGCCTCAAGACCCTGGTGGCGGGGCTGTTTGCACCCTACCCGCTGCTGGCCAGCGTGAATGGGCTGGCGGGCGAGTTGCAGGACACCTTCAACTGGTTGCTGGGTGAGCAGTGGGACGTGGTGCAGATCGAGCACAGCTACAGTTTCCAGCCTTACGAGGATGCGCTGGCGCGTAAATCACAGCCCTTTGTGCTGACCGAACACAATGTGGAATCGGCCCTGGGCGCGGCCACCTACGACCGCTTGCCGCGTTGGTCGCTGCCGTTCATTCGCTACGATCAATGGCGCTATGCCCGCTGGGAACGCCGGGTGATGCGCCAGGCCGCGCAGGTGGTGGCGGTCACTCAAAGCGATGCGCACACCCTGGAGAAAATCGCCGGAAAACCCGTGCCGGTGGTGGTCAATGGCGTGGACTGCGATCACTTCGCCGCCGCCCATCCCGACCCGTCGACACGCCGCGTGCTGTTCCTCGGCAACTATGAATACGCGCCGAACGTGGACGCCATCGAATGGGCCCTGGATGAAATCCTGCCCAAGGTCTGGGCGCGCTGTGCGGATGCGCGCATGAGCGTGTGCGGCTTCGGCATGCCCGGCAGCTGGCGCGAGCGTTGGAAAGACCCGCGTATCGAGTGGCAAGGCTTCGTGCCCAACCTGCTGGACCTGCAATCGAGCTGTTCGGTGTTCCTGGCCCCGTTGCGCCACGGCGGCGGCTCCAAGCTCAAGGTGCTCGAAGCCCTGGCCGCCGGCCTGCCGCTGGCCAGCACCGAACAAGGCGTGTCGGGGCTGGACCTGGTGGAAGGCCTGGACTACCTCGGTGGGCAAAGCGCCGACGACCTGGCCGATGCCGTGGTGCGCCTGCTGCAATGCCCTGAAGCCGCCGCGCCCATGGGTGAGGCGGGCCGCGCCTACGTACGCCGCGCCCATGACTGGAGCGTCGCCGCCAGCCAATTGGAGCAGGTGTACGCCACCCTCGTGCCGCTGAGCCAGAGGGAGCCCGCATGCGTATAGGCCTGGATTACCGCACCGTCGGCACCTCGCCGCAATCGGGCATCAGCCGCCAGGTGTATGCGCTGGAAAGCGCCCTGCACACCTTGCCGGGCATTGAACTTGAACGGTTTACCGTGGCACCACTGGGCGATGAAACGCGCCTGCAGGCCCACTGCCCGGCGTGGGGCTGTGCCAAGACCGCCATGCACCAGCCGCAGAATCGTCTGCGTTTTGAGGCCGGTTTTCTGCCGCGCGCCTTGCGCGAGGAGCGTATCGACCTGTACATCAGCACCTTCAACATGGGCCTGCCGTTGCCGCCCAAACCGAAAGGCTTGCGCACCGTGGTACTGCTGCATGACCTGTTCCAGATCACCCTGGAGAACTACCATGCCAACCGCTTGAAGGCGCTGATCTACAAGACCAGCGATCGCCTGTCGATTACCTACGCGGTGCACAGCGCCGACCGCGTGTGGACGCCGTCGCAATACAGCGCCGATGAAACCGCACGGCTGTTTCCCAAGGCGGTGGGCAAGATTCGTGTGCTGCCCAATCAGGTCGATGGCTTTGCCGGGCTGGTGGCGGACCTGAGCCGGCATCAATTGCCCGAGCGCTACTGGCTGCTGGTGGGCACCCGCGAGTTGCGCAAGAACGTGCCGTTTTTGGTGGACGCCTGGCAGCAGGCGCGGCGCCAATCCCCTTCGGTGCCGGAGTTGGTGCTGGTGGGCAGTTTGGAACACTTGCCCGAAGCCCAGCGCACATTGCCGGGGATTCGCGCCCTGAGTGGCGTGTCGGACGCCGAGTTGCAGGGGCTGTACCGCCAGGCGTCACGCCTGTGGCAGCCGTCCTATGCCGAAGGCTTTGGCCTGCCGGTGATCGAGGCCCTGAGCGTCGGTACGCCGGTGGCGGTGGCGAGCGGCACTTCGCTGGATGAAATCACCCCGCCGTCGGCCCCGCGGTTTTCGCCCACCGATGGCCCGGCGCTGGTGCAATTGATGCTCAGCCTGGGCGCGCGGCCGGATGAAGACTGCGCCGAGCAACGGCGCCTGTGGGCGCAACGTTTCAACCATCATGCTTATCGCCAACGCCTGGCCGAACTGATCGAGGAACTTCAGTGAGAGTGAACCTGGCAAGCCTCGTCGCGATCCTCTTCGGCCTGCTGTTTGGCGCCCTCGCCCTGTTGCTGTCGCCGGCCAAGGCGTTCCTGGCCGTGGTCGGCCTGGCGGGGGCGGTGACCATTCTGCGCTTTCCGTTGTGGGGGCTGTTGCTGTTCGCCATGATCGCCACGTTCATGCCGTACTCGACTATCAACCTGGGGATCCGCAGCACCGTCAGCGAAGCGATCCTGGCCCTGACCTGGGGCGCGGTGCTGTGGCACAACTTCCTGGCCCGCCTGCCCGATACGCCCAGCCTGACCCGCCGCCCCACCGACCAGATGCTGCTGTGGCTGATGCTGTTCAGCGTGTTCCCGTTTATCGTCGGCCAGGTCACCGTCCACGCCGACAGCAGCGGCGTGGCCAACTGGCTGCGCTGGTTGCTGAGCCTGTCGGCGGTGTTCCTCTGCGCCAGATTGCTGGTGGACCGCAAGCAGCGTGAATCCTTGGTGATCGCCCTGTTGCTGGGCAGCCTGGCGATGCTGGTGCTGTCGATTGCGGTGTTCGTGCGCACGCGCTCCGGGGCCGGCATTGCGCCGATTCTGGCGTTGTTCAACTACGGCAACTTCGACATGTTGAAATTCGGCCTGGAGGCCATGTCTTCGCGCATGGGTTCGCCGTGGATGCACCCGAATGCCATCGGCGGGATCATGGCATTGCTGCTGCCCCTGGCCTTCTGCTTCGGCGTGACCGAACAGGGCTGGAAACGTGCGCTGGGCCTGGGCGTCGCCTGCCTGGGCGCGGCGGCGTTACTGTTGGCCAGCAGCCGTGGCGCGATGGTCAGCCTGGCGTTGGTGCTGGTGTGGATGGCTACGCGCCGCGTGCCCTACACCGGGCGCCTGCTGATGATCGGCGCGGCGCTTACCGTGGCACTGGTAATGGCCTACCCACCGTTGCAGGAACGTCTGGCGACGATTTTCTCGTCGGACAACGCCAGTACCGAAGTGCGGTTCGACGAGTACCGCATGTTCCCGCAGGCGGTGGTGTCTTATCCGTTCGGGATCGGCTTCAAGGTTGACCCGCCGGTACCGGGCACCCACCTGCTGGGGATCTCCAACCTGTGGCTGAACTTCATCTACAAGACCGGCATCGTCGGCATGCTGTTCTTTGTGGCGGTGACCGTGCGCTGGTGGCGCGAGGCGCGTCCGCAAAAAGGCCCGATCCGCCTGACCAAGGACAATGCCCTGTGGCTGGGCACCACCGGCGGGATTCTGTCGGCGCTGGTCAGCGGCCTGTTCGACCACTACTTCAGTTTTGCGGTGGTGATGGTGGCGTTGTTCTGGCTGATGGTGGGCATCAATGTGCTGGAGGCGCGGCGGTTGTTTCCGGCGCGGCTGCCGCAGGTGAAGACCGTGGCCTACCGCAAACACCTGCCTGATGGGGCACGGCCCTGATGCTCGGCTCCGCCGCCTGGCTGACCCTGGCGACCCTGGTGGGCCTGTGCCTGGGATTTGCCCGTGAATGGTTGCTGGTGGCGGCCTGGGGCGCCGGAGAGCGCAGCGATGCCTTCCTGATCGCGCTGTTTTTGCCGGAAGCGCTGCGCATGTCGTTGGCCGGCGGTGTGCTGAGCGCCGCCGCGCTGCCGTTGTACCTGCAACGCAAGCATGGCGAACGCCTGGAGTGGCTGGCGGTGCTGTTCCCGGCGTTGCTGCTGATCGCGCTGGTCATGAGCCTGCTGCTGACGCTGTTGGCACCGTGGCTGGTGCAAGTGCTCGGCCCGGGGTTGGCCGACACCGCCACAGTCTTGGCCAGCAGCAACCTGCAGATCCTCGCCTGGTGTGTGCCGGGCTTGATGTTGCATGGGCTGTTCAGCATTCCCTTGCAGGCCAGCGAACGTTTTGTCCTCGCGGGGCTGGGCTCGTTGCTGTTCAACCTGCCGCCGGTGACGTACCTCGCCCTCGCCGGCACCACCAGCCAACCGCACGCGCTGGCCCTGGCCTGCCTGGCCGGCAGCCTGTTGATGCCGCTGGCGCTGTTGCCGTCGGTGTGGCGCCAAGGCTGGCGGCCATGGCGCTGGCAACTTAGCGTCGCACCCTTGCGGGAGCTGGGCCAGCGCATCGGACCGCTGTTGCTGAGCAATGGCGCCAGCCAGGGGTTGGCGCTGATCGAGCGGCTGGTGGCATCGCTGCTGGGCGAAGGCGCGGTGACCTGGGTCAACCTGGCGCGCAAGCTGATGAACCTGCCGCTGATTGCACTGATGAGTCTCAACCAGGTACTGCTGGGCATGATGAGCCGCCGTCAGGGCGATGAGCGCCTGGCCCTGCTCAAGCGCGGCCTGGAAACCGCCAGCGTGTTGACCCTGCCTGCCGGTGTCGGCCTGGTGGCGGCAGCCCCGAGCCTGGTGGCATTGCTGCTGCCCAGGCAATCGGCGGATTCGCCGTTGCCGCTGCTGCTGGCCTGGTTTGCCGTGCCGTTGGTGTTCGGCGCCTGGAACGCCTTGCTCGCGCGCTATGCCTACGCCGCCGGCGATACGCGCGAGCCGCTGCGCTGCGAGTTGCTCGGCAGCCTGGTCAACGTGGTGTTGCTGGGAGCGCTGCCCTGGGTGTTCGGCCTGGCCGGTATCCCCTTGGCCGCACTGGCCGGCGTGCTCTGCACCGCACTGTTGCTGATGCAGCGCCAGGCCTTGCTCGACGCCGTGCCCTGGGCCCGGCACTGGCTGCTCAGTGCACTGCTGATGGGGCTGGCGGCGCTGATGCTGTTTGGTATTGAGGGCGTGTGGCTGCAACTGGGGCTGAGCACCCTGGCCGGCGCTGTGGTGCTGCTCGGCATGGGGCTGTGGCTCAAGCCGTGGCGCAAGGCATGAATGATCGATCGGGAGCACTCAGGTGAAAAATCGCTGGATTCAAATGGATATCGCCAAGGGCATCGGCATCCTGGTGATCGTGTACGCCCACAGTTGGTTTGTCGCCACGTCGCCGGACTTGATGTACCCGATCCTGGCGTCGTTCGTACTGCCGTTGTTCTTCTTTCTGTCGGGGGTGTTTTTCAAACCTGAACAGCCGTTTGTCGAGATGGCGGTGCGTAAGGCCGACGGCCTGCTCAAGCCGTTTTTCTTCACCATGCTGGTGTATGTGATCGTGCGCGATGTGCTGCGCGGCCAACCGCTGCTGCCGGATATCGGCGGCGTGCTGTACGCCTCGGTGGACACCATCCCGTGGCAGGCGCTGTGGTTTTTGCCGCACTTCTGGGTGGCGATCCTGTTCAGTTGGGCGGTACTGCGGCTGATCCAGCGCCTGCCGCTGGCGGTGAGTTGCGCAGTGATGCTGGTGCCGCTGCTGATCGGCATCTGGATGCTGCCGTGGTTCTGGCAACTGCCGGCGACTCTCGGCGGGCAAATCTGGGTGCTGCCCGGCCTGCCCTTCAGCCTGGATATCACCCTGATCAGCAGCGCGTGTTTCGTCTACGGCTACCTGCTGCGCGACTGGCTGCGTACCCATGCGGGCTCCCTTTTGACCCTGCTGGTGTCGGGGGTGCTGTTCGCGGCGGTGTTCCTCTACCGGGGTGACACCATGGACCTGGCGCAGCGTCGCTACGACCACTGGCTGTGGACCAGCCTGCTGGCGGTGATTGGGGTGTACCTGTGCTGGGCGTTGGCGCGGGTGCTGATGGCGTCGGCCCTGATCACCCGGGTCATGACCTACATCGGCCAGTCGACCCTGATCCTGCTGATCTTCCATGGGGAGATCCAGCACAAGACATTCGATTTGATGGAGCGTCTGGGGCTGCACGCGTTTGTCGCGGCCTGTATCGGCTTTGTGGTGGCGGTGGTGGTGCCGTTGTTGATCGGGGAAGTGATCAAGCGGGTGGCGTTCCTACGGTTTTTCTACTTTCCATTTCCACTGCGCAAGGCTGCCGGATAACGGTAGGAGCGAGCGTGCTCCTACCGGGTATCAGGTTCAGTCATCCAGTTGTTGCGCGGCGGGCTTGCCGGCGTGTTTCGCCGGCTTGGCGCCCTTGGCCGGAGCCGGTGCAACGGGCTCGGGTTCCGGGGCGGCGGCGGTTTCTTTCTCGGCCATCGGCATCTGGTCGATGGCGCTGAAAAACTCTTTCAAGTCGAGGCTATCCGGCGGCACGGTCTTCTCGACTTTCTTCTCGCCATCCTTGCCCACCAGGATCACTTTGGTGCCGCTGCCGGCGCCCAGTTTGAGGGCGCGGATCAGCGCATTGGTCTCAGGCGGCGTGAGCTTCTTGTTGTCCTTGGGGTCCTTGGCGAACTTCTCCCCTTCGGCACCGATGCTGCCGAACTTCACGGTGTAGAACACCATGCTGCGCTCTTCAAAGGACTGCTTGGTGGCAGGCTCGTCCAGTTGTTTCTTGAGGGTCGCCAGTGTGTCGTTGCCGGAATCAAGCTCCACCACCACCAGTGGCCGGGCTTTGCCCAGGTCCTGCTTGAGCGGGTTGATATCATCAGCAGCCAACAGCGGCCCCGTAAAAGCCATCAAGGTAGCCAGGGTCAGCGACCGGATGAGCATGCGCACCTCCTTTGAATTCCATGCAGGGTTCTTGAGTTTCATGTCTGCGACAGTCAAATTCAAGGATGATTCCTACACCGCGTTCAGAAAGCGTAGGCCAGGACGCCCGCTCCGCAAGGACTTGGCGGCGACATGCGGCATTGTTTCCTTTGATTGCACAAACATTACGAGACCTTCCAGCCCGGCCAATGGCGGGCAAAGACAGGCGCCACGATCGGGTCGGCATCCACCTGCGCCAGGGTCTGGGCAAAACCTGGCGCCAGGGCAGTCAACGCCTCACGCGCTTCATCCCAGCGCGACACCGCCGCCGCCATGATGCCCAGCGCATTCGGTGCGCCGTCGGGCGCGAACAGCTGGCCGGCAAACTGTTCGGCAAACACCACCCAGGCCTGGTGCAGATAGCGGCGCGTGCCGGTGGTCAATTGCGTCTGCACCACTTCATCGACGTTGCCCAGCCAGCGTTGCGGGTAGTCGATGATGCCGATCGCCGAATAACAGTTGGCCGCGATGTACACCAGGCCGCGGATGATCTGGTCACGGTCGCCGCCCAGCAGATGCGCATCGGGAAACGCCAGGCCCAGGTGGATCAGGATCGCGGCACTTTCCGTCAGCACCTGCCCATCGGGGGTAACCAGGGTGGGCACCTGTTTGAGCGGGTTGATACGGGCAAGCTCGTCGCTGCCCTCGCCGTCGGCCCAGGAGGCGGCGTCTACTCGTCGCCATGGTACCGCGCACCGCTGCAGGGCGATTTCGATCATGCAGGAGCCGGATTCGTCGATGCCATAGAGTGTGTACATAGCCTTTCCTCCATTGGATGAATCAAGGATTTTAGAACAGGCCCATTTGCCCGCCGACCAGGGTGCTGAAATCGTCACTCACGAACGGCAGTATCGCATCCGCGACCGGTTGCAATTGCCGGGTGACGTAGTGGTCGTAATCAATCGGCGCCTGGCGTACTTCCAGCGGTTCGGGGCCGTTGACGCTGATCACGTAGCGGATCCAGCCGCCGCGCTGGTACTGGCGCGGTCGCCCCAGGCGGTCGTTGTATTCATCGGCCAGGCGCGCCGCGCGTACATGGGGCGGCACGTTGCGCTCGTAGTCATCCAGTTGACGGCGCAGACGTTTGCGGTAGATCAGCAGTTCATCGAACTCGCCGCTCAAGGTGCGGCGCACGTAGTCGCGTATGTAGTCCTGATGGGGCTGGCGGTGGAAGATGCGTTGGTAGAGTTCCTGCTGGAACCGGCGGGCCAGGGGCGACCAGTCGCTGCGTACGGTCTCCAGGCCTTTGTAGATCATCTCTTCGCTGCCGTCGGCACGTACCACCAGGCCGGCGTAGCGCTTCTTGCTGCCCTCCTCCGCGCCGCGAATGGTCGGCATCAGGAAGCGGCTGAAGTGGGTTTCGTATTGCAGCTCCAGGGCACTTTGCAGGCCGAACGCGCTGTGCAGGTGCTCACGCCACCAGGTGTTGACGTGCTTGACCAGCGCCTGGCCGATACGGCTGGCGTCGTCCTGGGAATGCGCGCTGCCGAGCCACACGAAGGTGGAGTCGGTGTCGCCGTAGATCACCTCATACCCCTGGGCTTCAACCAGTTCGCGGGTCTGGCGCATGATCTGGTGGCCGCGCATCGTGATCGACGAAGCCAGGCGTGTATCGAAAAAACGGCAACCGCTGGAACCGAGTACGCCGTAGAACGCGTTCATGATGATTTTCAGCGCCTGGGACAGCGGCGCGTTGTGCTCACGCTTGGCCTCTTCGCGACCTTCGGAGACACGCGCAACGATGGCCGGCAGGCAGTGCCGGGTGCGAGAAAAGCGTGCACCGCGAAAGCCTTCGACGGAGTCGCTGTCGTCGGGGTGCTTGAGGCCTTCGATCAGGCCCACCGGGTCGATCAGGAAGCTGCGGATGATCGAGGGGTAGAGGCTTTTGTAATCGAGCACCAGCACCGATTCGTAGAGGCCGGGGCGCGAGTCCATGACAAACCCGCCGGGGCTGGCCTGGGGTGGTTTGTCGCCCAGGTTCGGCGCGACGAAGCCCTGGCGGTGCATCAGCGGCATGTACAGGTGGGTAAACGCCGCCACCGAGCCGCCGTTGCGGTCAGCCGGCAACCCGGTGACGCTGGCGCGCTCGAGCAGGAACTTGAGCAGCTCGGTCTTCTCGAAAATCCGCGTGACCAGCTCGCAGTCCTTGAGGTTGTAACGCGCCAGGGCGGGCTTGTCCTCGGCGAACATGCGGTTGATTTCGTCCATGCGTTGATACGGTGTGGAGATGTCCTTGCCCTCGCCGAGCAGGGTTTGCGCGACGTTTTCCAGGCTGAAGGATTCGAAGCTCCAGGTGGCCGAACGCAAGGCTTCGATACCGTCGATAATCAGGCGCCCCGCGGCCGCGGCGAAGTAATGGTTGCGGCTGCCGTGTTCGCGCCAGGCCATGGGCTCATCGCCGCGACCGAGCATCAACGGCACGTTGAGGCGCTGGGCATGTTCGTGGAGTACGCGCAGGTCGAACTGCACCACATTCCAGCCGATGATTGCATCGGGGTCATGGGTGGCGAGCCATTGGTTGAGGCATTCGAGCAGTTGGGCGCGGGTGTCGCAGTAGTCGAGCTTGAAATCCACCGCGTCCGTCTTGTTCGGCGGGCCGAGCATGTACACCTGGCGTTCGCCGCAGCCTTCGAGGGCGATGGAATAGAGGTCGCCCTGGGCGGTGGTCTCGATATCCAGGGACACCAGCTTGAGCGGCGGGCGGTAGTCGGGCGCGGGCTTCATCTGCGCATCGCACAGGGCACCGCCGGCATCCGGTGTACCCCCGAACCAGACCGGAGCGGTGATGAAACGCTCCATCATGTAGCGTTCCGGCGGGCGCACATCGGCTTCGTAGACATCGACACCGGCGGCGCGCAGGCGCTTTTCCACGTCCATCAACTGGCGGTGCTGGCGCGTGTAAAGGCCCAGGACCGGGCGGTGATGGAAATCGCAGAGTTGCAGCGGGCGCAATTCGATATCGCGTTCACCTTTGAGCAACCAATCCAGCGGCTTGCGATGGGCCTCGGGAATAAACATCACCGAGGTCTGCACGGGTAGGCGGATAAACCGTGGCCCCTGGTCTGTGGCCAGCCAGAAACTGACCTCCGTGCCCGCCGGGGTGTCGCGCCAATGCCGGGTCAGGACAAAACCCTGCTGTAAATCCACCGTACCGCACCTCTGGAATAGCTTTCAGGCGTTGATTCTACGCGGCATCTGGGCAAACGCGGCAGGTAAACGCGCATGCAAGCGGTGGACTTCTAAAGGCGGCGAAAGCGGGCACCGCAATGGTGCCCTTTCTCCAGTTCACGCCCGACGTGCTTTGCTCAAATAGTTTTCGATATTGCCCATCTGATCGTCCCAGCCACGGGAGTTCATCTTGAAGGCCTTTTGCCGACGAGCCTCCGGCACCGCGTTGAAACCGGATTCAACCACCCGCAGCAAAATGCCCGGCGCCCGATCCTCAATGGTGAATTCAACCAGTGTCGGGGTTTCCTTGTCGTAGTCGACGCCCTTTTCTACCGCGAAGGGGTGCCACCAGAAAGAGAACAACGTTTGCGGCAGGATGCGTTCGATTTTGGCTTTCCAGATCACGTGTTCGTAACCTGGGTAGGTAATCGGCGCCTCTATGGTTTCCCCTGCCACAAAGGCTTTGCCCTTGAGGGCGATACCAAACCAATCGCCGAATTGCTCGGCATTGGCGAGCGCTTCCCAGACCTGTTTACGTGAAGCATTCAGCAGAACTTTTCGCTCAATGCGATCTAATACGTGCATAAGTCACCTCCTCCATTGACAGTAGGCGACACCAAATAATGCGCAACCTCAGGTTGTAAGCAATCATGATGACCCCGTCCTTGAACCGGCAATACGTTTATGACTGACCCATTGAATGGAAGTTGCTTCTGCAAAGGTGTCCGCTATCAGGTGGACCAGTTGGACATGCCTATCAGCCACTGCCACTGCGCAAGCTGCCGCAAAATACATGCGGCGCCGTTTGTCGCCACTGCAGGCGTAATGCGCGAACATTTTCGCTGGACGCGGGGAGAGGAGCTGTTGGCGTCCGTTGAATCTTCGCCGGGCAAGCTCAGGCATTTCTGCTCGCGCTGTGGCTCACATCTGATAGCAGAACGTGGGCATCAGCCCCATGTGATCGTGCGGGTGGCGACGCTGGACGATGATCCGGGCGTCAGGCCCACCTCGCACATCTGGACGGCCCATGATGTGCCCTGGCTTGCCCATGAAGGCATAGAGCAATGGGACGAGTGGAAGGCATGATTTAAACGCGGGGGTCACCTGGCGCTTTTGCCGGCGTCGCATATTGCGGCTTCAGGTGACCGTCCTGGTCGAGTAGCCAGGCATCCATGATTTGCCGCACCACCGGACCCGCGACGCGACCACCGGCCTCACCGTTTTCGATCATCACCGAAATCACGATCTTCGGATGTTCGGCCGGAGCGAAGCCAACGAACAACGCGTTGTCACGGTGGCGTTCCAGTGTCTTCTCGCGGTTGTAACGCTCGCCTTGCTTGATCGCAACCACTTGCGCGGTACCGCTCTTGCCGGCAATGCGATATTGCGCCCCTTGTGCGGCGGCCCGGGCGATACCTCGTGGGTCATGCATCACCAACTGCATACCGTGATTGACCTGCTCCCAATCACGCGGATCCTTGAGGACGACGTTGGGCATGGGGTTCTGGTCCACCGGCGGCTCGCCATTGATCGTCTTGGCCAGGTGCGGGCGATTCCACACGCCTTTGTTGGCGATCAACGCCGTGGCCTGGGCCAATTGCAGCGGAGTGACTTGCATGTAACCCTGGCCAATGCCGAGGATCACGGTTTCACCAGGGAACCAGGGTTGGCGCCGTGTGGCGCGCTTCCATGCCTGGGATGGCATCAAGCCAGCGGACTCTTCGAACATGTCCAGGGAGACTTTCTGACCCAGGCCGAACTCAGCCAAGTAGTCATGCAGGCGGTCAATGCCGAGCTTGTGAGCCAGGTCGTAAAAGTAAGTGTCGTTGGAACGCATGATGGCAGCGTCCATGTCTACCCAGCCGTCACCACTGTGGTTCCAATTGCGGTATTTGTGGTCAAAGTCGGGGAGCTGGTAGTAACCGGGGTCGAATACACGGGTCTGTGGGGTGACGACACCGCTGTCGAGACCAGCGATGGCCACTTCTGGCTTGATGGTCGAACCTGGCGCATAGAGCCCCCGGAGGACGCGGTTGAACAGCGGCCGGTCAATGGAGTCGTGCAGCGCGGCATATTCCTTGAAACTGATGCCGGTGACGAACAGGTTCGGGTCAAAACTCGGCTTGCTGACCATGGCCAGCACTTCACCGGTTTGCGGATCGAGGGCAACCACCGAGCCACGGCGATCACCCAGGGCCTCTTCCGCAGCCTCCTGGAGCTTCACATCGAGGCTCAGGACGATATTTTTGCCAGGGATCGGGTCGGTGTGCTTGAGCACACGGAGTACGCGGCCCTGGGCATTGGTCTCAACCTCTTCGTAGCCGACATGACCATGCAGTTCGGACTCGTAGAAACGCTCGATACCGGTTTTGCCGATGGACTGCGTGCCACGGTACTCCACCGAGTCGAGGGCTTTGGATTCTTTCTCATTGATCCGCCCCACATAACCGATGGAGTGGGCAAAGTGCGCGCCCAGCGGGTAGTGACGGACGAATTGCGGCTCTACATCTACTCCTGGCAGGCGGAACTCATTTACCGCCAGCAATGCAATTTGCTCTTCGGTCAACTCGTAAAACAACGTCACGGGGACGAATGGGTGGCGTGCCTGCTTCAGAGCCTTGTCGAACAGTGCTCGGTCTTCGACAGGCAGGTGCAGCAAGTTGACGATGGCGTCGAGCTCGCCCTTGAGGTCAGTGGTGCGCTCGCGGGTGATGGTCAGGTTGTAGCTGGGTCGATTATCAGCCAGCACCACGCCATTACGGTCATAGATAAGGCCGCGCGTCGGAGTGATGGGCAGCACATGGACGCGGTTGTTTTCAGAAATCGTGGAGTGGTAGTCGAACTGTACGACTTGAAGGAAATACATACGCCCCACCAGGGCACACGTAATGCCTATCACCAACAACGCACAAGCGAGCAGGCGCTTGTTGACCAGGCGGTTTTCTTTTTCGTGATCTTTAATCGGTATCGGTTCAGGCATTTCTACAGCATCTCGTTGAAGAAGGTCGACGCCGCATCCTGCGATGAAAGATCAGTCCTTGGGAAATGTGCTGCACCATACCAAAAATGCAGAAACACTTTGCATTGAATTCCCCAACGGCACTCTGAAGTGAGTTCCCTCTCGACGGGTACGGTGATACGGCAGCTGCCCTTGAAGATAATCAACAGCTCATCCGCCTAGGCGTACCCACTTTTCGAGCACCCAAAACAAAACCCCATCTGCTTTCGCAAATGGGGTTTCGGAATTTAATCTTGACGATGACCTACTCTCACATGGGGAAACCCCACACTACCATCGGCGATGCATCGTTTCACTGCTGAGTTCGGGATGGGATCAGGTGGTTCCAATGCTCTATGGTCGTCAAGAAATTCGGGTACTGAGTCGTGGCCAGTTGGCCTCGCTTCAGCAAATTGGGTATGTGACAGCTGTCGGTGCTTTGTGAAATCTCGAACTTTCGGTTCATTG
>NZ_FWZV01000016.1:0-191756 GCF_900177315.1 Pseudomonas sp. LAMO17WK12:I1 | reverse complement strand
TTTGATCTCAAATCGCCCCGTCAAACACGCTGGCCGAACGCAGGCTTTGGAGCGTGGGTAACCCGGCAGGACGCCGGGTTAGCCGCGCTGGGCCAAGGATGGCCCATCGCGGCGGCCCACGCTCCAAAGCCTTCGTTCGGGCACACCGAGCCTAGGCGAGGTGCCGAGTGTTGGGGCGAGGACCTTTTGCTTACTTTTGGGTCCCTCCAAAAGTGAGCCGCTGTAAGAGCGGAACCATAGGCAGCCGTTACCGCAGCAACGGATATGTACTCGGTCAAAGCCAACGACATGGTCGGCCCGAAGGCCGCCACGGGGGCAAGCCCCACATCTGGTTATGCGGCCAGGCGAGAAATATCATCAGATATACGCATCATAAATAAAAATTAACTGCATATCTTTAATAATGAGCATATAACAAAACAGACTTTTACGAACGCCTTTCCTATCCATATTGTTATGTCCAGCACCGACCCCTGACCAGGTGGAGGCCTTGCCTGAACCACCACTTTCTCAGGGACCTACCATGAGCCACATCGCCGCGCCCAATCGCCTCACCCTTGCTGTCTCCCTCGCCCTGTTCGGCGCGTACGCCCATGCCGATGACGCCGCGCTGCCGGTGGTCAATGTCACCGCCGAGCACCGCAGTGAAGACTTGCAGAAAACCCCGCTGGCGATTTCCGCCTTCGACGAGAAGAGCCTCGACGACAAGCAGATCCGCAGCGTGCGCGATCTGTCGGGCCAGGTGCCGAACCTGACCCTCAGCCGCCAGTCGATCTCCTACAGCGCCCAGACCTATGGCATTCGCGGCATCGGTGAAACCGACCCGATCCAGGAAGCCGCCGTGGGGGTGTACGCCGACGACTTGTACATCCCCCGGGCGATTTCCTCGATGCTCGACTTCAATGACGTCGAGCGCGTCGAAGTGCTGCGCGGCCCCCAGGGCACCCTGTACGGGCGCAACAGCAGCGCCGGGGCGATCCGCGTGATCACCCGCGACCCCAACCAGGAAACCCGTGGTTTCGTCGAGCTCGGTGCCGGCAACTACAATGCGCAGAACGGCCGTTTCCTGATCAGCGGCCCGCTGGTGGACAACGCGTTGTTCGGCAGCTTTTCGGCGATCCGCCTGAGCCGCGACGGCACGGTGTCCAACCCGACCCGGGGCAAGGATGTGAACAACGTCGATATCCAGTCTTATCGCGGCAAGCTGCGCTACAAGCCGGAGGATTCACCTTGGGATGTGCAGTTGACCCTGGCCGGCACCTTTGACCGTGGCGACACCACCAGCTACTCGCCGTTCGACGCCAACGGCCGTTTCGACAAGTTCAAGAGCTACAGCAGCCTCGACCCGAAAAACCGCCTTGACCAGGGCAGCTCGGTGTTGCGCGCGATCTATGCGATCAACGATCACTTGAATGTCAAATCGGTCACTGCCTGGTCGTCCTTCAACCAGCCGGTGGACTACGACAACTCGGGGCAGGCCGCGCTGATCCAGAACAACCTGATCCTCTACAAGCAGAACTACGCCACTCAGGAATTCCAGCTCAACGGCGACTATGACGATTTCAGCTTCAGCACCGGCCTGTACCTGTACCGCGAACGCTTCGATGCCGACCGCGACAACCTCACCTACTCCATCGCACGCAACCGGGTGATCGGCCAGGGCCAGTACAGCACCACCAACACCGAAAGCTACGCGCTGTATGGCCAGGGCACCTACAAGATCACCCCGCAGCTGTCGCTGATCGCCGGCCTGCGCTTTACCCGCGAACACAAGAACTTCGAGTTCACCAATTACGCGATCAATACCGACCGGCAGATTACCGGCACCAACTTCGCGGCCGAGTCGAGCAAATCCTGGCAGTCCACCAGCCCGAAAATCGGCTTCGAATATGCCTGGACGCCGCACCTCAACCAGTACGCCTACGTCGCCAAGGGCTTCAAGGCCGGCGGATACGACAACCGTGCGCCGACCCGCGCCGCCGCCGAGCAGGCGTTTTCGCCGGAAGACGTGACCACCTGGGAAACCGGCTTCAAGGGCGACTTCTTCGACCAGCGCCTGCGGGCCAACGTCGCGCTGTTCTACAACGACTACAAAGACCTGCAGACCAACGCCTACGACCCGGCGCTGGGGGTGAGCCTGCGCACCAACGTCGGCCAGGCCCACACCTACGGCGTCGAGCTGGAAACCCTCACCGCCCTGAGCCGCGACCTGCAACTGAGCGCCAACCTCGGCTACCTGGAGAGCCAGTACGACGACTTCCAGAACGCCAGCGGTGCCGGGGTCGATGCCAATGGCAAGCAACTGGTGTTCTCGCCGCGCTGGAACGCCAGTGTCGGCCTGAACTACACCATTCCCGCAGGCCTGCCGGGCACCTGGCTGGCGGGCACGGATGCGCAGTTCCAGACCAAGTCCTACGCCAACGCGCTGAACGACGACATCCAGGAAGTGCCGCAGCAAACCTTCTGGAACGCCAACACTCGCTACATCAGCGGCGACGGCCACTGGACCACCACCCTGGCGGTGAAAAACCTGCTGGACCGCGCTTACCCGCAATCGGTGGGCTATGTGCCGTCCAGCGGCGCCCGTTATTACTCGGTCAACGATCCGCGCACGCTGTTGCTGTCGGTGCGCTATGACCTCTGAGTGCGTTACTTGATGCGGTAGTGGAAGGTATTGCGCACCGCCGGTACGGCCACGGCCTTGCCATCAACGATCCTCGGCTGGTAGCGGAAAGTGTTCGCCGCCGCCAGTGAAGGCCGGATAAACAACGGGTGGCAGCCGTCCAGCACCTTGGGGTTTTCCACGCGGCCTTGGGTGTTGACGCTGTACTCCAAGGTGCAGTCGCCCTCGATGTTCTTGTCCAGGGCGCGCTCGGGATAGTCCGGTGCCTCCTTGCTCAGGGGTTGGTATTGGCGGCTGTCGAAGGCCGGCGCCGGGGCTGGCCCGGGGGTGGCTGCCCGGGCTTTTTCAGCGGCCAGGCGTTGCTGATCGAGGCGTTGTTGTTCCAGCTCGCGGTTGCGTTGTTCGCTGGCCAGGCGTTCCTGCTGCTCGATTTTCTTGTCTTCGACGCGTTTACGCGCCAGGGCGGCTTTCTCGAGTTTCTGCGCCTGGACCTGCGGGTCGACCACGGGCTTTGCCGGCACCGGCACCGGTATCACCACCGGTTCCGGCGGTGCGGGGGCAGCCACCACCGGTTCAGGCTCGGGTGCTGGCGCCGGTGGCAGCATGACCAACTGCGTGTGCATCACCCGAGGGGCATCCACCACGGGCTTCTCCGTCGACCAGCCCAGCATCAACGCGGCCAGCACGCCGACGTGCAGGGCCACCGCCAGGCTGGCGGCGAGGCTGTTTCTCCAAAACCCGGAAGCATCCCGGGGCGCCATCGTCAGGGTGGGACTGTGCATGATCATCGCCGTCATTGCGGGGCCTCGGTCACCAGCCCCAGGTTACTGACTCCACCCTTCTGTAACACCGCCATGGCCGCGACCACACGGCCGTAACCGGCGTTGTCGTCGGCGCGGATATAGACCTGGGTGTCGCTGCGCGCCGCCACCACCTGCATGACCTTGGCGCCCATTTCATCCAGGCTCACGGCGCTGTCGGTCTGGTGCTGGGTATCGAGTTCGCCGCCGAGGTTCCAGTAGTAGCCGCCGTCGGCCTTTACCGACAGCGTGAGGATCTGCTGGCGGGTGTCGGTGGCCAACGCCTCGGCGGCGACTTTGGGCAGGTCGATCTTCACGCCCTGGGTCAGCATCGGTGCGGTGACCATGAAGATCACCAGCAGCACCAGCATCACGTCGATATACGGCACCACGTTCATCTCGGCCTTGGGCCCGTGCTTGCGTTGCGGCCTGACTAACATGGGAGTTGCTCCTTTCAGGCGGCGACGGCCAGGTTGATCGACGTACCGCGCAGGGTGCGGTGCAGGCGTACCTGCAGCTCATTGCCAAACGCGTAGTAACGGGTGAGCAGGGTCTGGCCGCGCGCCGCGAAGCGGTTATAGGCGATCACCGCCGGGATCGCCGCAAACAGGCCGATGGCCGTGGCGATCAAGGCTTCGGCAATGCCCGGCGCTACGGTGGACAACGTCGCCTGTTGCACCTGGGACAAGCCGATAAAGGAATTCATGATGCCCCACACCGTGCCGAACAGGCCGATGTACGGGCTGACCGAACCCACGGTCGCGAGAAATTGAAGGCCCTTTTCCAGTTCGATTTCCTGCTCGGTGATCGCCACCTGCAAGGCCCGCTCCACGCCTTCGAGCACCGCCGGGTCATGGCTGTGCAGGTGCTGGTATTCCTGGACCCCGGCGATAAAGATCGGCGCAATGCCGCCCTCGCCCGCCTGCTGGACCTCACGGCACAGTGCCTGCAGATCCGGCGCGGCGCGAAAGCGCTGCACAAACGTATTCAACTGCCGCTCCAGGCGGCGCAGCACACTGCCGCGCTGGATAATCAGGTACCAGCTGAGCAAGGACGCCAACAGCAAGGTGAGCATGACAGCCTTGACCAACAGGCTGGCGTCGCTGATCAAACCCCAGATCGTCATATGTTCCATCGTCGCGTGCATAGTGAATCTCCCATTCGATTAAAAAGTGATGACCGGTTGATGACGGTTCACGGCAATTTCAATGCGCGGGTGACCTCGGCCCAGGGCACGAACTTGAAGTTCTGGGTCTGCTCGGGCATGCGCTTGCGCCCGTCCTGCACCACCAGCATGCCTTGGCTCCATGGCCCGCCGAGGTTGATGGCGGTGACTTCCAGGCCATCGGTTTCCGACGCACCGTCGATACCGGCGGCGGCGTTCAAGCCGACGCGGAAGCCGCCGTGCACGGCAAACGGCGGTTCGGCATCCACCACCAGGTAGCTGTCATTGCCTTGGCTGGAGATCACCAGGTAGTCATGTTTATCGCTTTGGTACAGCGCCAGGCCCTCGACATCCGCATGCAATTGCGCGCCGACCTTGATCACGCTGGTCAACGTCGCCGGTTGATCGGCGCGCGCATCCACCGCCCACACGCCGACGTCTTCCTCACCGATAAACAGGCGCTGGCGCTGGTCGTCGGCGACACAGCCTTCGGGTTGGCTGTCGACCTTGAACTGGCGCACCAGCTCGCCGTGCACACGGCCGTCCGGCGCACTGAGGCGGTATTGCAGGAAGGTGCCGTCCTTGCCGTTGGCAATCGCGTAGATCTCGCCGCTGGCGGGCTGGAACAGGCAGATGCCATAGATTTCCTTGAGCGGCGTGGGCACTTCACCGGCCTCACGCAGCTCGCCGCTCTGGCGGTCGATGCTGAACAGGCTCAGGCTGTTGTGATCGCGATTGCTCGCCACCGCCAGGTCCACCGTTTGCGCGCCAAGCTTGAAGTTGGGGCGTACATCGACGTTATTCAGGCGGCCCACCGCCAGTTCCTGCAACAGTTTGCCGTCGAGGTCGTAGGCGAGCAGGCCCTGTTTCTTGTTGGTGCCAAGCACACGGCTGTTGGCCGGGGTTTGCGGGTGAATCCAGATCGCCGGGTCATCCGCCGCGTCGCCCTGGCGGCCGACCGGGTCGCTCTGGCGCAAGGCCGCGACTTCCGGCAGCACCGCAGCCGCCGCGACGGGCGTGGCCTGCCAGTCGAGCCTGGCCTGGTAGAGCGTGCCGCTGTCATCATCGCGCACCAGCAACTGGCGGCCATTGAGCGCCAATTGCTCCGGCTCTTTCAGACCCGGCAGGCCCAGGCTCGATTGCTCCACCCAGCGCTCGCCGGTGTGCTGGAACAGGTGTAACCGGGCGGTCTTCGGGTCCAGCGCAACCAGGCCACCGGGTACCAGCGCCATGGCCCCGGCTTCGCGCCTGGGAGTGTCGAACAGCGCCACCGGCGTGCGTTTCACCTCGGCTTCCGGGTGCGCCGGGTAGGCCCACCAGCCTACATTCTCTTCATTCACCAGCAACTGCTGGGTGGCATCGTCCACCTGGCAGAACTGCGCCGACGGCGGCAGCGGCAGACCCCGTACACGCTGGGGGGCGGTGAGCAGCGTCGCACCGTTGCCCACCAGCCATTGCTCGCCCTTGCCCTCTTCGCCCACCAGGAACACAAACAGGTTGGCCGCGGCGTCGCGGTACAGGCACAGGCCATTTACCGGGTAGTCGCGGGTCGGCAGGTACAGCGGTTTGCCCCAGTTTTTGCTGGCGCTGTCCAGGCTGATCAGCAACGCCTGCTGGCGCTCGTTGTCGAGGCTGGCGACCAGCACCTGGGCCCCTGCGGCGCGGGTGTCGAGACCGCTGAAGTTACCCTTGAAACGCGCCAGCTCGGCGCCCTGGCTGTCGAGCAGTTGCAGGCCGTCGCGGGTGCTGGCGGCCAGGCGCTCGGTGGTGTTGGGCAGGAAGCCCACGGCTTCGGCCTTCAGGCTGGGTGCCCACGGGGTCAGCGCCAGGTCGGCGGCGAACGCATGGCCGCTGGTGACCAGGGCAATCAGCAGGTACAGCTTGGAAATTCTCATGGACAAGCAAATCCTTCAAAAACAATGGAGATCAAATGTGTTGAATTCAAAAATGGGTGAAGGTCAGGCCCACTTTGTAGGTGGGGCCGTACTCTTCGTATTGGCCGTTGTAGCTGCGGTGGCCGGTGTAGACGAAGTACGACTCATCGGTGAGGTTCTGGGCTTCGAAGCTGACTTGCAGGTTCTTGGTCAGCGAGTAACGCGCGCTGAAGTCGACGAAGGTCTGCGCGTCGACGTGCAGGTCGTGGGCCTTGTCGTTGATCGAGGCCAGTTCATACAGGTAGGCCGACTTGTAGTTGGCCGACAGGCGCAGGCTGAGCTTGTCGTCCTCCCAGCCGAGCATCAGGTTGCCGACGGTGTCCGACTGGTTGGGCAGGCTGATGTTGCGCTTGCGATTCGTGCCGCTGGCGGCGTCGAAGCCTTCGATATCGGCGCTGGAGCGGCTGAAGGTGCTGTTGGCGCCGATCAGCAAACCGTTCCACGGTGCGGGCAGCCAGTCGAACTTCTGTGAGTAGGCCAGTTCCAGGCCGTAGAGCTTGGCGCTGTCGCCGTTGGCGTAGGTGTGGGCCTCGGAAAAATTGGTCCAGGCGCCGGTACCGGCAAGGTCGGTGTTGTAGACGAAATTCTTGATGTCCTTGTAGAACACGAATGCCGACACGGTCCCGGCGCGGCCCATGAAGTGCTCGATACCCAGGTCAAGGTTGCTCGATTCCAGGGGCTTGAGGTCCGGGTTGCCGAAGGTGGCTTCGTCATCGTCGATCACGAAACCCGGCGCCAGCTGGCCGAACGTCGGGCGCACCACCGACTTGGTCCAGGCCGCGCGCACCTGGGTGTTCTTGTCGATCTTGTAGCGCGCATGCAGGCCCGGCAGCCAATGGTGGTAGCGGCGCTTGGTCTCGGTGGGCGTGAACACGCCATCGGTGGCACCGGTGCCCTTGGCTTCGAACTCGGTGCCTTCGTAGCGCAGCCCGGCGATAAAGCGCCAGTCGTCAACGTCGAGGGTGTTCATCAGGTAGCCGGCGTTGATGTCCTCGCGGATGGTGAAGTCGTTGACCCGCGATTCGGTCTCGTCATAGAAATCCGCCGGGTTGAGGCTGCCGATCAGTTGCTTGATGGCGCTGGGGCTGATGCCGGGGCCGTAGTTGCCCAGGCGATAGTCGACGCTGCCCTTCTGGAACCGGGTGAGGTTGAGTTGGTCGGCGCTGAAGCCGAGGGTGTCGAAGTCTTCGTAGACCCAGGCCTCCAGGTCGTTGTCCTTGTTGCGGCGACTGACCTTGCCACCGAACTTGACCTGGGACGCATAGCCACCCAGGTCATAGTCGCGGGCCAGGTCCAGGCGCAGGTTTTTCTCGGTGTCCTGGGTGTTCTGTTTCTCCCAGTCGACCTTGTCGAGGCTGAAGTTGCTGGCGTCGTAGAAGCCGCTGCCGATGATCGGGCGGGGTTTGTCCTTGTCGTAGAAACCGCTGTTGGCAAAGTCGCCGCCGTCGAAGGTGGCGCCGGCGATATGCGCCGGGCTGTCTTCGCTGGATTGGCTGTAGCCGGCCTGGCCGCTTAAGGTCCACAGGCCGAGCATGCGTTCGCCGCCGAATACATAGGATTGGATTTCCTGGGTTTCCTCACGGTTTTTCAGCTTGCGCTTGCCCTCGGCATCGCCCAGTTGGCCCGGGGCCTGGGGGTCGGCAAACTCGATGCTGGTGGAGTTGCGGGTTTCGGTGTCGGTGTAGCGGCTGTAGAGGGTGCGCAGGTAGTAGCTGCTGAGGTCGTCGGGCTTGTAGTCGAAGTTCAGGCCACCGCCGGCACGCTCGCGGCTGATGTCGTAGTCGCGCTGTTCGAACTCGTTGAGCCGGGCGCCGTCGGTGAAGTCCCAGGCGCCGCCGGTTTCGACGTTGTCCGAACCGAAGTCGCGTTTCTGCCAACTCAGCGCTGCGGCGACGCCGAAGTTGTCAATGCCGTCGCCGAGGCTGAAACGGTTACTGGCGGCGCCGGAGAATTTCGGGCTGGTCTGGCGGGTGTTCTTGTCGTAGCTGGCTTCGCTGCTGCCGGTGTAGAACAAACCTTTATGGTCGAAGGCCGAGAGGCTTTGCACATCGACGGTGCCACCGAGGGAGTTGGCGTCCATGTCCGGGGTGAGGGTCTTGATCACCGACAGCGACTGCACCAGTTCCGAGGGCAGCACATCGAGGGCCACGGCGCGGCGCGCGCTTTCCGGGGCGGGCACCAGGGTGCCGTTGATGGTGACGCTGTTGAGGTCCGGGCCCAGGCCGCGCACGCTGACAAAACGCCCTTCGCCCTGGTCGCGCTCCACACTGATGCCCGGCAGGCGCTGCGCCGCTTCGGCGACGTTCTGATCCGGCAACTGGGCCACGCCGTCGGCATGCACCACGCTCTTGATGCTGTCGGCGCTGCGTTGCTCCTTGAGCGCCTGGTCGATGGCGGCCGCCTGGCCGACCACCTCGACGTGCTCGGTGGCGCTCGCTTCGGCGGCGCTCAACCGTTCACTGGCCATCGCCAGGGCCAAGGCGGTAAGCGTAAAGCTGACGAGCCCGGTGCGCTTGTACATGCAATCCTCCCCAAGAATCCGTTGGCGCCAGGCAAGGGGCCCGGCAACTGGGAGGGCACGCTAGGGGTGGGGGATGACGGTTCTGTGACAGTAGGTCTGTGGCAGGCCCATAAACCGGGGGGTTTAGCCGATTTCCGGTTTGAAATGAGCTGAAATGACCTCAGTAGATCGAATGTGGGAGGGGGCTTGCTGTGGTGAAGGGGCTTGTCCCCCGACGGGTTCACTGAGGATACGGGGGGCCAGCTTCGCAGACCAGCGCGGGGCAAGCCCGCTCACCACAGCAAGCCTGCTCACCACAGCTAGCCTGCTCACCACATCAAGCCTGCTCACCACAGCAAGCTCCTCCCACATTTTTTGATCGCCCGTGTGTTTGAGCTGAGCTGATTCGACCCTCCTCCACCGTCATCCAACGGTCACATCCATCTGCTGTGCTGGCGCCCACCACTCATTTGCCCAAGGACCTGCGGCCATGTTTTCCGTGCTCAAGCCCCACCGCTGGAAACTCTCGTTGCTGCTGATCGCGGCCAACCTCGGGCTGATCCTGCACCTGGCCTGCGGCGAGTTGAAAAGCGTCAGCGAATGGGTGTGGCTGGATATCTTCGGCGAAGGCGGTTCCGCCCTGCTCGCCCTGGTATGGCTGGGCCTGGTGCTCAAGAGCCGCCCCGCCGGGCGCGTCACCAATTACCTGGCGCTGGGCCTGTCGTGCATCTTTTTCTCCTGGTGGATCGACAGCCTCGACGAATTTATCCGCCTGCCCGACAGCATCACCTGGGACCATTGGCTCGAGTCCGGGCCGATGCCGGTGGGCATGATCCTGCTGACCATCGGCATCTACCACTGGCACCGCGAACAACTGGCGATCAGCGCACAGATGGAAAAGCGCGAGCGCTTGTTCCGTGAACATCGACTGTTCGACAAACTCACGCCGCTGGCCGGCGCCGACTACCTCAAGCGCCAGCTGGCCGACAGCCTGCAGGACAGCCGCGAGCAGCAACAACCGCTGTCGCTGCTGGCCCTGGACCTGGACAACTTCGCCGCCATCAACCAGGCCTACGGGCATGCCGAAGGCGACGCGGTGTTGCAGGCCCTCAGCCATTTGCTGCTGCTCAACCTGCGCCGCCAGGACCTGGTGTGCCGCCTGGCCGGCGACCGTTTTGTGGTGCTGCTGCCCAACACCGGCGAACGCCAGGCCAAGGAGCTGGCGCTGGAGTTGCAGCAAGCGGTGCGCGGCCTGGCCCACAAGACCCGGCAACAGGGCGAACGCCTGCAACTGGCGGCGACCACCGCCGTGGTCATGGCCCTTGAAGAACCGCCCCAGGATTTGCTCAAGCGCCTGAACCTGGCCTTGGTCAGGGCCAAGCAACCCCTTGCGAAAAGTGCCTGAGATGGCCGTCAAAACCAGCTGGTATGAAGCCGACAGCCGCTTCATTCCAGGGCATTACCAACCCGCCACGCTGATCGACCTGGCCTTGTCCCGGGACATCGACAGCCATCGCCTGCTGCGCGGCACCGGGCTGTTTCACGAGGACATCCTGGCCGGCACCGCGCACTTGAGCCCGCAGCAGTTTTTCGGCTTGATCGGCAACAGCCGCAAGTTACTGGACGCCGACGACAGCAGTTTCCTGTTTGGCCAGCGCCTGCTACCGGGCTATTACGGTGCCGCCAGCCACGCCCTTGGCCATGCGCAGAACCTGCACCAGGCCCTGGAGATCCTGATCCAGCAACAGGTGCTGCTCAGCCCGTTGGCCAGCCTGCAACTGGAGCTGGATGAGCACCACGCCTACCTGTACTGGCTGGACAGTTGCGGCGCCGGCGAGCACTGGCGTTTCCTGCTGGAAGCCAGCATGACCTCGCTGGTTGCCATGAGCCAATGGCTCAGCGGCGAGCGCCTGCCGTGGGCGTGCAGTTTCAGCCATGCCGAACCGCGCTACATCGAACAGTACTGGGTGCACCTGGGCGAGGACACGCGCTTCGAGCGCCCGCTGGACATGATGACGATCCCGCGCGAATACCTCACCCGCACCTGGCCGGGCGCCTCGGCCACGGCCGGCCAGGTGGCGCGCCGCCAAGCCCGCGAGCAGATCGAGCAGCTGGGCTTTGCCGGCAGCTTTCTCGACTGCCTCTACGAGTACCTGCGCGACCAGGTGCGCCAGCCGCCCAGCCTGGAACAGGCGGCCCAGGCCTTCGCCATGAGCCCGGCGACCCTCAAGCGCAAGCTGCACAAGCACGACACAGGTTTTCAACAGCAGGTGGACCGGGTGCGCAAGCAGGTGGCGTTGCACCTGTACCAGGTCAAGGGCTACAGCAATGATGAAGTGGCGGCGTACCTGAATTTCAACGATGCGGCGAACTTCCGGCGCTCATTCAAGCGCTGGACCGGCAGCACGCCGAACCTGATCCGCCAGCTGTTCAACAGCCGCTAGCCAGGCGTTCGCGCAGAAACTCCACCAGCGCCTGCACCGGCCGTGAGCTTTGCCGGTGCTGGGGATACACCGCCGACAGGGTCAGGGCTTCGGGGGCAAAATCATCGAGGAGCGTGACCAGCCGGCCGTCCTTCAACGCGTCGCCGACGATGAAGGTCGGCAGGTAGGTGACGCCCAGGCCGGCGACGGCGGTATCGCGCAGCAACTCGCCGTTATTCACGCGCATACGGCCGGTGACATTCAGTGCTTGCAGCTTGCCTTTGAAGCGCCATTGCACCTGGCGGCCATGGCCGTAGGGCAGGCAGTCGTGTTCGGCGAGGTCTTCGGGTTTAAGCGGCGTACCGCGCAGTGCCAGGTACTCGGGGCTGGCGCAATACACGCGCTCGATGCTGGCGATACGCCGAGCGATGAGGGTGGAATCTTCCAGGGTGCCGATGCGCAGCACCAGGTCGTAGCCCTCACCGATGAGGTCCACCGGGCGGTCGCTGAGGTCAACTTCCACCGACACCTGGGGATGGCGCTGCAGGAACAACGGCAACAGGCAACCCAGGTGCGCCATGGCGAACGACAACGGCGCACTCAGGCGAATGGTGCCGCGCGGTTCACTGTTCTGGCCGGCGATGCCCTGCTCCACTTGCTCGACCTCACCGAGCAGGCGCAAGGCGGACTCGTAGTAACTCTGGCCCAGGGGCGTGACATCCAGGCGGCGCGTGGAGCGGTTGAGCAGGCGCACGCCAAGGCGATCTTCCAGCTGGATCAGGCGGCGGCTGACGAATTGCTTGGACAGGCCCAATTGTTCGGCGGCGGCGGTGAAGCTGCCGGATTCCATGACCTGGCAGAACAGGCGCATGTCTTCGAAGGGGTTCATTGTCGCTTCTCGGTAGACGATGGGCTGTTTTATAACTGGATGGTCGCCACACCACAAATCAAATGTGGGAGGGGGCTTGCTGTGGTTCACCACAGCAAGCCCCCTCCCACAGGGAATTACCGACAGCCTTGAAAACAGCTTACTTGGCCGTAAACGCCGAGTAGCTGTTCATCAGGTTGCGGTAGTTGGGGATGCGCGGCGACAGCAGGTTGGCCAGGCCTTCCATGTCGTTGCGCCAGTCCACCTGCAGCTCGCAGGCCACGGCGAACCAGTTGACCAGTTGCGCACCGGCGGCGGTCATACGCGCCCAGGCGGCTTGTTGCACGGTTTCGTTGAAGGTGCCGGAGGCGTCGGTGACCACGAACACCTCGAAGCCTTCGTCGAGGGCGCACAGGGTCGGGAACGCCACACACACGTCCGTCACCACGCCGGCAATGATGATCTGCTTGCGACCGGTGGCCTTGACCGCCTTGACGAAATCTTCGTTGTCCCAGGCGTTGATCTGGCCAGGACGGGCGATGTACGGCGCGTCCGGGAACAGTGCCTTGAGTTCCGGCACCAGTGGGCCGTTGGGACCGCCTTCAAAACTGGTGGTCAGGATGGTCGGCAGGTTGAAGAACTTCGCCACATCGGCCAGGGCCAGTACGTTGTTCTTGAATTCGTTGGGGGAGAAATCCTGCACCAGGGAGATCAGGCCGGTCTGGTGATCCACCAACAGCACCACGGCGTCATCTTTGTTCAAGCGCTTGTAAGTCATGGGTTAACTCCTTTGTGGGTTTAGGTATCAGAACGCAAAGCACGAGCAGCCAAACGCCCCCCAGAAACCCTGGAAGTCGCTGACCGGCACGCTGGAAAGGCGCGCCTTTTCGTGGCTGTGGGAATGCACGCCGCACGGGCCGCTGCATTGGTGTACTTGAGCCTGCACAGGCGAACTCGGGCGCCAGTGCCCCGGCACCTTGACCACCGGCGACCAGTCCGGCAGCACCGGTACGCGTGGCGGTGCAAAGTCTTCGAAGTCGCCGGCGCCGTAGACCACCTTGCCGCCAACCACGGTGAGCACCGATTCGATCCACTTGATGGCTTCTTCATCGACGCTGAAAAAGTCCGCCGACAGCGCCGCCACGTCCGCCAGTTGGCCGACCTTGATCTGGCCTTTCTTGCCCTGCTCGGACGAGAACCAGGCGCTGCCATGGGTGAACAGCTCCAGCGCGGTCAGGCGCGGCAGGCCTTCGGCGTGCAGCTCCAGGCCACCGACGGTGCGGCCGCTGACCATCCAGTACAGCGAAGTCCACGGGTTGTAGCTCGAGACTCGCGTGGCATCGGTGCCCGCCCCCACCGGCACGCCTTCGGCCAGCATGCGCTTGATCGGTGGCGTGGCTTCGGCGGCCTTAGCACCGTAGCGCTCGACAAAGTATTCGCCCTGGAACGCCATGCGGTCCTGGATCGCGATACCGCCACCGAGGGCGCGGACCCGCTCGATATTCTTCGGCGTGATGGTTTCGGCATGGTCGAAGAACCACGGCAAGCCATTGAACGGGATGTCGCGGTTGACCTTCTCGAACACGTCAAGCATGCGCGAGATGGACTCGTCATAGGTGGCATGCAGGCGGAACGGCCAGCGCTGCTCCACCAGGTGACGCACCACCGGTTCCAGCTCCTGCTCCATGGTCAGCGGCAGGTCGGGACGGGGTTCGAGGAAGTCTTCGAAGTCCGCCGCCGAGAACACCAGCATTTCACCGGCGCCGTTGTGGCGCAGGTAGTCATCGCCCTGGTGCAGGGTGACGCTGCCGGTCCAGTTCTTGAAGTCGCTGAGTTCTTCCTTGGGCTTCTGGGTGAACAGGTTGTAGGCGATGCGTACCGTCAGTTGCTCATCCTTGGCCAGTTGCTCGATCACCGCGTAGTCATCGGGGTAGTTCTGGAAACCACCGCCGGCATCGATGGCGCTGGTCAGGCCGAGACGATTGAGTTCACGCATGAACTGGCGGGTGGAGTTGACCTGGTATTCCAGCGGCAGTTTCGGGCCTTTGGCCAGGGTCGAGTAGAGGATCATCGCGTTGGGTCGCGCCACCAGCATGCCGGTGGGGTTGCCGTGGCTGTCGCGCACGATCTCGCCGCCCGGCGGGTTCGGCGTGTCCTTGGTGTAGCCGGCCACGCGCAAGGCGGCGCGGTTGAGCAAGGCACGGTCATACAGGTGCAGCACGAACACCGGGGTGTCCGGTGCGGCCTGGTTGAGTTCTTCCAGGGTCGGCATGCGTTTTTCGGCGAACTGGAATTCGTTCCAGCCACCGACCACCCGCACCCATTGCGGCGTCGGGGTACGGTCGGCCTGCTCCTTGAGCATGCGCAGGGCATCGGCCAGGGACGGCACGCCTTCCCAGCGCAGCTCGAGGTTGTAGTTCAGCCCGCCACGGATCAGGTGCAGGTGCGAGTCATTGAGACCGGGGATCACGGTGCGGCCCTTGAGGTCGATGACCTGGGTGCCGCTGCCACGCAGGGCCATGGCCTCGCCATCGGTGCCGACGGCAACGAAGCGCCCCTCGCGGATGGCAACGGCGGTTGCCCGCGGGTTTTCCCGGTCCACGGTGTGGAACTGGCCATTGAACAGAATCAGATCGGCGTTCATAGGGTTTCCTTTACAGAGGCTTCAAGCCAGGGAGCGAACAGGCGGGTGGCGGCCGGCATCAGCAGGTAGACCACCAGCAGGACGATGGTCACGGTGACCAGGAAGGTCGCGACCACGTAGTTGGAGAGGAACGGGTGCAGGCCGAGGATCGGGGCCCACACGATCGGCACCAGCAGGGTCAGCGGCAGGATCACGCACAGGGTCACCACCGCCTGCTTCCAGCGCGGCGGCTTGGCGGCGCTGTCGGCCAGGGGCGTGAACCAGAACTCGTTGAGCGCACCGATTTCGGTCTTGTCGCCGTCGGCCAGCATCGGCGTGGCTTCGGCGATCAGGGTGTTGCGCTCGGGGGAATTGAGCCAGGTTTCCAGGTCGTCGGTGGAGCGGTAGCGCAATACGCAGGTGAACAGCGTCAGGCCGTTCTGTTTGCTGCGCACCACATCCACACCGAGGTGGCCGGGACGCTCGCCGGCGATGCGCACGGTGCGGCGGAGCCAGGCTTCGTAGTCGGCTTCGCGGCCGGCCTTGATCAGGTGTTTGACGACCAGGGTGACGACTTCGTCGGGCCCTGTCTGTGGTGCTGGGTCCATGGGATGCCCCTCTGCCTTGAAATATCAGCGATGAGGGGAGTTTGCCGAGGACAGCGTCAGGAAAATTGCATGTACGTGCTGTTTAAGGGGGAGCGCTGGAAAGGGCTCACCAGCCTTCTTTCAACATGCGCAACTCCAGGTGCTGCAACAGCATGATGGTCTTGCCGTCGGCGATCTCGCCGCTCTGCACCATGGCCAGTGCCTGCTCGAAACCCAGCTCCAGCACCTCGATGTCCTCGCCCTCCTCTTCCAGGCCGCCGCCATGGCCGACCCGGTCCCCCGGCTGGTACTCGCCGAGAAAAAAGTGAATCCGCTCAGTGACCGACCCCGGGCTCATGAACGCCGCATAGATCTTCTCTACATGGCCGACGCGGTAGCCGGTCTCTTCCTCGGCCTCCAGGCGAATGCGCTCTTCGGGGCTGGCGTTGTCCAGCAGCCCCGCCGCCGCTTCAATCAGATAGCCGTGGTAGTCATTGACGAAGGTGGGCATGCGGAACTGGCGAATCAGCAACACCGTGCGTTGCTCGCGGTTGTACAGCAGGATGGTCGCGCCATTGCCGCGGTCATACACCTCGCGGGTCTGGGCTTGCCAACTGCCGTCGCGGCGACGCAGGTCGAAGCTGTATTTTTTCAGCAGGTACCAGTTGTCCGAGAGGGTCTCTTCGGCGGTGATGCGAACGGGGCTGTTGTCCATGGTCAGGCCTTTGCTCAAAAGAGCACGAGCATGTCGCGCCGACATCAATGGCGTCAAATGCTGTAACACTTTGCAAGCAATCCCCCTGCGCGGCCGTCGAATTTATACCTGCCTGTGCAGGCCATCTGGTAAAACCCCAGCTTCACCTTTGCCCAGGAATCTCCATGCCCTCTCGTTTTCTATCGCGCCTGAGCCTGCGCTGGTTTCCCCTGCTGTGCATGGCACTGTTGATCGTCGGCCTGCCCGTGGGCTGCGCGGTGCTGCAACACAAGGAGCGCGAGCTGGTGTTTCGCATCGAACCCGGCACCGCCAGTTGGTACAGCGGCTTGCCCAAGGCGGTGCAGGAATTCGAGCTCAAGCCCGCCAGTTTCAAATCGGGGCAGAACATTCATGGCTGGTGGTACCCGGCAGCCAACAAGGACGCACCGGCGATCCTCTACCTGCATGGCGTACGCTGGAACCTCACCGGGCAGCTGTTTCGCATCGAGCAGTTGCACGCCCTGGGTTACTCGGTGCTGGCCATCGACTATCGCGGTTTTGGCCAGAGCCACGGCGAGCTGCCCTCGGAAACCACGGTCTACGAAGACGCGCGCATCGCCTGGGAACGCTTCCAGGTGCTGCAGCCGGACCCCGGCAAGCGCCTGATCTACGGGCACTCCCTCGGCGGCGCGGTAGCCATCGACCTGGCCGCCGAACTGGGCAAGCAAACGCCACTGCCGGTACGTGGGCTGGTGATCGAGTCCACCTTCACCTCCCTGGCCGATGTGGCCACGGCGGTGGCCAACACCTCGCTGCCGGTGCGTTGGTTGCTGTCGCAGAAGTTCGACTCCATCGACAAGATCGCCGATATCCATATGCCATTGCTGGTGGTGCATGGCCTGGATGATCGCTATGTGCCGCCCCGTTTCAGCGAGCAACTATTTGAAGCGGCCCGGCAACCCAAGCGCCTCTTGTTGGTGCCGGGTGCCAGCCACAACAACAGCATGAGCCTGGCCGGTCGCAGCTATCGCCAGGCACTCGACAACCTGATGCAAGCGAAGATGCCCGCCCAGGTTGTCACCCACACAACCGGCCGTGACAACGAGTCATAAATCCGTTTTTCGGCACTGGGTTCGCGCTGGGCTGTCAAGCGCAAACCCTGCCCATACTGGCCCTCGCCGGCAGTTGATCAAATATTAACCTTTGGTTAAATCGCCAACCCTGCCGGGCGTTCGCAAAGTTATCCACAGAGATACCCACGGTTTTCGTGGACAACTCTTTTTATTTTTTTACGATTTTTTTGCTGATTAAACGGTTTCTGGAAATGTACCCGGCAGCAGAATCTTGCGATTCACATCGCGTATATCGTTATAGCCACACAGCGCCATCGACACGTCCAATTCACGGGCGATGATCTCGAGTGCCTTGGTCACCCCTGCTTCGCCCATCGCGCCCAGACCATACAAATGCGGGCGACCGATCATGGTGCCCTTGGCGCCGAGTGCCATCGCCTTGAGCACGTCCTGGCCGGAGCGAATGCCGCCATCGAGCCACACCTCAATGCGTTCGCCCACCGCGTCGACAATCGCCGGCAACTGGCTGATGCTCGACGGCGCACCATCCAACTGGCGGCCACCATGGTTGCTCACCACCAGTGCATCGGCACCGGAATTGGCGGCCAGGCGCGCGTCTTCCACATCGAGGATGCCCTTGATGATCAGCTTGCCGCCCCAGCACTGCTTGATCCATTCCACATCGTCCCAGCTCAGGCGCGGGTCGAATTGCTGGGCGGTCCACGACGACAGCGACCGCATGTCCGCGACGCCCTTCACATGCCCGACGATATTGCCGAAGCCACGCCGCCGGGTACCGAGCATGCCCATCACCCAGCGCGGCCTGGTGGCCATGTTGAGGAGGTTCGGCAAGGTCAACCTGGGCGGTGCCGACAAGCCGTTGATCAAATCCTTGTGACGCTGCCCGAGGATCTGCAGGTCCAGGGTCAGCACCAGTGCGTCCACGCCGGCCGCCTTGGCACGTTCGATCAATTGCTCGACAAAGCCACGGTCGCGCATCACATACAGCTGGAACCAGAACGGCTTGCCGACCTGTTCGGCGATGTCCTCCAACGAGCAGATACTCATGGTCGACAAGGTATAGCGCAGGCCAAACGCGGCGGCGGCCCGGGCGGTAAGAATCTCGCCATCGGCATGCTGCATGCCCGCCAGACCGGTGGGGGCCAAGGCAACGGGCATGGCCATGTCCTGGCCGAGCATGGTGGCGCGGATCGAACGTTCATCGATATTGCGCGCCACGCGCTGGCGGAATTTGATCCGGGCAAAATCGCTTTCATTGGCGCGGTAGGTGCTTTCAGTCCAGGACCCGGAATCGGCGTAATCGTAGAACATCCGTGGCACCCGCTTTTGCGCCAGCTTGCGTAAATCTTCGATGGTTGTAATCAACGACATCTAGGTCACCTCTCCCTGAACTGAGCGCAGAGAGTAACCGCCCCACGGGTGGGCAACCAGCCATTGCGTTTATATCGACTGCAGATTAATCTCGCACAAACCCGCAAAAAAGCGCACAAACATGCACAACACCCATCACGCCATCGACCTGCCTTCCCTGCGCAAACAAAAGATCCTGTTACTGCTGGAACGCGACGGCAAAGTCACTGCCTCGGAGTTGGTGGAGCACTTCGCCGTGTCCCAGGACACCATCCGCCGCGACCTCGGCGAACTCGCCGCCGCCGGCCTGTTGCAGCGCGTGCACGGTGGCGCCCTGCCCCGGCCCAAGGACACCGGCAAGGACTTCTTCACCCGCGTCGGTGAGACCAATGAAGCCAAGCGTCAACTCGCGCAACTCGCCGCCGACCAGGTGCAAGACGGCCAGATCGTGCTGTTCGATTCCGGCTCCACCACCTTGCAGATCGCCCAGTCGTTACCGCACTCGATCCGCCTCACGGTGGTCACGCCATCACCGATGATCGCCATCGCCCTGGCCGACCACCGCGATGTAAAAGTGATACTTGCCGGCGGCCAACTCAACCCGGCCACCTTGTCCACCAGCGGTCACGAGGCGGTGCGCCTGATCCAGGGCATCAAGGCCGACCTGCTGTTTACCGGGGTGTGCGCACTGCATCCGCAAGTGGGCATCAGCTCGCTGCATTTTGATGAAGTCGCGGTCAAACAGGCCCTGCTCGACAGCGCCTCCCATGTGGTGGCGGTGACCACGGCCGACAAACTGGGTGCGGTGGAACCGTTTGTGGTGGCGCCGTGCAACCGTATCCACACGTTGATCACCGAGTGGCATGTGCCGAGTGTGGAGGCGTATGAGCAGTTAGGGTTGGAGGTGTTGCGGGTCGAGGTCGAGTAGGTACAGGGCATCAAATGGCGGCGTGGCTGGCAGGCTCTGTTGTGGCCAGCAGGCTTATTGTGGTGGGCAAGCTTTTTTATGGTGAGCGGGCTTGCTGTGGTGAGCAGGCTTTTTGTGGTGAGCGGGCTTGCTGTGGTGAGCGGGCTTGCCCCGCGCTGGGGCGCGTAGCGGCCCCTCATAAGGCCACCGCCATTATCCTGCCTGCCTGAACGCGATGACTGGTTTTAGGGCCGCTTCGCAGCCCAGCGCGGGGCAAGCCCGCTCACCACAAAAAGCCTGCTCACTACAAAAAAAGCTTGCTCACCACAACAAGCTCACTAGCCACAACAAGCCCGCTCACCACGACAGCACCTTGGCCGCATCGCGCATGAAAATCTCGATGGTCTTGGGCCCCACGCCGTCAAATTCACCCAGGCGCTGTTCGAACGCCTGGCGGTTTTCGCTGGCACTGCGGATATGGCTGATCTTGCCGGCGTATTCGGCGTTCAGCTTGGCACTCAGGTCCAGCAGGCGCTGTGCGGTGCTTTCGTCGTACCGCACGTAGTGGGCACGCCCCAACATCGCCACCAATTCCTTGGAGGTGCAATGTTGCAGCTTGCGCGCCGTATCGCGCCCCTCTTCTTCAACGATCACCTTGTAGGCCTGGGCGGCAATCGGTGCCTGGATGCGCTTGCCCATCAGGAAGCTGGCGACAAGCCACTTGAACAGGCTGGCGTCATCCCCAGGCTTGAGATCGATGCCCAGTTCAGCCGCTGAAATAGCCTTGGCCATGCTCAGTGCCCCAGCTTGCGCTCGGCATCATCCGCCCGTTCGTTGATGGCGTCGGCCTGGCGTTCGGTGTCCTTGATCGAGGTGGCGGTCACAGTGAAATCTCCTGGCAGTTGAAGGCCCGCGAAAGCGCCGGGCACTTATGCAGCAGAGGCCGGTGAGTTTCGATAGTTCAAGGAAATTGCCCGCACCAACCGCCCACGAAAAAAGCGCAAATTAATTTAAACCTTTGCCGCCCGGACTCGATCCACTCTCCCATATCGCCTCTTCAATCATCCCCCCTCAGGAGACACTCGATCATGAGCTCACACCTTAACGGCAAGAAGATTCTGGTCATCACCTCCAACACCGGCATCGAGCGCGACGAACTGCTCAAGCCCCTGGAAGCACTGCGCGGCCATGGCGCCACGGTGACCCACGCGTCCAGCAAAGGCGGCTCCACCCAGACCTTTGTCGGCGACACCGAGAAGGACAAAACCGTGGAATCCGACGTGCAGCTGTCGGACGTGGCCAGCAGCGACTTTGACGCCCTTGTAATCCCTGGCGGTACCGTCAATGCCGATACCCTGCGCCAGGACGCGGCGGCGCTGCGCCTGATCAAGGACTTTGCCCAAGCCGGTAAAACCATCGCGGCGATCTGTCACGGCCCATGGACGCTGATCGACGCCGGCGTAATCAAGGGCAAGACCCTGACCTCTTACAAAAGCGTGCGCATCGACCTGGAAAACGCTGGCGCGGCCGGGTGGGTCGATACCGCAGTCAAGCAATGCCAGGCCAATGGCTGGACCTTGATCACCTCGCGTACACCGGACGATCTGCCTGCTTTCAACGAGGCGATTGCCCAGGCTGTCGCTGGTTGAACCGCCAACGTTGAACGCAAAACAGGCGCCTTTCGGCGCCTGTTTTGCGTTACCCCTGCCACTCAGCTTTTACGCTGTTCCGGCATCTCCCGCTTGGGTCCGAACATGGCCCATGCAATCAAGCCCACCAGCGGTACGAAGATCAGGATCACCAGCCATAAGCCCTTGGTCTCCCAGCCACTGGTGCTGCGCAATACGATATTGATCGCCCACAATTCCAACAGCAGCAGAATCACCGCCAACGCAATCCAGATATATTGAATTTCCATGCTTCACCTCCTAGGTCGTATGCGTTAGTTCAAGCATCGGCCGCGAGGGTTCATTTAAATTTTCCTGGGTGGTGGAATGCAACGTGGTCCCAGGCCGACCATGCAACCTGCACGACAGGCGCTCTCTGCAATCCTCTTCAACCAATTGAATTGAAAGGCCAATTTAAAAACACTCAAGTTGGTACGCCTGATGCACCACTGCACGGGACGAGGCGTGCATATCGACGCGCCCTGAGTTTCCCGTGAGGTGTCACCGATGAATGCCATTGACCTGCTCAAAGCCGACCACGAACGCGTAAAGGCCCTGTTGACTCAATTGAGTGAGTCCACCGAACGCGGGGTGAAAAAGCGCACCGAGCTGCTGGCCAAGCTGGAAGCGGAAATCAGCCTGCACACCAGGCTGGAAGAAGAAATCCTCTACCCGGCGTTCAGAAAGGCCGGCGGCAAGGAACAGGACATCATGTACCACGAGGCCAAGGAAGAGCACCGCACCGTTGACGCCCTGGTGCTGCCCGACCTGAAGCAGACCGAACCTTCGACCACCGAGTTTTCCGGCCGCGTCAAAGTGGTCAAGGAACTGCTCGAGCACCATATCGAAGAAGAGGAAACCGAGATGTTCCCCCAGGCCAAAAAGCTGCTGGGCAAGGCATTGCTTGAAGAGTTGGGCGCCGAAATGGAAGCCATGAAAGCGGCGCATAAAAAGTCGCAATCGAGCAAGCCGATGGCGGCTTGATCGAGGCAGGACCGGAGCCTGGAATTCATCCAGGCTCCTGATACATCCACACGATAGGGGATAGCGTCATGAAGACCAGATCGTCCCAACGGATTGTGCTTATCGTCGGCCTGTCGGCCCTGCTCGCCGGCCCCGCCCTCGCCGCCTTTGGCGATAACCCGGAACCTGCCGCCAACGCCTTGAGTGGCGACAGCGCCGCCGGCTCCGCCCTGCCACCGGGGACTTACCCCAGCAGCCCCTCGGACAGCGACAAAAAAACCAAGGACACCGCCAAACCGCCGAGCAAACCCGCCAGGCCGGCTGCCCCCCCTAAAGACGGCAAGGAAAAACCCCGCTCAGGCAGCTGAGGGTTCATCCGCCACCGGCGGCTCGGGCGCCAGCCCCCAGTCGCCATGCTCGTACCAGTCATCCCCGAGCATCTCGGCCGGGTGCATGGTGCGGTCGGCGCCATTGCCGCACGCCAGGTCGGCGGCCGCGCAGTAGCGGTCACAGCCCCAACAGATACGTTCGGGATGCTTGGGGTGCAGCGGGAAAGGCTTGGCCATGAGTCGACTCCCTGGCGACGAACACTCCCTGCAACCTACCCCCATACAGCCTGTACAACCTTGACCGGCATCAAGCCTGGCCAAGATGAAATATCCTCGGAACTTGACAAGAATCATTATTATTTACTGCTGTCCTTCCTAGACTCGGGTTCTCTCTACACCCATCAGGAAGCCTCCATGCGTACCCGTTCTTTGCTGTGCCTTACCCTGCTGCTGAGCACCTCCGTGGCAGCTGCCAAGGAGTACCCCATCGGCGAACCGCAACACTGTCCCGGCCTGGAAATCGGCGCGGTGTACCTGCAACCGATCGAGATGGCACCCGCCGGCATGATGCGCGCCACGGCCGATTCCGATGTGCACCTGGAAGCCGACGTACGCGCCACGGCGGACAACGTCCAAGGGTTTCAGGAAGGCAGTTTCGTGCCCTACCTCAATCTGTCTTTCACCCTGAAGAAAACAGGCAGCGACACCCCCATCAGCGGCGACTTCCACGCCATGGTCGCCAACGACGGGCCGCACTACGGCGATAACGTCAAGCTGCAAGGCCCGGGCAAATACACCCTCACCTTCAACGTATTGCCGCCTGCCGGCCACCACTCCCTGGGCCGTCATACCGACAAGGAAACCGGGGTCGCCCCGTGGTTCGAACGCTGCGAAGTGCACTATGAATTCGTCTACGCCGGCATCGGCAAAAAAGGCGGCTATTGATGCGCCGCGCCCTCTTGCTGGGCGGCCTGCTGCTAAGCGGCGCGGCAGTGGCGGCGCCGTTGCCCACCTATGCGTTGAGCCTGCAGGACGGTCACTTCGACCCGCCACAACTGGTGGTCAAGGCCGATGAGCGTTTCAAGATCGTGCTCAAGAACATCGGCCAAGTCCCGGCCGAATTCGAAAGCACGCCGTTGCGGGTCGAGAAGGTGTTGTCTGCGGGGGTGACCACCTTTGTAGTGATCCACCCGCTCAAGCCGGGGTTGTACCCGTTCTTCGACGAGTTCAACCCGCAATTGCCCGAAGGCAGCATCCTCGCCCAATAGGAGCCGTTGATGAATCAATCGATGTTTATTGTCTGGCGTGAAAGCGTCGAGGCCCTGCTGGTGATCGGTATCCTGCAGGCCTGGATCAGCCGCCAGGCCGGCCATGCGCAACTGGCCCGCTTCCTCTGGGCCGGGGTGTTGCTGGGGTTGCTGTGTTCGGCCGGGCTGGCCGGTTTGATGCTCTGGGCCGGCGACGCCATGACCGGCCCACAGGGCGAGTGGCTGCAAGCGGCGCTGACCCTGTTGGCCAGCGGCTTGATGGTGCAGATGGTGTTCTGGATGCACCGCAACGCGGCCACGCTCAAACACAGCCTGGTACGCGAGGCCGACGAGCGCCTGGCGCGCCAGGGCGGCTGGGGCGTGTTGTTACTGGCGCTGCTGGCGGTGAGCCGCGAAGGCAGTGAAACCGTGGTGTTTTTGTATGGCGCCGGGGCGCGCCTGCACGATGAGGCGCAAGGCCTGTTCGCCGTCGGCGGCCTGCTCGGCCTGGCACTGGCGGGGCTCACGGTCCTGGTGTTGCGCGGCAGTCGGCGCTTTATCTCCTGGTCACTGTTTTTCGCCCTCAGCGAGGCGCTGCTGTTGCTGCTTGGCGGGGCCTTGCTGATCGCGGCAGTGGACCGCATCAGCGGGCAACTGCTGGACATGGACATGCCCGAGTGGGTCTACGCCGCCTTCGGTGAAAGCCGCTGGGACAGCAGCGCACTGCTCAGTGACAGCCATGGCCTCGGCGCACTGCTGGCCGACTTTACCGGCTACCGCGCGGCCCCCAGCCTTATCACCGTGTTGGTACTGCTCGGCTACTGGCTGTGGGTGGGCAACGGCTTGCGTCGCGCCCGGCACGCGGCATGAGCTGGCTGCAGCAACTGGGCGATGGCATGCGCCGCCATGCCCGGCTGATCCGTGCCATGCAATGGGCGGTGGTGCTGGCGTATGCCGTGCTGCTGGTACTGCCCGCCGCGCTGCCGTTGCCGGATAGCCAGGCGCGCATGGTGAACAACCTGACGCTGCTGGCGCAATTTATCTTCTGGGGGATCTGGTGGCCGTTCGTGTTGCTGTCGATGGTGCTGTTCGGGCGCCTGTGGTGTGGCGTGCTGTGCCCGGAGGGTTCGCTGAGCGAGTGGGCCAGCCAGCACGGGCGTGGCCTGGGCATACCGCGCTGGCTGCGTTGGGGCGGCTGGCCGACCCTGGGCTTTTGCCTCACCACGCTCTACGGCCAATTGATCAGCGTGTACGACTACGCCCAGGCAGCATTGCTGATCCTCGGCGGCTCGACGTTGGCGGCGGTGGCGGTCGGCCTGTTGTTCGTGCGCGGCAAGCGCGTGTGGTGCCGCTACCTGTGTCCGGTCAGCGGCGTGTTCGCCCTGCTCGCCCGCCTGGCGCCGGTGCATTTCGCCGTGGATGAACAACGCTGGAAAGCCAACCACGCCCCGCGCCTGCCGCTGCCCAACTGCGCGCCACTCCTGGACATCCGCCGCCTGCAGGGCGCCAGCGACTGCCACGCCTGTGGCCGTTGCAGCGGGCAACGCGGCGCGGTGCAACTGATCGCCCGCTCCTGCAACCAGGAGATTCTCCAGGCGCCGCGTCAACCCGGCTCGCCGTGGGATGCGCGCCTGCTGCTGTTTGGCGTGATCGGCCTGGCCATGGGCGCGTTCCAATGGACCTTGAGCCCGTGGTTTATCGCGCTGAAACAGACACTCGCCGAATGGCTGGTGAGCCGCGACTGGCTGTGGCCGTTGCAAGACAACGCGCCGTGGTGGCTGCTCACCCACTACCCGCCACTCAACGACAGCTTCAGCTGGCTCGATGGCCTGTGCATCCTGCTGTACCTGGCTGGCAGCGCACTGCTGCTCGGCGGTGGCTGCTGGCTGCTGCTGCGCCTGGCCGCGTCTGTGGCCGGCGATCGCGCACTGTTTCGGCCCCTGGCGCTGACACTCACGCCCCTGGGTGGTGCAGGGCTGTTCCTGGGGCTGTCGGCGACGACGGTGAAGTTGTTGCGCTATGAAGGGTTGGCATTGGCGTGGGTGCAACCGGCTCGTGCACTGGTGTTGAGCGCGGCGATTGGCTGGTGCTTGTGGTTGGGGTGGCGACAGCTCCAGGGGCTTGGAATCCGGCGCCGTTGCCTCGGGTGGTTGTGCGTACTGCTGAGCAACGGCCTGGTGGGCTATGGCTGGTGGTTGCAGTTCTGGGGATGGGCTGGCTGATGCACACCGATCCAAATGTGGGAGGGGGCTTGCCCCCGATGAGGGTGGGTCAGTGATACTTGGGTTGACTGACTCACCGCTATCGGGGGCAAGCCCCCTCCCACATTTTTAACCCAGTACACCAGACACAACTCCGGTCGGCTCTAAGGCCGCCGCGCTTTGGCTTTTGATCTCAAATCGCCCCGTCAAACACGCTGGCCAAAGCCGGAGTGAGGGCACACCGAGCCTAGGCGAGGTGCCGAGTGTTGGGGCGAAGCGTTTTTTGGTTACTTTTGGCGCTCTTCCAAAAGTGACCCGCTGTAAGAGCGGAACCCTAAGTGGCCGTGACCGCAGCAACGGATATGTACTCAATCAAATCCAACGACATGGTCGGCCCGAAGGCCGCCACGGAAACAAGCCCCCTGACCGCACCAGCCGAAGTTACACCTTGAACCGCGCCACCGTCTGATGCAGCGTCCCCGCCATCCCGGCCAGGTCGTGCCCGGCCGTCTCGGTGTGTATCGCGCCCTGTAACACCTGCTGGGACAAGTTGCGAATGCCCACCAGGTTGCGATCCACTTCCCGCGCCACCAGCGCCTGCTCTTCGGTGGCGCTGGCAATCATCATATTGCGTTCGTTGATCTGCGAGATCGACCGGGTGATCTCGTCCAGCGCTTCTCCCGAACGTTGCGCCACGCTCAAGGTCGCCTGTACCCGCTCGCTGCTGCTGTGCATGGCGGCCACGGCGTGTTCGGTGTCCTGGCGGATATTGCCGATCATCTGCTCGATCTCCTGGGTCGAGACCTGGGTGCGATGGGCCAACGCGCGCACTTCATCGGCGACCACCGCAAACCCGCGTCCGGCTTCCCCGGCGCGGGCCGCTTCGATGGCCGCGTTCAACGCCAGCAGGTTGGTCTGGTCGGCAATGCTGCGGATCACTTCGAGCACGCTGCTGATGTCTTGCACACGGCCGGCCAACTGCTGGATACGCTCCGAGGTTTCCACCACACCGGTGGCCAAGGTATTGATCGACGCCACGGTTTCCTGCACCTGCGCCTGTCCACGCTGGGCGGTCTGCTCCGACAGGCGCGAGGCTTCGCTGGTGCTCACGGCATTGCGTGCCACCTCGTCGACGGCGGCGGTCATTTCATTCACCGCCGTGGCGGCCTGTTCGATTTCCTGGCCCTGCAACTGCAGGCTGCTGCTGGTCTGGCCGCTGACCGCGCTCAACTCTTCCGACGAGCTGGCAACGCCGTCCACCGACGCGGCGATATGGCGGACCATCTGGTTGAGGCTCTGCTGCATCTGGTGCAGATTGCGCATCACACTGCCGTCGATACTGTTGCCCAACGGCACCTCGAGGGTCAGGTCACCCTCGGCGATATGACTCAACACCCGCGCCACTTCATCCGGCTCGCCGCCCAGCGGGCGGGTAACGCTGCGCGTGACGATCACCGCCGCCACCACCACCAGGGCCAGGCACAGCAGGAACAACCCGAGCATGGTGCGTCGTGCCTCGTCATACAGGGTTTGCGCCGCCTGCTGACGCTCGGCGAACAACCGCCCCTGCATGGCCATCAGCGCATCCAGGCTCTTGAACACCTCAAGCTCGGCCGGGATCACCTGCTGTTTGAGCTGGGCCAGGCCCTGCTCGCGCGCGCCTTGCCGGATCAGCGCCTGCACCTGGGTGAAGGCCGCCACGTAGGCTTCGCGGTGGGTTTTCAAGGTGGCATAGGCGGCCTTGCCTTCGGCGGTGTCGAGCAGCGGTTCGAGGGTGGCGAACGCCTGGGTGATGCGCTCGCGCGTGGTGCCGATGGAGGCCTGGGCCTGTTGGTTGTCCTGGTCGATCAGCAGGTCGCGGGTGTTGCGCCCGTTATCGCGCACCCCGGTGGCGATCACCATGATCGGCGCAATTCTGGGCCAGTCCTGCTGCACGATCTGCTCGGACTGCTGCTTGAGGGTCGCCAGGTCGTGAAGGGCGTAAAACACCAAGCCGACCAGCGCCAGCGGCGCAATCGCGAAGCCGATGACAATGCGTTGTGCCGTGGTTAATTGCTTCATTGTGATAGTCCCTGATGAACACCTGCCCGTCATGGGCAGCATCTATAAAAATCCGCTTGAGGGCGCCGATCACCCTCGCAATACAAAGGCAGGAAACAACTCGCGCAATCGGCTCCATAACTCCGGCAAGGCAGCCTGTGGCGGAGAACTCGACAATTGCGCATCGAGCATGCTGGCCGTGCGCACCATTTGCACCGCAAAGCGTTGCACGCCATTCGCTTGCAAACGCTGGGCCAGCAACAGCAACCGAGGCGGGTCGATCAAATGCCAATGCACCGTGGTGCGGCACTCGTACTCGACGCCGCTGGCCAACAGGGTGTCGAGGCTGCGCCAGTTGGCGGCACCGCTGTTCCTGACCTGGGTAATCGACTGGCAATCCTCGGCCAGCGCCTTGACGTCAAAGCCGACCCAATCGGCATGCCGCAACGCATTGGCAAACCCTGCCGGCTTGATCCCGGCGCTGTGCAGGCCGACACGAAAGCCCATCGCCCGCACTTCATCCATGGCCGCCGGCAAGCCTTCCTGCAAGGTCGGCTCGCCGCCGCTGAACACCACGGCGTCGAGCAAGTCCTTGCGCCGCTGCAAGAACAGCAACACCCGGCGCCAATCCACCTCCGTGCTACCGCGCGGCGGGATCAGGTCCGGGTTGTGGCAGTAACGACAGCGCCAGGCACAGCCCTGGCAAAACAGCACACAGGCGAGCATGCCGGGGTAGTCGAGGGTGGTCAGGGGCACCAGGCCCCCGACCCGTAGCGCTCGACTCATTGGCGCCCGGCCACGGCGGCCGTTTCAGTGAAATGCACGCGTTCCTTGTGCTCGGATTGTTTACCGGGATTGAACGCCGACACGGGCCGGTGATAGCCCATCACCCGGGTCCAGACTTCGCAGCGCTGACGTTGTGGCTGGGATGTTTGCATGGTGAATCTCCTTGCGGGTTGGAAGATCGGTTCAGTGCGCAGCGGCCAGTGCCAGCACTTCATCGCACTTGGGACAGAACTCGTGCTCACCGGCGAGGTAACCGTGCACCGGGCAGATCGAGAACGTCGGGGTGATCGTCAGGTACGGCAGGCGGAAACGTCCCAACGCCTTGCGCACCAGCTGCTTGCAGGCCTGGGCCGAGGAAATCTGCTCGGCCATGTACAGGTGCAACACGGTGCCGCCTGTGTATTTGCATTGCAGTTCGTCTTGCAGCTCCAGGGCTTCGAAGGGGTCCTGGGTAAAGCCCACCGGCAGTTGCGAGGAGTTGGTGTAGTACGGCGCGACGTCGCTGCCGGCCTGCAGGATGTCCGGGTAGCGCTTGCGGTCTTCCTTGGCGAAGCGGTAGGTGGTGCCTTCCGCCGGGGTGGCTTCGAGGTTGTAGAGGTGGCCGGTGTCTTCCTGGAAGCGCAGCAAAGTGGCACGCACATGGTCGAGCAACTTGAGGGCAAATGCGCGGCCTTCCTCGGTGTGCATGCCCTGCTCGTCGCCGGTGAAATTGCGCAGCATCTCGTGCATGCCGTTGAGGCCGATGGTGGAGAAGTGATTGCGCAAGGTGCCGAGGTAACGCTTGGTGTAGGGGTACAAGCCGGCGTCCATATGGTGCTGGATCACCTTGCGCTTGACCTCCAGGCTTTCCATGGCCATGTCCATCAGGCTGTCCAGGCGTTGCAACAGGCCCGAGGTGTCGCCCTTGAACAGGTAGCCGAGGCGTGCGCAGTTGATCGTCACCACGCCGAGGCTGCCGGTCTGCTCCGCCGAACCGAACAACCCACCGCCGCGCTTGAGCAGCTCGCGCACGTCCAGTTGCAGGCGGCAGCACATCGAGCGCACCTGGTTGGGTTGCATATCGGAATTGAGGAAGTTCTGGAAATACGGCAGGCCGTAGCGCGCGGTCATCTCGAACAGACGGTCGGCGTTCTCGCTGTCCCAGGGGAAATCGTGGGTGATGTTGTAGGTGGGAATCGGGAAGGTGAAGACCCGGCCCTTGGCATCGCCGGCCTGCATCACTTCGATATAGGCGCGGTTGATCAGCTCCATTTCCGCTTGCAGGTCGCCATAGGCAAACGGCATTTCCTCACCGCCGATCACCGGTACCTGCTCGCGCAGATCTTCCGGGCACACCCAGTCGAAGGTCAGGTTGGTAAACGGCGTCTGGGTGCCCCAGCGCGACGGCACGTTGAGGTTGTAGATGAACTCCTGCACCGCCTGGCGCACCTCGGCGTAACTCAGTTGATCCTTGCGCACATAGGGCGCCAGGTAGGTATCGAACGAGCTGAACGCCTGGGCGCCGGCCCATTCGTTTTGCAGGGTGCCGAGGAAATTGACCATCTGCCCCAGGGCGCTGCTCAAGTGCTTGGGCGGCCCGGCTTCGACACGGCCCGGCACGCCATTGAGGCCTTCGTGCAACAGCGACCGCAGCGACCAGCCGGCGCAATACCCGGCGAGCATGTCCAGGTCATGGATATGCAGATCCGCCTCACGGTGCGCACGGCCGATCTGCTGGCTGTAGACCTCGTCGAGCCAATAGTTGGCGGTGACCTTGCCCGACACGTTCAACACCAGCCCGCCCAGGGAATAGCCCTGGTTGGCATTGGCTTGCACACGCCAGTCTTCGCGGTCGAGGTATTCGTTCATCGAGGTGGCGACTTCCACCAGGGTCTTGCGGTCGCGGCGCAGGCGGCCGTGTTGTTCGCGGTAGACGATATAGGCGCGCATGGAGAGGAAGTAGCCGGCGTCCATCAGCACGCGTTCGACGCTGTCCTGGATTTGTTCGACGTCCAGGTGTTCGATGCCCCTCAGGCGGGCCAGGACAGCGCCCAGTAACAGGTCGACGTCGGCCTCCTGGTACTCGCCGGTGGCGGTACCGGCGGCGGTCAGGGCGTGGTGGATTTTTTCGGCGTTGAAGGGGACCAGGCTGCCGTCGCGTTTGTGTAGGCGGGTGCTGACCAGCGGGGTGAGCGTGTTTTGCATTTTCCGGGCTCCAGGCACTACATGTAGATATTTTTAGGTTTACAGACACAATATGCAGTGAGGTTACGGAGAATGGGGTGGGGGTCCCTTGATCGGGGTCAAGGTTTTTTGATTGGGTACATATCCGTTATTTAGGTAACGGCGGCTTAGGGTTCCGCCCTTACGGCGGGTCACTTTTGGAAAAGAGCCCCAAAAGTAACCAAAAGGGCTCTTGCCCCAACACTCGGCACCTCGCCTAGGCTCGGTGTGCCCGAACGAAGGCTTGAATCCGTGGGCCGCCGTCATGGGCCATCCCTGGCCCAGGACGGCTAACCGGCGTCCTGCCGGGTTACCCACGGATTCAAGCCTGCGTTCGGCCAGCGTGTTTGACGGGGCGCCTAGGATCAAGATCAAAAGCCAGAGCAAAAGCAGAGCAAAAGCAGACCGAGTTCTAGCTGATATGTGGAGATCCAAATGTGGGAGGGGGCTAGCCCCCGATGAGGGAGTGTCAGTTGATGGATTTGGTACTGACCCACTGCAATCGGGGGCAAGCCCCCTCCCACATTTACCGAGTACACCAGACCCAACTCCGGTCGGCTCTAAGGCCGCCGCGCTTTGGCTCTTGATCTAAAATCGCCCCGTCAAACACGCTGGCCGAACGCAGGCTTTGGAGCGTGGGTAACCCGGCAGGACGCCGGGTTAGCCGCGCTGGGCCATGGATGGCCCATCGCGGCGGCCCACGCTCCAAAGCCTTCGTTCGGGCACACCGAGCCTAGGCGAGGTGCCGAGTGTTGGGGCGAGGACCTTTTGGTTACTTTTGGGTCCCTCCAAAAGTGAGCCGCTGTAAGAGCGGAACCCTAAGCCGCCGTTACCGAAGAAACGGATATGTACTCAATACCACACCACCCCACACACCCCACACACCCCTCACCCCCCTCACCCCCCACTCATATTCATAAACCGCACCACCTGCACCTCCCCCTCCCCACTGAAATCATGCCGCAACGGCTTGCCCTTCAACCCCCTGTGCAACGCCTCGACCAACGGCCCATCCTCCAGCGGATAGCGCCGTAACAACGCGCGAAAATCCAGCGCATCCTCCTGCCCCAGGCATAACAGCAACTGCCCTTCCACCGTCATCCGTACCCGATTACAACCGCCACAGAAATTATGGGAATTTGGCGAAATAAACCCCACCCGCGTCCCAGGATGCCCGGCCAACCGCACATACCGCGCCGGCCCGCCGCTGTTCTCGGTGCTATCGATCAGCCCATGCTCACGGGCAATCACCGCGCGTACTTCATCGCTGGAGCAGAACGTCTCGCCCCGCGATCGCCCCACGTCCCCCAGGGGCATTTCCTCGATAAAACTGATGTCGACACCCTGGTCGATGGCGTACCGCACCAACGCCGGCACCTCGTCGAAGTTGCGCCCTTTCATCACCACGCAGTTGAGCTTGACCCGCTCGAACCCCGCATCCCGCGCGGCCTCGATACCGTCCAGCACCTGGCGCAGGTCTCCGTTACGGGTAATCGCGCGAAAGCGTTGCGCATCCAGGCTGTCGAGGCTGATGTTCATGCGCTTGACCCCCGCCTCCACCAATGGCCGCGCCAGTCGCGCCAACTGCGAGCCATTGCTGGTCATCACCAGTTCACGCAAGCCCGGCAGTGCCGCGATGTTGCGGCACAGCCCGACAATGCCCGGGCGAATCAGCGGTTCGCCCCCGGTGAGGCGGATCTTGCGCACGCCCTGCCCCACGAACAGCGCGGCCAGGCGTTGCAGTTCTTCCAGGGTCAACACCTGCTGGCGCGGCAGGAATGTCATGTTTTTCGCCATGCAGTACACACAGCGAAAATCGCAACGGTCGGTCACCGACAAACGCAGGTAATCGATCGAACGGCCCACCCCATCCACCAGGCTCATGTCACTGCACCAACGGTGAGTCGGCGCCCTGCAGCGCGATGCCGCGGATGTCCGCCGCGCCGATCAGGGTTTGCAGGTACTGCACCAATGCCTTCTGCCACACCCCTTGCTGCAACTGGGTGCGAATCGCGACGGCTACCGCTTCATACGGCAACGGCTGGCCTTCGATACGCTGGTCGACACTGATCACATGCCAGCCGTAGCGGCTCTCCAGCGGTTTGGCGGCCAAACCTGGGGCCAGGGTGAACAACTGGCGCTCCAACTCCGGCACGGTCTGGCCTTTGCTCACCTGGCCCAGCGAACCACCCTGTGCCTTGGACGGGCAGGCCGAGTACTTGAGCGCCAGTTCGGCAAACTGGCCCGGATGTTCTTCCAGCGTCAGCAGCAGGACTTCGGCCTGGGTGTGCGCCAGGTGGCGCGCCTCGGCGTCGTCCGGCGCGCACTCGAGCAGGATATGCCGCACCGCCAGCAACGGCGCGCTGTGAAAGCGCCCACGGTTGTTCTCGAAGTAGCGCACGCAGGTGGCTTCGTCGCAGTCGGGCACCGTCACCTCACGCTCCAGCAGCAGGCGCGTGGCGGCTTCTTCTTCGTTCTCGCCGGCGGCGATTTCCACCGCCAGGCCCAGCTCGGCGATCCGCTGTTGCAACAGCTCGCGGATCACCAGCGCGCGGGCGGCCAGGTACACCGCTTCCTCGCGGCTGGCGGCCGGGTGGTATTGCAACTCCAGGGCCATGGCCTCGGGCGTGACCGCCACGCCGTTGACGCTGATGATCGGCCATTCCTGTTCACTGCTGGCGATCAATTCCGGCGCCTTGATCTCCTCGAAAGAGGCCTGGGCCACAGCCTCGGCCATCACCGGTTCCTTGGCCGACGAGCCGCAACCACCGCTGCCGCCGTTACCGCCACCACATCCGCATCCTGTAGTCATGACGTTCTCCTCAATACTTCTGCCGCACGATTTGATAACGACGCCCCAGGTACCAGATCGGCGCGCTGACCATGTGCACCAGGCGGGTAAACGGGAACAGCACAAACAGGGTCAAGCCCAGCGCCACGTGGGCCTTGTAGATCAGCGACACCGGCGCAATCGACTCGGCCGCTTCCACCGGCCGCAACAGCACCACGTTCTGCGCCCAGTCGGCGAGCATCACCATCACCGAGCCGTCCATATGCCCGGTGGAGGCGACGATGGTCAGCAGGCCCAGCAGCAACTGCGCGAGCAACACCAGCAGGATCAGGATGTCCGACGGGCTCGAGGTCGCCCGCACGCGCGGATCGCCCAGGCGACGCTTGACCAGCATCAGCAGGCCCACCAGGCACAGCAGGCCGAAGAAGCCGCCCGAGACCATCGCCAGCAACTGCTTGTGCTCAGTGCTGATCACATGGTGGTAGACCGACGCCGGGGTCAGCAGGCCGACAAAATGCCCGGCCAGCACGAACAGCACGCCGATGTGGAAAAAGTTGCTCGCCACGCGCATGCCACGGTTGTTGAGCATCTGGCTGGAACCGGCCTTCCAGGTGTACTGCGACAGGTCGAACCGTGCCCAACTGCCCAACAGGCAGATCGCCAGGGCCACATAGGGGTACACCCCGAATACCAGCAAATTCCACTTAGACATTACCCACCTCCCCGGCGGGCGCTGCGGCCCGGCCTTCTTGCTGAAAATCCACCCAGTGCAACGGCACCGCGCTTTCTTCGCGGGCCTTGCCCGGACTGCTCGGCATCGAGCTGCAGCGGTCCTGTTGCTCAGCCTGCATAAAGTCCACCGCTTCCTCTTCCCAGATTTTGTCCAGGGCTTCGAGGGAGTCGTCGCGCGGTTCGGCGGCGACCTGGGCACGCAGTTCGGCCACGGCCTGGTGCGGCTCGGCGCCGGCAATCTGCAACAGCGCACGGAAGCAACTGGCATAGCCGCTCTCACGCTCGTCGAGACGCGCAGCGAGCAAGGCCAACAGGTGCGCCACATCCGCCAGGCCCTCCCGGGCCTCGATGTCTTCGCGGGTGGACAGGAACTCCAGGTACAACGGGATGTAGTCCGGCAGCTCCTTGACGCCGATGGCAAAGCCGGCTTCTTCGTACTGGGCCATCATGTCGACCATGGCCTGGCCACGGTCGCGGGACTCGCCGTGCACGTGTTCGAACAACAACAGCGACAGCGAACGGCCCCGGCCAAACAGCGCGCCGTAGTGTTCCTGGCCGTCCATCAGGTCATTGGCGCAGATCAGTTCCAGCAGCTCGAACAACGCACCGCGCTGCTTGGGGCTGATTTCCCGGGATTCGAGAATCGCCTGTTCCAGTTCGTCGCGGCCGTTCACCAAGGTTTCAGTGGGGTAGTCCAGCAGCAACGAAATCACTTTAAGAATGCGCATGGCTCAGTCCTCCCAGATCTGGACGGTTTTCAGCACGTCACGGCGGTTGGCTTTCTTGGCGCCGAACATGTTGGTGTCGGAGCTGCCGCTGCAACCGCTGCCGAAGCTGAAACCACAGCCGGAGCGTTCGGCGAACGCGTCGCTCATGGCGTCTTCACGGTGGGCGCTCGGTACCACGAAGCGGTCTTCGTAGTTGGCGATGGCCAGGTAGCGGTACATCTCTTCCACCTGTTCAACGCTCAGGCCGACGTCTTCGAGCACTTGCAGGTCCTGTACGCCATCGACTTGCTGGGAGCGTTTGTAGGCGCGCATCGCCAACAGGCGCTTGAGTGCACGCTTGACCGGTTTTTCATCGCCGGCGGTGAGCATGTTCGCCAGGTAACGCAGCGGAATACGCAGGCTGTCCACATCCGGGATCACCCCGTTCATGCCCACGGTGCCGGCCGCGGCGGCGTTCTGGATCGGTGACAGCGGCGGCACGTACCAGACCATCGGCAAGGTGCGGTATTCCGGGTGCAGCGGCAGCGCCAGCTTCCAGTCGACGGCCATTTTGTACACCGGCGAACGCTGGGCCGAGTCGATCACCGACTGCGGCACGCCGTCGGCCAGGGCCTGGCGAATCACCGCCGGGTCATTCGGGTCGAGGAAGATTTCCAGTTGCTTCTCGTACAGGTCCTGCTCGTTGGCGGTGCTGGCCACTTCGCTGATGCGGTCGGCGTCGTACAGCAGCACACCGAGGTAGCGAATCCGACCCACGCAGGTTTCGGCGCACACGGTCGGCATACCGGCTTCGATACGCGGGTAGCAGAAGATGCACTTCTCGGACTTGCCGCTCTTCCAGTTGAAGTAGATTTTCTTGTACGGGCAACCGCTGATGCACATGCGCCAGCCCCGGCACTTCTCCTGGTCGATCAGCACGATGCCGTCTTCTTCACGCTTGTAGATCGCACCGCTTGGGCAGGATGCCGCACACGCCGGGTTGAGGCAGTGCTCGCACAGGCGCGGCAGGTACATCATGAAGGTGTTTTCGTACTCGCCATAAATGTCGGCCTGGATCTGGTCGAAGTTCTTGTCCTTGCGACGCTTGGCGAATTCGGTACCGAGGATTTCCTCCCAGTTCGGGCCCCACTCGATCTTTTCCATGCGCTTGCCGGACACCAGCGAACGCGGGCGTGCGGTCGGCTGGTGCTCGCCCAATGGTGCGGTGTGCAAGTGCTGATAGTCGAAGTCGAACGGCTCGTAGTAGTCGTCCAGGCTCGGCAGGTCGGGGTTGGCGAAGATGTTCGCCAACACGCGGAACTTGCCGCCGATGCGGGGGTTGATCGAGCCATTGGCGTTGCGCACCCAGCCGCCCTTCCACTTGTCCTGGTTCTCCCACTCCTTGGGGTAGCCGATACCGGGCTTGGACTCGACGTTGTTGAACCAGGCGTATTCCATGCCTTCACGGCTGGTCCACACGTTTTTGCAGGTGATGGAACAGGTGTGGCAGCCGATGCATTTGTCCAGGTTGAGGACCATGCCGATCTGTGAGCGAATTTTCATCTCAGTTCTCCTCGATGTCAGTCGGCAATGGGCGCGGCAAATCATCACCGCTGGAGCCATCGAGCCAGTCGACCTTGGCCATCTTGCGCACCACGACAAACTCATCGCGGTTGCAACCGACCGTGCCGTAGTAGTTGAAACCGTAGGCCTGCTGGGCATAGCCGCCGATCATGTGGGTCGGCTTGAGCACCACGCGGGTCACCGAGTTGTGGTGGCCGCCGCGGGTCTTGGTGGTTTCCGAACCCGGCACGTTCACGATGCGTTCCTGGGCGTGGTACATCATCACCATGCCTTCCTTGACGCGCTGGCTGACCACCGCACGGGCGGTCAATGCGCCGTTGACGTTGAAGCATTCGATCCAGTCGTTGTCTTCGATGCCCGCGCGCTTGGCGTCGATTTCCGAGAGCCACACGATCGGTCCGCCACGGCTCAGGGTGAGCATCAGCAGGTTGTCGCTGTAGGTGCTGTGGATGCCCCACTTCTGGTGCGGGGTGATCCAGTTCAGCACGATCTCGGTCTCGCCATTGCTGCGCTTGCCCTTCACCCCTTCGATGGTGCGGGTGTTGACCGGTGGCCGGTAGCTCATCAGCTGCTCGCCGAACGCCTGCATCCACGGGTGATCCTGGTAGAACTGCTGGCGGCCGGTGATGGTGCGCCATGGGATGTTTTCATGGACGTTGGTGTAGCCGGCGTTGTAGCTCACATGCTCGTCTTCCAGGCCTGACCAGGTCGGGCTGGAGATGATCTTGCGCGGCTGCGCCTGGATGTCGCGGAAGCGAATCGCTTCGTGGGCCTTGGAGATCGCCAGGTGGCTATGGTCGATACCGGTGAATTCCGACAGCGCGGCCCAGGCTTTCAAGGCGACCTTGCCGTTGGTTTCCGGGGCCAGGGACAGGATCACTTCGGCGGCGTCGATGGCCGTGTCGATTTTCGGCCGGCCGTGGCTGATGCCCGCAGCGCTTTCGTGATGGTTCAGCTCGCCGAGGAACTCGACTTCTTCGTCGGTGTTCCAGTTGATGCCCTTGCCGCCGTTGCCGAGTTTTTCCAGCATGGGGCCCAGGGACGAGAACTGCTTGTAGATGTTCGGGTAGTCGCGCTCCACCACCGCCATGTTCGGCGCGTTCTTGCCCGGCACCGGCGCCACACCGGCGCTTTTCCAGTCGGTGCCGCCAAACGGCTGGGCCAGTTCGCCGACGCTGTCGTGCATCAACGGGACGGTGACCAGGTCTTGCTCCACGCCCAGGTGGCCGACCGACATGGCCGAGAACGCCTTGGCGATGCCCTTGTAGATTTCCCAGTCGGAACGCGACTCCCACGCCGGGTCGATGGCCGCCGACAACGGGTGAATGAACGGGTGCATGTCCGAGGTGTTCATGTCGTCTTTTTCGTACCAGGTGGCAGTCGGCAAGACGATGTCGGAATACACGCAGGTGGAGGACATGCGGAAGTCGAGGGTGGTCACCAGGTCGAGCTTGCCGATGGCGCCGTCTTCGACCCATTCGGCCTCAGTGGGCTTGCATTCGGTGCTGTGGCCGATGTCTTCGTTCATCACGCCGTTCTTGGTGCCCAACAGGTACTTGAGCATGTACTCATGGCCCTTGCCCGAGGAACCGAGCAGGTTGGAGCGCCAGATAAACATGTTGCGCGGGAAGTTCACCGGGCTGTCCGGCTGTTCGCAGGCGAAGCGCAGGCTGCCGTCCTGCCAGGATTTGACCACGTAGTCCTTCGGCGTCATGCCGGCTGCAGCGGCGTCACGGCAAATGTGCAGCGGGTTGGTGTTGAGCTGTGGGGCACTGGGCAACCAGCCGGCGCGTTCGGCGCGGATGTTGTAGTCCAGGGCGTGTTCCGGGAATTGCGACTTGTCGGCCAGCGGCGAGAGCACGTCGTGCATGCTCATCTTCTCGTGGCGCCATTGCGAGCTGTGGCCGTAGAAGAAGCTGGTGCCGTTCATCTGGCGTGGCGGGCGGTTCCAGTCGAGGCCGAAGGCCAGGGGCAGCCAGCCGCATTGCGGGCGCAGTTTTTCCTGGCCGACGTAGTGGGCCCAGCCGCCGCCGGTCTGGCCGACACAACCGCAGAGCATGAGCATATTGATCAGCCCGCGATAGTTCATGTCCATGTGGTACCAGTGGTTCATCGCCGCGCCGACGATGATCATCGAACGGCCCTTGGTCTTGTCGGCGTTGTCGGCGAACTCACGGGCGATCTGGATGGCTTTCTCGCGGCTGACACCGGTGATCGCTTCCTGCCACGCCGGGGTGCCCGGCACGCTGGCGTCGTCGTAGTCCCTGGCCACGTTCTGGCCGCCCAGGCCACGGTCGATGGCCAGGTTGGCGGCGGACAGGTCGAACACCGTCGCCACTTTGGCCACGCTGCCGTCAGCCAGGGTCACGCTGTGCACCGGCACGCGGCGGAACTGCACGGCATCGCCGGCCACGTGCTGGAAGTGCTCGTGGGCTTCGCCGGCAAAATACGGGAAGGCCACTTCGGCGATGTCGTCGCCGATCAAGCTGAGTTTCAGGTCGATGGCACGGCCTTCACCGCCCTCCTTGGCGAGGATGTTCCACTTGCCCTTCTCGCCCCAGCGGTAGCCGATGGAGCCTTGTGGCGACACCAGTTCACCGCTTTCGTCGAGGGCGATGGTTTTCCATTCCGGGTTGTTGTCCTGGCCGAGGTTGCCGGTGAGGTCCGAGGCACGCAGGAAGCGATCGGGCTGGAAGCCGGCGCCGGGCGCGAACCCGGTCATCGGCTTGAGCATCACCAGCAGCGGCAAGTCGGTAAAGCGCTTGGCGTAGTCGGTGAAGTAGGCGCTCGGTTTATCCAGGTGAAATTCCTTGAAGATCACATGGTTGAAGGCCTGGGCCAACGCGGCGTCGGTGCCCTGCTTGGGGTTGAGCCACAGGTCGGTGAGCTTGGCCACTTCCGAATAGTCCGGGGTGATGGCCACGGTCTTGGTGCCCTTGTAGCGCACCTCGGTGAAGAAGTGCGCGTCCGGGGTACGGGTCTGCGGGACGTTGGAACCCCAGGCGATGATGTAGTTGGAGTTGTACCAGTCGGCCGATTCCGGCACGTCGGTCTGCTCGCCCCACACCATCGGCGAGGCCGGTGGCAGGTCGCAGTACCAATCGTAGAAGCTCAGGCACACGCCGCCGAGCAGCGACAGGTAACGCGAACCCGCCGCGTAGCTGACCATCGACATGGCCGGGATCGGCGAGAAGCCGACGATGCGGTCCGGGCCGTATTGCTTGATGGTGTAGACGTTGGAGGCGGCGATGATCTCGTTGACCTCCTCCCAGTTCGAGCGAATGAAACCGCCCATGCCGCGTTTGCTCTTGTACGAGTCGGCCTTGACCTTGTCCTCGACGATGCTCGCCCACGCCTCCACCGGCGACAGGGTATGGCGCGCCTCACGCCACAGCTTGAGCAGCGGCTTGCGGATCTTCGGGTACTTGAGGCGGTTGGCGCTGTAGATGTACCAGCTGTAGCTGGCACCCCGTGGGCAGCCGCGCGGCTCATGGTTGGGCAGGTCGTTGCGGGTGCGCGGGTAGTCGGTCTGCTGGGTTTCCCAGGTGATCAGGCCGTTCTTCACGTAGATCTTCCACGAGCACGAGCCGGTGCAGTTCACGCCGTGGGTGGAGCGCACGATCTTGTCGTACTGCCAGCGCGAACGGTAGACGTTTTCCCAGTCGCGGGACTCCTTGCGGGTCTCGCCGTGACCGTCGGAGAATTCGTTTTGCTTGCGGTTGAAGAACCGCAGTTGATCCAGTAAGTGACTCATGATGCTTTCCTCATCAGGCGTGCCGTGGGGTGCGTTGCCCCGCGAATTCGTGGTCGATCAGCAGGGTGTGGCGCAGCCTTTGCGGGCGTACCACCACCAGGTCACGACGATGCAGCTCAGGTAGAAACCGACAAACATGTAGAAGGCCATCGCCGGGCTGCCAGTGGCGGCCATGGACGTGCCGAAGGACTTGGGAATGAAGAACGCACCGAAGGCGCCCATGGCCGAACTGAAGCCCAGCACCGCGGCGGATTCCTTACCGGCATCCTTGATCGCCTGCTCGCGCTCGGCGGCGGACTTACCGGCACTGGCCTTCTCGTGCTGGGTGCGGAAGATCACCGGGATCATGCGGAAGGTGGAGCCGTTGCCGACGCCGGTGGTGATGAACAGCAGCATGAACATACCGAGGAAGCCGTAGAAGCTGCCGCCCTGCCCGTTCTGCGGCAAAAAGTGCAGCACGCCGAACACCATCACGATCATCAGCACGAAGTTCCACAAGGTCACCCGTGCGCCGCCCAGCTTGTCCGCCAGCCAGCCGCCGAGTGGGCGCACCAGGGCACCGACCAGCGGGCCGAGGAAGGCGAATTTCAGCGCCACCACATCGGGGAACGAGGTCTTGATCAGCAGCGGGAACGCCGCCGAAAAGCCGATGAATGAGCCGAAAGTCGCCAGGTACAACCAGCACATCAGCCAGTTGTGCTTGCGCTTGAAGATCACCGCCTGCTCGCTGAACGAAGCGCGGGCGCTGGACAGGTCATTCATGCCGAACCAGGCCGCCACGGTGACGGTGAGGATAAACGGCACCCAGATGAAACCGGCGTTCTGCAGCCAGAGTTGACTGCCATCCGCCAAGGTCTGCGGTTGGCCGCCCACCAGGCCGAACACGCCGAACGTGATCACCAGCGGCACGCAGAACTGCATCACCGACACCCCCAGGTTGCCGAGGCCGGCGTTCAGGCCCAGGGCCGTGCCTTGCTGCGACTTGGGGTAGAAGAAGCTGATGTTGGACATGCTCGAGGCGAAGTTGCCGCCGCCGAAACCGCACAGCAGTGCGATCAGTACAAACACGCTGTAGGGGGTGCTGGGGTCTTGCACCGCAAAGCCCATCCACAGCGACGGCAGCAGCAGCGACGCGGTGCTCAGGGCGGTCCAGCGGCGGCCGCCGAAGATCGGCACCATGAACGAGTAGAACACCCGCAAAGTGGCACCGGACAAGCCCGGCAACGCCGCCAGCCAGAACAACTGGTCGGTGCTGAAGGTGAAGCCGATGGCGTTCAGGCGCACGATCACCGTGCTCCACACCATCCACACGGCGAAGGCCAGCAACAGTGCAGGAATCGAGATCCACAGGTTGCGGGTCGCGGTCTTCTTGCCGCTGGCGCCCCAGAACGCCGGGTCTTCAGGGCGCCAGTCGTGGATCACCGGCCCCGAGCCGGGCTTTTGCGCGATGGACATGTTCATTCTCCTTGGAGAGGTTGGGCGGTTTTGCCCAACAGCGGTTGCTTGCGCATTTCGCTGAAGTACATCCAGGTCAGGGACACCCAGACCACGCCGTACATCAACATGAAGCAGGACGAGCGCACGCCGGTGAGGTCCACCAGGGCGCCAAACAGGATCGGCAGCACAAAGCCGCCCAGGCCACCGGCCAGCCCGACGATGCCGGACACCGCGCCCATGTTCTGTGGGTAGTCATTGGCGATGTACTTGAACACCGAGGCCTTGCCGAACGCGAAGGCGATGCCCATCACGAACAGCAGCACGGTGAACAGGGTGGCGTTGAGGCCGATGTGGAAATCCAGGGGACCGTTGACGGTCTGCACCTGCAATTGGGTCTGCGGGTAGCTGAGCAGGAACAGGCAGATCCAGCTCACCCACAGCACCCACCAGGTCACGCTCTGGGCGCCCCAGCGGTCGGACATCCAGCCGCCCACCGCACGCAGCACGCCGCCGGGCAGGGAGAAACACGCGGCCAGCAACGCGGCGCTTTGCAGGCTGAAGCCGTATTCCTGCACGTAGTACTTGGTCATCCACAGCGCCAGGGCCACATAGCCGCCGAACACAATCGAGTAGTACTGGCAGTAGCGCCACACGGCCGGGTCTTTCAGGCACAGCAACTGCTGGCGCAGGCTGGCGCCGCCGGCACTGCGGTGGGCCTTGTTCTCGCTGGTGAGGAACCAGAACAGCAGCGCGGTGATAAACAGGATCGCGCCGAACACCTTGGGCACCAGGTGCCAGGTGCCGAGGGCGATCAGCGCCGGGGCCAGGAACTTGGTGACGGCGGCGCCCGCGTTGCCGGCGCCGAACACGCCCATGGCAAAGCCCTGGTTGTCTTTGTCGAACCACTTGGCCACGTAGGCGATGCCCACCGAAAACGAACCGCCGGCCAGGCCGACGAACAGGCCCAGCACCAGGAACTGCCAATAGGCGGTGGCGTAGGTGATCAGGTACAGCGGCAGCACGCAGGCGAGCATCAACAGGAAGAACACGATGCGCCCGCCGAAGCGGTCAGTCAGCAGGCCCAGGGGCAGGCGTACCAGGGAGCCGGTCAACACCGGCGTGGCGGCCAGCAGGCCGAACTGGGTTTCGTTGAGTTGCAGCAGCTCTTTGATGGGTACGCCCAGCACGGCGAACATCATCCACACCATAAAGCAGACGGTGAAGGCCAGGGTGCTCATGCCCAGCACCAGGCCTTGTCTTATACGGGGTTGAGTCACGGTATGCGCTCCAGAAAGTGATTCCATGGGCGCAGGTTAGGGGCGACACCCCCGTGGAACTTGACCCAGGTCAACGTCCGCCTGGGGGGTATGGGGCTATGCTGGCCCCACATACCTCTAAGGAGGTAGTCCTAACAACAAGAGAAAGTCTTTATTTATCAATGGATTGGTCTCTTGTGCCGGCGTTTTCCCGTGGGAGGGTTTGCCGGCAACTCTTTAGAGGTAGTGCGCCAGGGATTGCGGTTTTTCAGCCCTTTTCCCTTTGCAGGTGCCGCCATGCAGGCTTCCAACCCCCTTCGCTTACGCCGCCATGTTTAACTGGCTGCGCAGCTCCCTGCCCGCTCGCGCCGGGCTGGCGGTGATCCTGATCGCCATCCTCGCCCTTGCCAGTTCCTTGAGCGCCGGCCTGATCGCCTGGTTCAGCCAGGGCGATGCCGCCGCCATCAACACCGCCGGCTCGGTGCGCATGGAGACCTACCACCTGAGCTGGAAACTGGCGGCCGGCGCGCCTGCCGACGAGATCGACGCCATCACCCACAGCCTGCAAGGGCGCCTCGACAGCCAATCGCTCAAGGCGGTGCTTGAAGACGGCCCGCGCAGTGCCCTGCTGCAGAGCTACCAACAGATCCAGCAGCGCTGGGACACCGATCTGCGCCCGGCGCTGGCCCGTGGCGACGCGATGCTGTTCCAGGCCAGCGCACCGGGGTTCGTCGAGCAATTGAACCAATTCGTCAGCCTCCTGCAACAACACAGCGAACAGAAACAGGGCTGGCAGCAAAGCATCCAGGGCCTGGCTCTGTTCAGTACGCTGATCATCCTGCTGATCGGCCTGTATGAATTGCAGTACGGCGTGGTCAACCCCCTGGAAGAGCTGGTGCACGCGACCCGGCGCTTTCGTGATGGCGACTTCAAGACCCGGGTCAATCACCGCTCCGAAGACGAGTTGGGGCAACTCGCCCTGAGCTTCAACACCATGGCCGAAACCATTGAACAATCCCACCGCACCCTCGAGAGCCAGGTGCGGCAGAAAACCCTCAACCTGCAACAAGCCAACGCTGCCCTGGAGCTGCTTTACCAGAGCAGCCGCAGCCTGGCCACGCGCCTGGCGAACGCCGAGGGCCTGGATGAACTGATCCGGCGCTTCCAGAAACGCCTGCCGGGGCTGCGCCTGTCGCTGTGCCTGCAAGGGCACTTCCTGGCGCCGGCCCAGCAGATGCTCTCCCTGAATGGAGGGGATAGCCGCAACGTCTGCGCCATCGGTGATTGCGCAACGTGCCAAAAACAGAAAGTGGCGCTCCCCCAGGTATTCAGCATCAGCAACCAGGGCTCGGAACTGGGCGAACTCAAGGCGCACTTCCTCGACGGCCATGCGCCCCAGGACTGGGAGAAACAGTTGATCCAGGCCCTGGCCAACCTGATCGGCACCTCGCTGTCGCTCAAGCGCCAGCGCGAACAGGACCACCGCCTGCTGCTGCTCGACGAACGCACCATCATCGCCCGGGAACTGCACGATTCCCTGGCCCAGGCGCTGTCCTACATGAAGCTGCAGGTCAGCCGCATGCAAACCCTGATCCGCCGTGGCGAACCGGTGGAAACCCTGGCCACCGTCACCGCCGAACTGCGCGACGGCCTGAACAACGCCTACCGCCAACTGCGCGAATTGCTCACCACCTTCCGCCTGCAAATCCACGATGCCGGGCTGGTGCAGGAGCTGCAGGACACCGCCGAGGAGTTCTCGCGGCGTGGCGAGTTCCAGGTGCACCTGCATGTGGACGCCCTGGCCTTCCAACTGTCGGCCAGCGAACAGATCCACTTGTTGCAGGTCACCCGCGAGGCCCTGTCCAATTGCCTGCGCCATGCCCATGCGCAAAACGCCTGGCTGCAACTGCGCCAGGAAGGCGAGACCGTGAGCCTGAGCATCGAGGACGACGGCCGGGGCTTCTGCGGTGAGGTCGACACCCGCGAACACCACGGCCTGACCATCATGGACGAGCGCGCCCGCAGCCTGCATGGCCACCTCGACATCAGCCCCCGCGAGCCCCAAGGCACCCGCGTGCAATTGCGTTTCCAACCGGAATTTCTCGGCCACTCCCTACAAGGCACCGCCTCATGAACACCCTCACCCGCCACCGTATCCTGCTGGTCGACGATCACCCGATGATGCGCCACGGCATGCGCCAGATGCTTGAACTGGAAGACGACCTGCAAGTGGTCGGCGAAGCCGGTAACGGCCAGGAAGCCCTGGACCAGATCGACGGGCTGCAACCGGACCTGGTCCTGCTGGACAACAACATGCCGCACATGAACGGCCTGGAAACCCTGCGCCGCCTGCGGGCCATGAACTATGCCGGCAAGGTGCTGCTGTTTACCGTGTCCGACGCCGAGGACGACATCCGCGATGCGCTGCGCCTGGATGCCAATGGCTATCTGCTCAAGGACATGGAGCCGGAGTTGTTGATCCAGTACATCCGCGATGCGTTGCATGGCGCGCTGGTCATCAGCCCCGGCCTGACCCGCGTCCTGGCCCAGGCCCTGCGCTCGCCGCAGCCCCATGCGGCAGTGGAATTGACCGAGCGCGAGCGCCAGGTGCTGAGGACGATTGCCAGTGGACACAGCAACAAGGTGATCGGGCACAAATTGGGGATTACCGAGGGCACGGTGAAGGTGCATGTGAAGAATCTGCTGCATAAGCTGGGATTGCGGTCGCGGGTCGAGGCGGCGGTCTGGGCGATGGAGCATTTGCGGCAGGCGGGGTGAGGCTGTTTGAGGCTGAACGCGCGGCAGATAGGGCTGTTGTGGTGAGCGGGCTTGTCCCGCGCTGGGCTGCGCAGCAGCCCCAGTCCAGAAGAATGCGGTGTATCAGACACTCTGTAGACACTGGTTTTGGGGCTGCTACGCAGCCCAGCGCGGGACAAGCCCGCTCACCACAAAAAGCCCGCTCACCACAGGGAGATTTGTCAGGGGCTGAAAAGTTGTGTGGATACCCTTGCTCATCGGGGGCAAGCCCCCTCCCACATTGTTTACACAAACCCCGCAAGAGGTACCCCCACAGAGGCATATCAACCCCGCGCCATGCCCCCTACGCTACCCCATTGCGGAGGCCCAACCATGCTCACCCATCCCCACATCGTGCTCACCCTGCGTCGCCATCACCTGTTCAGCCAGCTCCCGGAAAAAACCTTCCAGGACGTCTGCACCCTGGCCAATCTCAAGCGCCTGCCCGGCCATGTGCCGTTGATGCACCAGGGCGACGCGGCCGAGCGTTTCTTCCTGCTGGTCAGCGGCCAGATCAAGCTGCATCGGGTTACGGGCGAAGGCCAGGAACACCTGGTGGAAATCATCCAGCCCGGCCAGACCTTTGCCGAAGCCCTGCTGTTCACCCAGGCCAAGGCCTATCCGGTGAGCGCCACCGCGCTCAAGGACAGCGTGCTGGTCAGCATCGAAGGCCAGCACTACCGCCGGGCCCTGGAAGACCAGCCGAAAATCTGCCTGGCGATCCTGGCCAGCATGAGCATCCACCTGCATCAGCGCCTCAAGGACATCGACACCCTGACCCTGGCCAGCGCCAGCCGTCGGGTGATCAACTTCCTGTTCCAGGAGCGCGATGCACTGAGTGGCGAGGTGGTGCTGCAAGTGCCCAAGCGCCTGGTGGCGTCGAAGCTGGGGATCCAGCCGGAGACCTTTTCAAGGATCCTGCACCGGCTGGTGGAAGGCGGGTTGATCGAGGTGCAGCGGCGCACCATTCGAATCCTCTGCGAAGAACAGTTGATGGGCTATCAGGCCGGCTGATCAGTGCCCGCTGTGGACCGCTGACGCCCGCCCCGCCCGCTCCAGATTCCGCCACAACCAGGGCGGCAACACATCCGGGTCCAAACTGTCGATCAGATTCTTCAACCCCAGCCCCAATTCCGTATCCCCCTCGATCACCAACCGGCGGCGAAAGAACAGCGTATCCGGATCTTCCTGGCGGCTGGCCAGCAACAGAAACTCCCGCCAATTACCACTGATGCTGACCTGCGCCTCAGCCTTTTGCGCAATCCGCAACCCATCCCGCCCCAGGGTCAGGTACCAGCACAACCCCAGGTCAGGAATACGCAAACACAGCCAACGCCCGCGCAGCAGGTCAAACCCGCCGTCGCGCAGGGGTTCGGCCAGGCAGCGGTTGAGGGCTTGCTGCAAGACCAGGCGCTGTACGCCAAATGGCACGCGGCGGATCAATGGCAACAACCGGTCGGCCCCCTTGAGCAGCCATGGTTTACGACTCAGCACAGGCCCACCTCCTCAACCCGCAACATGCCCGCCTGGCCGTGCCAGTAGCCGTTGCAGCCTTCGACATACAGCGGCGGCGTAGCGCCCTGGCGTACCTGGTCGTAGGCACGTACCACCTCGACCATGCCCTCGGCCCGTGGGCTCAGGCGCAACAGGTCGGCGCCGCTGGACACCAGGCCGGGGTAATCGGCCAGCAGGTTGGTAACGTCGGCGGACATGGTCTGGATGCCGTTCAAGGTGAACAGCGCCTGCCCTTCCTGGCTGGTCAGGGGCATGCCGTCGGGGTAGTTGATGCAGCAGAACTGGCAATCGTCCTTGGGGCGGTTTTCCGCGCGGGCGGTGAAGCAACGCGCCGAGTACGCCAGAGGCAAATGGCCGTAGGCGAAGATCTCCACTTCGGGCAACGGCCGGCCCAATTCGCGCACCTGTTCCAGCACGTCGGCGATCAGGCCCTGGGAGCATTCCACCGGCGGCAACCAGCGCTGCATGCCGGCGTCAAGCAGTTGCACCAGGGCGTGACCGTTGTAGAGGTTGAGCGCCGGGCCGCCGACAAAGGGCAATTTTCGCTCGATCAGCATCTGCACCGCGCCCATGTCGTTGGCCTCCACCAGCCACTCGCCGTTGTCGCACAGGCGGCGCAGGCTCGACAGTTCGGAGGCGGCTTCGATCAAGGTCAAGCTCGACAACACGATCTGCGCCGAGCTGCAGGTTTGCAGCTCCCGGCCCAGCCCCAACCAACGGTCCAGGGAAAACGCGCGGCGCTTGGCGCACACGGTTTCGCCCAGGTAAATCACGTCCAGGGGCAAGCCGGCCATGTCCGAGTAGAAGCGCCCCAGGTGTTCCTTATCCCAATAAAACAGCACCGGTCCCAGGCTGAGTTTCATCTGTGTATCCTCACTGCCATGCACGATGGTAGGCGCCGAGTGTGGTCTGGCTGCCTTCGGATAACCCGGCCAGCACCTGGCGCCATTGGTCCTTGACCACAAAGCTGGCCGGTGCGCTGCGGTGGGCGTCGAGCGCGGCGCGCCAGACCCGGGTGACTTGTTCCACATACGCCGGGCTGCGTTGGCGGCCTTCGATCTTGACCGCTTCGACGCCGATGGCGCTGAGCTCCGGCAGCAGGTCGAGGGTGTCGAGGCTGGTGGGTTCTTCGAGGGCATGGAAGCGTTTGCCGCCGACCAGGAAGCGGCCCTTGCACAGCGTCGGGTAGCCGGCGGGTTCGTCGGCGGTGTAGCGGTCGATCAGCACGTCGCTCAGGCGCGCACTCAAGCCCTCGGCATCTTCGCTCCAGCGCACCGCCTTGGCCGGCGAGCACACGCCGCACAGGTTCGGCGACTCGCCGGTGATATAGGAAGACAGGTGGCAACGCCCCTCGGCCATGATGCACAGGCTGCCGAAACCGAACACTTCGATGGGCACCGGGCTGCTCGCAGCCACCTGCTTGACCTGGGCCAGGGACAACACACGGGGCAATACCGCGCGGCGAATGCCATAGCGTTCGGCATAGAACTTCAGCGCCGCCGCGTGGGTGGCCGAGCCCTGTACCGACAGGTGCAAGGCCATGTGCGGATGCTGGCGGCTGGCGTAGTCGAGCACGCCGGGGTCGGCGGCGATCAGGGCGTCCACGCCGTGGTCCGCCGCGCGGTCGACGGCGCGTTGCCAGCGTGCCCAGATCTTCGGTTGCGGGTAGGTGTTGACCGCCACGTACAGCTTGCGCTGGTGCTGGCGAATAAAGGCGACGGCACCGTCGAACTGTTTGTCGTCCATGTTCAACCCGGCAAAGTGCCGGGCATTGGTGTCATCGCGAAAACCGACATACACCGCATCGGCGCCTTGGCGCACCGCGGCTTTAAGCGCAGGCAGGTTGCCTGCCGGGCAGACCAGTTGCATGGGGGCTCCTCAGAGAAATTCAGCGAAAGACACAAACGGCACCGGTTCATCCTTGAGCACCTGGTGCTCACGCTCGACGATCACCAGGCCATCGGCCCAACAGGCGGCGGTGAGCATCGCCGAGCTTTGCTGGGGGTGCAGCACGGCGCACAATTGCCCGTCCTCGCCAGGGCTCAGGCGTGCACGCAGGTACTGGCGGCGCTTGTTGGGCTTGAGCCATTCGAATGCGGCCGGCACCTGGATCGGCACCGGCAACACCCGCTCCACTCCTTGGGCGCGCAGCAGGAACGGACGCACCACCACCAGCGCGGTGATCAACGCCGCCGACGGGTTACCGGGCAGGCCCAGCCACGGCTTGCCCGCCACGTCGCCAAATGCCAGGGGTTTGCCGGGCTGGATCGCCAGGCGCCAGAAGTCCACGCGGCCGAGCGCCTCGATGGCCTGCTTGAGATGGTCCTCCTCACCCACCGACACCCCCGCCGAGGTCAGCAACAGGTCGCATTCAGACGAGGCCAGGGCCAGCGCATCACGGCTGGCGGCCAGTTCATCCGCCATCACGCCGTAGTCGTGCACGTCCACGCCCCAGCCACGCAACAAGGCAGCCAGGGCATAGCGGTTGCTGTTGTAGATCTGCCCCGGCACCAGCGCTTCGCCCGGGTCACGCAGCTCGTTGCCGCTGCTGAGCAGGCACACCCGCAACGGGCGATAGACTTTCAACCGAGGGATGCCGGCCGAGGCCAGCAAGCCGATGTCCTGGGCGCGCAGGCGCTTGCCGACGGCGATCAGGGTCTGCCCACGCTGCAACTCTTCACCCTGCTTGCGCACATGCTCGCCGAGACGTACCGGCGGGCACCAGATGCGCTGGCCGTACAGGCGACAACGCTCCTGGGGCACCACCGTGTCGGCGCCGGGCGGTAGCGGCGCACCGGTAAAGATGCGCACGGCCTGCCCGGCCTGCACCCTCACCTTGCTGTGCTGCCCCGCCGCAATGCGCCCGGCGAGCATCAGGTAGCCGCCTTCGGCCGGCACGTCCTCGGCGCGCAGGGCGTAGCCGTCCATGGCGCTGTTGTCGAAACAGGGCAAATCCAGGGGCGAGAACAGCTCTTCGGCGACCACCCGCCCCAGCGCCTGCTCCAGGCCAATCACCTGGGTGCTCGGCGGCGGCGGCGCCTGGGCCAGCAGCGCGGCGATGGCCTCGTCCACCGGCATCAGGTGGCCGCTGTCACACACCGAGACACTCATGAACGCGACTCGCAGGCTTGCAGGATTTGCTCAGGCTGGGGCTTGAGGTGCGGCACGAAGTTGCACGGGCCGGTGCGGCTGTCCAACTGTTCCGCCAGGATCCTGTCCCAGCCGGTGCGGCATGCGCCCGGCGAGCCCGGCATGCAGCACACCAGCACGCCGTTGCTGATGCCGGCCAGGGCGCGGGACTGCAAGGTGGAAGTGCCGATTTCGGCCAGGGACACCTGGCGGAACAGCTCACCGAAGCCTTCGACATGTTTGTCCAGCAACGGCAGCACCGCCTGGGGCGTGTTGTCGCGGGCGGTGAAACCGGTACCGCCAGTCATCAGCACCACTTGCACCTCGGGGTCGGCGATCCACAGGGACACCTGCGCACGAATCTGGTAGATGTCGTCGATCACCAGGCCACGGTCGATAAGCACATGCCCGGCACTTTCGAGGCGGTCCACCAGGGTCTGGCCGGAGGTGTCGGTGTCGAGGGTACGGGTGTCACTGATGGTCAGCACGGCGATGTTCAGGGGCACGAACGTGCGTTGTTTCAAATGGGCCATGATCAAGGCTCCAGGCGTCAAGAAAGTTGCCGTCAGCCTGCGCCGCAACGGGCGCAGGGCCTATTCCTCCAAGGAGGTATCTCGTTCAGGGGGCCAGGCGCGTGCGCTGCCAAATGCCCGCGTGCAGGCGGTAGTCGAGACGGTCATGCAGGCGGTCGGGCCGGCCCTGCCAGAACTCGATGCGCTGCGGTTGCAGGCGGTAACCGCCCCAATGCTCGGGCCGTGGTGGTTGCTGCCCGGCGAAACGCTCGGTGACGTCACGCAGGCGGCTTTCCAACTCGCTGCGATGGCCAAGGGGCTGGCTTTGCGGCGACGCCCAGGCGCCCAACTGGCTGGCGGCCGGTCGCGCATCGAAATAATCGTCCGACAGCTGCGCATCCGCTCGAACCACCGGGCCTTCGATACGCACCTGACGCTCCAGCCCCGGCCAGAAAAACGTCATGGCCGCATGGGGATTGCTCGCCAACTCCTGGCCCTTGGCACTCTGGTAATGGCCGAAAAAGAAAAAACCCTCGGCACTGAAACCCTTGAGCAGCAGGATGCGACAGTGGGCATGCCCATCATGATCGACCGTAGCCAAGGCCATGCTATTGGCCTCGGCCGGCGGCACCTCGGTTTTACGCGCCTGATCCAGCCACTGGCCGAACAGCACCAAGGGATCGTCCTGCACCAAGTCATCACGCAGGCCATAAAGGGTGTAGTTGCGGCGCAATTGCGCAAGAGACAGGGGCATGGCGCAGTCCTCCAGAAAGTTCGCCACAGTGTGGGAACTACCACGAAGTTATCCCTTGACCGCGATCAACATTCGCCCGTGGCATGACGCCGCATGTGATTGCTTGGGGTGTGGGGGGCTACACAACGGATCGCGTTGCTGTTGCTGTTGCTGTTGCTGTTGCTCTGGCTGTTGCTCTGGCTGTTGCTCTGGCTCTGCTTTTGATCTTGATCTCAGGCGCCCCGTCAAACACGCTGGCCGAACGCAGGCTTGAATCCGTGGGTAACCCGGCAGGACGCCGGGTTAGCCGTCCTGGGCCAGGGATGGCCCATGACGGCGGCCCACGGATTCAAGCCGGAGTGAGGGCACACCGAGCCTAGGCGAGGTGCCGAGTGTTGGGGCGAGGACCTTTTGCTTACTTTTGGGTCCCTCCAAAAGTGAGCCGCTGTAAGAGCGGAACCATAGGTGGCCGTTACCGTAGCAACGGATATGTACTCGGCCTGATCCAACATCCTGGTCGGCTGTCAGGCCGCCATCGGGGGCAAGTCGAATCGTCGCACCGCCCCTCCCACATGTGATCTCTGTACATCAGGTAGATATCAGTCTGCTCTGGATCTCACTCCATTACCGCAGCAACACCCGCGCGACCACATCCGCCTGGAGAACGACCTGTTGTTTACCAGGGCGCTCAGTCCGCCTGCCTGATCAACGCAACATCAGCTTGGCCACGATCACGATCACAACCATATGCCCCAGGATGCTGCGACGAATCCACGTCGCACGCCGGGGGCTCAAGCGCTGGTGACTCAGCAGGTACGCCAGCCACAGGTAATGGCCGATGATGCTCAGGGCCAGCAGGATTTTCAGGCTCAGCAGCGCGGCGAAGTGGCTGGCCCAGGGCACCGCCAACAGCCCGCGATAGTGCCAGGCCAGGCCGATGCCGGCGCCGTACAGCAGCACCACCACGCCGTGCAGTACCTGGCGCGAACGCCGTGCAATGGCATGGTCGGAGGTGAACTGCGCCGACCAGGCCAGCTCCTCGCGGGCGCTGTGCCAGATCACCACTTCGAAAAACAGCGTGCCGATAAACGCAATCGCCGCCAGCAGATGCACGATCAACAAGGTGGAATAGAGCATGACGTCCTCCTAGCCCGGATGCCCATCGACCCGTGCCTGCCACAGCATCGGGCCATACCGCCACAGGTACAGGCCGAGCCCGAGGGTCCAGCACACCCCCGCCAGCCACAACGCGGCCATCGGCAACAGCAGGACCAGCACCACCCGGCACACACACGCCAGGTTCAGCAGCCCAAAGGCCAGGGTCATCCCTGCGGGCGGCTGCAACGGGCGGCCGGTGTGGCCCAGGCTGACGCGGGCGATCATGGCCAGGATCAGCCCGGCCATGGCGCCGATGGTCAATGCATGCACGGCCAGGCTGGGATTGAGCGGCGCGCCGCAGTGCCACAGCGCCATGCCCAGGCAGGCCACGGCCAGCCAGGCATACGCCAGGTGCAATGACCACAGCAGCGGCACGCGCCACAGGCCACGATCATGCCAGCGGGCCAGGCGCACCAGGTGCCCCAGCCCGAGGGCGGCGAACAGCAGGCCGATCCACAGGTTGGCGCCCAACGCGGGCCCTGCGGCATACAGCACGGCGATCAGCAGCGAGCCGCCAAGCAATATAAGGTCCAGCCACACCCAGGGTTTGACCGCTTCGACCCGGCCCAAACCGCGCTGGGTGAAAAACGGAATCACCCGTCCGCCGATCAGGCCCATCATCGCCGCCACCAGCCACAGGCCGGTGAGCACCGCCTGGCGTTGCAGGCCGGGGTCATTGCGCAGCAAGCCATACAGCGACAGCGCATCGGCCACGGTCAGCAGCGCCAGCACCAGCACAATCGGGTAATTACGCTTCTGTCTTACCTGCCAGAGGGTCCAGCCCATCACCGCGGCGACGGCCAAGGGAAAGGTCAGTTCCAGCACCGCCAGCAGCGGCCAGTGCAGGTTGAACAACCAGCCCAGGCGCGCCGCCAGCCACACGCCGGCAAGCAGCGCCAGGGCATTGCCGCTGATGCCCGGGCGGCCGGTCCAGGTCTGCACTGCCGTGAGCAGGAACCCGGCGATGATCGCCACGCCGAAGCCGAACAGCAGCTCATGGCGATGCCAGGCCAGCCAGCCGCCAGCGGGTTGCCAACTGCCGAGGTGCCCGCCCAGGGCCAGCAGCCACAGGGGAATTGCCAGCGCCGCCAACACACAGGCGCCGAGAAAGAATGGCCGGAAGGCCAGGCGAAACAACGGGGTAATCGACATGGCCTTGCGCCGATCGAGCACTTGCATGACACGGTCTCCCTTCAGGACTGCGGCAATCTTGCGCCGATACCTGCGTATTGCCCTTGTCGTAGATCAAGTCGCTATCGGGGCCAAGGGATTACCCTCGCGCCTATATCCACACCGCACCCCGGAGCCATGATGAAAAACGCCTATGTCCCCCTCGCCTGGTTTGTGATCCTCGGCTCCATGCTGGCCGCCGCCAGCGGGCTCTCGCTGGTGCTGGTGTGAACGCCCCGCTGCTGTTCAAGGAACCGGGCATGGTGCTGCATCGCGTGCACCACCAGATCCTGCGCAGCCATCACCTGTTCGAACCGCTGAACGACGAAGAACTCGACGAGCTGATGGGCAACAGCCAGTTGCTGAGCATCGACAAAGGCGAGCCGCTGTTCCGCCAGGGCGAATCGGCCGAGGCGTTTTACTTTGTGATCGCCGGTGCGGTGAAGGTCTACCGTTTGACCCCCGACGGCCAGGAGAAGGTCTTCGAAGTGATCGGCGAGCGCCAGACCTTCGCCGAGGCCATGATGCTGATGGACACCCCCAACTACGTCGCCTGCGCCGAAGCGGTGTGCCCCACCCAGCTGTACCGTTTGTCCAACGCCACCTACATGCGCCTGCTGCACAGCAACAGCCGCCTGACCTTCGCCCTGCTCGGCACGTTGTGCGTGCGCCTGCACCAGCGGGTCAACGAGATCGAGACCCTGTCGCTGAAAAACGCCACCCACCGCGTGGTGCGCTACCTGCTGACCCAACTGATGCGCCTGCACAGCACCGACGCCACCTTCGAACTGCCCATGGCCAAGCAGTTGATTGCCGGGCATCTGTCGATCCAGCCGGAGACCTTTTCGCGGATTATCCGGCGCCTGATCGATGAAAAGATCATCACCCAGGACGGACGTCAGATCGCCATTCTGGACCGGCTGCGCCTGGAGCAATTCGAGTGAAAACCTGCCTGTATTGCCAGCAGCGCAATGCCGACAAGCACCAGCAGTGCACGGATTGCGGCATGGCCCTGCCCGCCTCGGACGCCGGCGTGCAGGCCCTTCGCTTGCGGCGTTTCCAGTGGTTCTGCCTGAGCCTGACGCTGTTTTGCATCGCGATGTTCTTCTGGTTGCCCCGCGACTTCTACTGACCTTCGGTCAGTTGCCGGTACAGCTGGGGCAACCGCAGCGGCAACTGCTCCGGCTGACGGATCAGGGTGTAGCCATGGGCACCGAACATGTAGGGCAAGTAATCCCCGGCCTGTCTGTCGATGGTGATGCAGAACGGAATCAGGCCCTGGCGCCGCGCCTCGGCCACCGCCTGGCGGGTGTCTTCGACCCCGTAGCGGCCCTCATACAGATCCAGGTCATTGGGTTTGCCATCCGTCAGTAGCAATAACAACTTGCGCCGCTGTTTGCACGCGCCCAGCAACTGGGTGGCCTGGCGAATCGCGGCGCCCATGCGCGTGTAGTACCCCGGTTTGAGGGCCTGGATACAGCCACGCGTGCGGTCGTCATAGACTTGCTCGAAGGTCTTGAGCTGGTGCAGGCGCACCTGATGGCGGCGCAGGGACGAGAAGCCATACAACGCAAACGCATCCCCCAGCCCGTCCAGGCTTTCGCCGAACAGCAACAGGCTGTCGCGGATCACGTCGATGACCTTTTGCTCGTCGTTCAAATGCGCGTCGGTGGACATCGACAGGTCCGCCAGCAGCAGGCATGCCAGGTCGCGTCGGGTGTGACGTTGCTCCTGGTACAAGCCGCGTTCGGTGCAGGCGCCGTGTTGGCGTTGCGCCTGGAAATCCACCCAGGCTTGCAGGTCCAGCTCCGCGCCCTGGGGTTGCCGGCGCAGCCATTGGCGGTCGGTGCGCAGCTGCTGGAATTGACGGCGCAGGCGCTGGGCCGGGCCGAGTAATCGGGCCGGTAACGGTTGCGGTGCATCGGCACGTGGCTGCATCAGCTGCAGATTGACGAAACCGGGTCGAAGGCATTGTTGGCGGTAGTCCCACTCGGGCAGCTTGATGCCCTCGCCGAGGGGGATGTCATCCACATCGGCGGGCGGCAGGTCGAGGTGCAGCTTCAAGCCGCCACTCTTGCGCACGCGCTGGCGCGACAGGCTCAACTGGTCGAGGTCTTCGGCGACGCGGACGGCGTCCGGGTCCTCACTGTCGTCGGCCCAGCGATCGAGGTCGACGTGCTCGGTCCAGCTGAACAGGTTTTCCAGGCGCACCACCAGCAGGCCGCCATCACGGCTGTGATCATCCACACGGCCGGCACGTTTGGGCGCGCCCTGCTGCTCCCCGGACGGGGTGGCGAGGTCGTCGCCGTCGTCTTCAAGATCGAGGGCCTGGGGCGTGTCCAGGTGCAACGGCGGGTACAGCCATAAGGGCAACGGCCAGGCAGCGCGTTCGCTGCGGGGCAGATGGCGCACGCTGCCGGGCTCGCGCAGGGCCTTGCGCAGGGCTTTTTCCAGGGCGGCTTCAGCGGGGCTCAGGCTGGCCGGGTCGGGGCGCAGCGTGATATGGGCGTCCACCAGGCGCTGGTAGCTGGGCAGCAGCGCCGGGTAGCGTTGCAGCAGCAGCCAGGTCCAGCGCTGGTTGTCCCGGGCCCAATGGGTCATGGGGCCTGCATGGGCGGCCAGCAGCGCCAGCCAGCGGTACAGCTCCCGGTTCAAGGCGACGGTGGGGTACACCGCCAGGCTCGACGGCAGGCGTAGACGGTTGCCATCGCAGGAGGCCAGGGGTGCATGCTTGCAGGTGCCGGCGATGCGCATCAACAGGTTGCGGCGCAGCAGCAGGTCGCGTTCGCTGGCGGCTTCGAGGGCGATCCCGCTGGCACCGCCCAGGGCGCGAAACAATACGGCGAGGCTGCGCTGGCGGTCGACCAGATCGACCCGCGCGTGCGGAAAATCGACACTGGCGCGGCGGGTGATAAAGCGGTGCCAGGCACTGCCGACCCATTCTTCCAATTCAAGGGTAAAGGCCATGGGATGGGCTCCAACTGTTTGATGTTTGACAGGCACACTGCAGTCAAAATGTGGGAGGGGCGGTGCGACGATTCGACTTGCCCCCGATTGCAGTGGGTCAGTACCAAATCCACCAACTGACACTCCCTCATCGGGGGCAAGCCCCCTCCCACATTTACCGAGTACACCAGGCACAACTCCGGTCGGCTCTAAGGCCGCCGCGCTTTGGCTCTTGATCTAAAATCGCCCCGTCAAACACGCTGGCCGAACGCAGGCTTTGGAGCGTGGGTAACCCGGCAGGACGCCGGGTTAGCCGCGCTGGGCCATGGATGGCCCATCGCGGCGGCCCACGCTCCAAAGCCTTCGTTCGGGCACACCGAGCCTAGGCGAGGTGCCGAGTGTTGGGGCGAAGCGTTTTTGGTTACTTTTGGCGCTCTTCCAAAAGTGACCCGCTGTAAGAGCGGAACCCTAAGCAGCCGTTACCGCAGCAACGGATATGTACTCCCCCCCAAAAAGCGGTCGGCCCACAGGCCGCCATCGGGGGCAAGTCGAATCGTCGCACCGCCCCTCCCACATTTGGACCGCGTTACCTTCAGTAGACGATCGGTACCGGTGCTCCAGCCATCCGGGCGCGTTGCCGGAAGCTGCACAGGTAGCAGGCCAGCCCGAGCAGGAACACCACCCCACTGACCAACCGCGCCCAGAACAGTCCCTGCAAATGCTCCACCGTGGCCATGAACGGCAAGGCCACCCCATCCACCTGCCAGCGTTGCAGCCAGACCTGCACGGCCCCGGCGGCGGTGAGGAACAGCGTGATCATCACCATCGACAGCACCATCATCCAGAAGCCCCGGATTTCGAGGGTCTGCGAACGCGCGTCCGGCGCTTCACCGATACCGCGCAGGCGGGGCATGGCGTAGCTGATCAGGGTCATCACGATCATGGCGTAGGCACCGAAGAACGCCAGGTGCCCGTGGGCGGCAGTGAGTTGGGTGCCGTGGGTGTAGAAGTTGACCGGTGCCAGGGTGTGCAGGAAACCCCACACGCCCGCGCCGAAGAACGCCGTGACCGTGGTGCCCTTGGCCCACAACGTGGCCGCGCGGTTAGGGTGCTGGCGCCGACGTTGCTTCACCATGGTGAAGGCGAACATCACCATCGCCAGGAACGGCAGCGGCTCCAGGGCCGAGAAGATCGAACCGACCCACAGCCACACCTCGGGCGCGCCGATCCAGAAGAAGTGGTGACCGGTGCCGATGATCCCGGTGATCAAGGCCATGGCGATGATCACGTACAGCCATTTCTCCACCACTTCACGGTCGACGCCGGTGACCTTGATCAGCACGAAGGCCAGCATCGAGCCCATGATCAGCTCCCACACGCCTTCGACCCACAGATGCACCACCCACCACCAGTAGAACTTGTCCCGCGCCAGGTTGCCGGGGTTGTAGAAGGAGAACAGGAAGAACACCGCGAGGCCGATCAGCCCGGTCATCATCACCATGCTGACGGTGGTCTTGCGGCCCTTGAGCAGGGTCATGCCGATGTTGTACAGAAAGCCCAGACACACCACCACGATGCCCATTTTGGTGATGGTCGGTTGTTCCAGGAACTCACGCCCCATGGTCGGCAGCAGCTCGTTGTGGGTCAACTTGGCCAGCGCCGCATACGGTACCAGCAGGTAGCCGAGGATGGTCAACACCCCGGCGGCGGCGAACACCCAGAACAGGACGATCGCCAGTTTCGGGCTGTGCAGCTCGCGTTCGGCCTCCTCGGGCACCAGGTAGTAGGCCGCGCCCATAAAGCCGAACAGCAGCCACACGATCAGCAGATTGGTATGGACCATCCGCGCCACGTTGAAGGGGATCAACGGGAACAGAAAGTCGCCGATCACGTATTGCAGGCCCATGATCAAACCGAACAGCACCTGACCGAGAAACAGGATCAGGGCGAACACAAAGTAGGGTTTGGCCACGGCCTGGGATTGGAATTTCAAGTATGGATTGGCACTGCGCATGGCTCAGCCCTCCTTGTTCGGTGGCCAGTTGTTGGTATTGATCTTCGAGCTCCATTTGAGGAACTCGGCCATATCGTCCACCTCCTGGTCGCTGAGATTGAATTGCGGCATGGCCCGTCGCCCCGGTACACCCAGGGGCTGCATTTTCATCCAGGCATGCAGGAACGGCTTGAACCCTTCTTCGCCGCCCCGGCGCTTGAACACATTGCCCAGCTCCGGCGCGAAATAAGCGCCCTCGCCCAGCAAGGTGTGGCAGCCGACGCAGTTGTTGCGCTCCCAGACGCCTTTGCCGCGCACGACAGATTCGGTAAGTTGGTCGACGTTGCTGCGGGCGGGAAAGGTTTGTTCGGTGTGGTAGGTCAGGGCCAGGAAAATCAGGAAGAAGAACACGCTTCCTCCGAAATAGATATTCCTGGCCATGCCCTTGGTGAAGGTCTCTGACATGGTCGCTTCCTCATGGCTTGGCCAGGGAATGATAGGGAGGTGGGGGGTGGAAACTGCTTGATGGCGATCAAGAATTGTTGATGGTTTTGGTGGGGTATTTTTTTGGGGTTGGGTTGGGTACATATCCGTTATTTAGGTAACGGCGGCCTATGGTTCCGCTCTTACAGCGGGTCACTTTGGAAAAGAGCCCCAAAGTAACCAAAGGGCTCTTGCCCCAACACTCGGTGCCTCGCCTAGGCTCGGCATGCCCTCACTCCGGCTTGAATCCGTGGGCCGCCGTCATGGGCCATCCTTGGCCCAGGACGGCTAACCCGGCGTCCTGCCGGGTTACCCACGGATTCAAGCCTGCGTTCGGCCAGCGTGTTTGACGGGGCGCCCAGGATCAAGATCAAAAGCCAGAGCAAAAGCAGAGCAAAAGCAGAGCAAAAGCAGAGCAAAAGCAGGCTGAGGCCTGCCTGCTGGATGGAGATCCAAATGTGGGAGGGGGCTTGCCCCCGATGAGGGAGTGTCAGTTGATGGATTTGGTACTGACCCACTGCAATCGGGGGCAAGTCGAATCGTCGCACCGCCCCTCCCACATTTTTAACCGAGTACACCAGACCCAACACCGGTCGGCTCTAAGGCCGCCGCGGCTTGGCTTTTGATCTGGAGTGAGGGCATACCGAGCCTCGTAAGCAGCCGCTACGCAAATAACGGATATGTACTCAGTAAAGCGACCACAACCACCCCCCACCCCAGCATCAAAAATCTCCACAACACTGGCCCACGCCGCAACGCCATAAACCCATCCACAATCACCCACCCCTTGACCACCGCCAGCAGCAACACCGCCCACCACAACCCGGACGCCCCCGTCAGCACAGTGCCAACGCTCAGCACCACCAACATCAGCCAACACAGGATCAGCGTCCGGGAACCCGTCATACACACCTCAGCGAATCACATAGACCAGCGGAAACAACACCACCCACACCAGATCCACCATGTGCCAATACAGCACCCCCGACTCCAGCCCGCCGACCGACAGCCCGCCGCGCCAGCAGCCCAGCGCCAGCCACCCGAGAATCACCATCCCCAGCAGCACATGCAGGAAATGAAACCCCGTGAGTATCCAGTACAAGGTAAAAAACGTGCCGTGCTCCAGGCCCAGTCCGGCAGCGCCCAGGTGGGCGTACTCGCCAAGCTTGATCCCCACATACACCAGCGCCACCAACAACGCCGCGACGAACAAACCGGCGCCGCGTCGCCGGCACTGCAATCGCACCTGCTGCACCGCCAACGCGGCCAACAAGCCTGCGGTCAGCAGGCTCAAGGTCATCGCCAACCCGGTCGAGGTATCCAGCTGTGCGCGCCCGGCGGCAAACAGCTCGGGCTTGAGCGCCTGGGTCACGGCAAACGTGAGGATCAGAATCGCGAACACCAACAGCTCGGCGAGGATAAAAAACCACATCGCCAGGTCGCCTGGCAGCCGGCGCGGTTCAGGCAAAGTGCACATCCACCACGTCCATCAGCGCGGCGACGGTCTGCGGGTCGTCGCTCAGCGGTTCGGCCAGGCACGCCAGGCAGGCTTCGCGTGGGCTCATGCCGGCGCCGATCAGGCGGGCGGTGAAGATCAGCAGCCGGGTGGAGGCCACCTCCTCCAGGTCATGCTGGTCAAGCCGACGCAGCGCCTGGCCCAGGCGCACGACCTGGGCGGCCAGCGCCACATCCACACCGGCCTCGCGGGCGACGATGCGTTCTTCGTCGGCCACCGGCGGGTAACCAAACCGCATCGCCACGAAGCGCTGGCGGGTGCTGGGTTTCATGCCCTTGAGCAGGTTCTGGTAGCCGGGGTTGTACGACACCACCAGCATGAACGACGACGGCGCCTTGAGCACTTCGCCGGTGCGTTCCAGGAACAGTTCGCGGCGTTCATCGGCAATCGGGTGCAGCACCACGGCGGTGTCCTGGCGCGCTTCCACCACTTCGTCGAGGTAGCAGATCCCGCCTTCGCGCACGGCGCGGGTCAGTGGGCCGTCCTGCCACCAGGTGCCGTCGGTGCCGATCAGGTGGCGGCCGAGCAGGTCGGCGGCGCTGAGGTCGTCGTGGCAGGCCACGGTGTACAGAGGCAGGTTCAGGCGGTGCGCCATGTGCTGCACGAAGCGCGTCTTGCCACAGCCCGTGGGGCCTTTGATCAGCACCGGCAGGTGGTGGCGCCAGGCGTGTTCGAACAGCTGCTGTTCGTTATCCAGCGGTTGGTAGAAGGGCTCGGTCATCACGCGTACTCGCAACGGGTTCGGCCCCCACGCTAAGGGCCCCTGCGACAACCTGGCAAGCACGTACAACGGCAAACTTGATCGCCGTCAAGCGAGCCTTGCGCGACTGCAACATAGTCTTGCCTGGCACTAAGAACCTGCGCTCTACCCCGCCTTCGCCGGGCATCGCAAAGGTCTTGCCTGAGGAGATATGGAATGCTGACTCGCAACAGAAAACCCTGGGTCCTGAGTCTTGCCAGCCTGAGCTGCGCCCTGGCCCTCGCATTGCCCATCAACGCCCATGGCGACGCGCCGACCGGGATGGTGAAAAGCCCCGGCGCGCCGGATATGAGCCAGGCTGAGTTCGACGCCTCCAAGCAGATTTACTTCGAACGCTGCGCCGGCTGCCACGGTGTGTTGCGCAAAGGCGCCACCGGCAAGCCGCTGACCCCGGACATCACCCAGGCCCGTGGCCAGGCGTATCTGGAAGCGCTGATCACCTACGGTTCCCCGGCCGGCATGCCCAACTGGGGCACGTCCAATGCGCTGACCAAGGCGCAGATCACCAGCATGGCCACCTTCATCCAGCACACCGCGCCCACCCCGCCGGAATGGGGCATGGCCGAAACCCTCAAGACCTGGAAAGTGCTGGTCAAGCCCGAAGACCGGCCGAAAAAACAACTGAACACCCTCAACCTGCAAAACCTGTTCTCGGTCACCCTGCGCGACGACGGCAAGATCGCCCTGGTGGACGGCGACACCAAGCAGATCATCAAGCTGATCGACACCGGTTACGCCGTGCATATCTCGCGTATCTCCGCGTCTGGCCGCTACCTGCTGGTGATCGGCCGCGATGCCAAGATCGACATGATCGACCTGTGGCCCCTGGAGCCGACCAAAGTCGCCGAGATCAAGGTGGGCATCGAGGCCCGCTCGGTGGAGACTTCGAAGTTCAAGGGCTACGAAGACAAGTACGCGATTGCCGGTTCCTACTGGCCGCCGCAGTTCACCCTCATGGATGGCGAAACCCTGGAGCCCAGGCAGATCGTGTCCACTCGGGGCATGACCGTCGATAAGCAGGAATACCACCCCGAACCCCGCGTGGCGGCGATCATCGCCTCCCACGAGTGGCCGGAGTTCATCGTCAATATCAAGGAAACCGGCAAGGTGATGCTGGTCAATTACCAGGACATCAAGAACCTCACCATCACCACCATCGACGCCGCGCCGTTCCTGCATGACGGCGGCTGGGACAGCACCCACCGCTACTTCATGACCGCCGCGAACAACTCCAACAAGGTCGCGGTGATCGACTCCAGGGAGCGCAAGCTCACCGCGTTGGTGGAGGTCGGCAAGACCCCGCATCCCGGCCGTGGCGCCAACTTCAATCACCCAAAATATGGACCGGTATGGGCCACCAGCCACTTGGGCGACGGCGGTATTTCGGTGATCGGCACCGACCCGGTCAAGCACCCGCAATACGCCTGGAAACAGGTGGAATCCCTCAAGGGCCAGGGCGGCGGTTCGCTGTTTATCAAGACCCACCCCAACTCCCATCACCTGTATGTCGACACCACCCTCAACCCCGACGCCAAGCTCAGCCAGTCGGTGGCGGTGTTCGACATCAACCAGTTGGACAAGGGCTACACCGTGCTGCCGATTGCCGAGTATTCGGGCATCAAGCAAGGCGCGCTGCGGGTGGTGCAACCGGAATACAACAAGGCCGGTGACGAGGTGTGGTTCTCGGTGTGGAACGGCCAGACCGAAGAGTCGGCGCTGGTGGTGATCGATGACAAGACCTTGAAGCTCAAGCAGGTGATCCGCGACAAGCGCCTGATCACGCCGACCGGAAAATTCAACGTCTACAACACCCAACACGACATTTATTGAGCCCCATCAAAACGAGGTCACCGAATGAAAAATATGCTCCTCGCACTGCTGGCATCCGCCGCTGCGCTCAGCCTGCAACCGGTGTTGGCACAAGACGGCCCGGGGTTGTTCAACAGCAAACCCTGTGTGGGCTGCCACACGATTGACAGCAAACTGGTGGGGCCGGCCTTGAAGGACGTCGCCGCCAAGAATGCCGGCGTGAAAGACGCAGCCACCACCCTGGCCAGCCACATCAAGAACGGCAGCCAGGGCAACTGGGGACCGGTGCCGATGCCGCCGAACCAGGTCACCGATGATGAAGCCAAGGTGTTGGCCGATTGGGTCCTGACCTTGAAATAAGCACAAGGAGCACGCCATGCAAGCATCGATGATCGGTACGGCCATGGCGCTGCTCCTGCTGATTCCCGCGCGGGCAGCGGCCACCCCGGACGCTGCCCGCCTTGAACACCTGTTGACCCAGGATTGCGGGGCCTGCCATGGCCTGCACCTCACCGGCGGCCTGGGCCCGGCCCTCACACCGCAAGCCCTGGCCCACCACAGCCGCGACAGCCTGATCGCCACCGTGACCTACGGCCGCCCCGCCCGCGCCATGCCCGGGTGGGGCCCGCTGCTGAGTGCCGGCGATATTGCCTGGCTGGTCGACCGCCTATTGCAAGGAAGCCCCCCACCATGATGCGTCCCACCCTGTTATCCCTGTGCCTGTTGCTGGGTGCCTGCGCCCAACCTGCATTGCGCGGCAGCGGCGACCTGGGCCTGGTGATCGAACGCGCCAGTGGCAGCGTGCAGATTATCGAGAGCACCGGCATGACCGAACTGGCCCGTATCGAGGGGCTGGGCGACCTGTCCCACGCCTCGGCGGTGTTTTCCCGCGACCAGCGCTATGCCTACGTGTTTGCCCGCGATGGCGGGCTGACCAAGATCGACCTGCTGCGCCAACGCATCGAGCGGCGCATCGTCCAGGGCGGCAACAGCATCGGCGGCGCGATCAGCCAGGATGGGCGCCTGATCGCTGTGTCCAACTACGTGCCGGGCGGGGTCAAGGTGTTCGACGCCGAGAACCTGGCACTCATTGCCGACATCCCCGCGACGGAAATGGCCGATGGCAAGCGCTCGCGGGTAGTCGGCCTGGTGGATGCGCCCGGGCAGCGCTTCGTGTTCAGCCTGTTCGACACCGGCGAGATCTGGAGCGCCGACTTCAGCCACGGCAACCCGCCGCGCATCACCCGCTTCAAGGACGTCGGCGAGCAACCCTATGACGCGCTGATCACCGCCGACGGCCGCTACTACATGGCCGGGCTGTTCGGTGAGGACGGCATGGCCCAGCTCGACCTGTGGCACCCGGAGCGCGGCGTGGTGCGCGTACTCAAGGACTACGGCCGGGACCAGGCCAAGCTGCCGGTGTACAAGATGCCCCACCTGGAGGGCTGGGCCGTCGCCGATGACCAGGCGTTCGTGCCGGCGGTGGGACGTCACCAGGTGCTGGTGATGGACGCGCGCACCTGGCGGCAGACGGCGGCGATCCCGGTGGCCGGGCAGCCGATCTTTGTCACTGCGCGGCCCGACGGGCGCCAGTTGTGGGTCAACTTCGCCTACCCGGACAACGACCGGGTGCAGGTGCTCGACACCGAAACCCACCAGGTGGTCGCCGACCTGCGCCCCGGCCCCGGTGTGCTGCACATGGAATTCACCGGGCGTGGCGAGCAACTGTGGCTGTCGGTGCGCGATGGCGAACAGTTGCAAGTGTGGGATCCGTACCGCCTGACCCTGCTGAAAAGCCTGCCGGCCCGGAGTCCCAGCGGGATTTTCTTCAGCCTGCGCGCGCAAAAAATGGGGTATTGAAATGGACCTTGATTCGCTCAGCCAGCAATTGATCGAGCGCTTCCAGCACGGCATGCCGCTGTGCGCCGAGCCCTACCGCGAAATGGCCCAGGTGCTGGGCTGCAGCGCGGCCGAGGTGATGGCCTGCCTGCAACGCCTGGAACTGGCCGGCGCCTTGTCGCGCATCGGCCCGGTGTTCGAACACTCCCGCGCCGGCGCCAGCACCCTGGCCGCCCTGGCGGTGCCGATCGAGCGCCTGGAACAAGTGGCCGCACGGGTCAGCCAGTACCCGGAGGTCAATCACAACTATGCCCGCGAGCACCGTTACAACCTGTGGTTCGTGCTCACCGGGCCCCACCGCCAGCACCTGCAGCAGATCCTCGACGAGCTGGAGCAAGACACCGGCCTCACGCCCCTGGACCTGCCGATGCTCACCGCCTATCGCATCGACCTTGGATTCTCCCTCGGAGAGCAGCCGTGATCGCGCCACTGAACCACGAGCAGATGCTCGACCTGCGCCAGTGCCTGGAGCGCGGCCTGCCCATCGTGCCACGGCCCTACGACGAGCTCGCCGAGCAGATCGGTGCCCACCACGATCAGGTGCTGCAACAGATGCAGCAATGGCACGACCAGGGCCTGTTCCGTCGCGTCGGCCTGGTGCTCAATCACCGCGCCCTGGGCTATGTGGCCAATGCCATGCTGGTGCTGGATGTGCCGGATGCGCTGGTCGATGAAGTCGGTGCGCGCCTGGGCCGCGCGCCCGGCGTAAACCTGTGTTACCAGCGCCCGCGGCGCCTGCCGCAGTGGCGCTACAACCTGTTCTGCATGGTGCACGGGCGCGAGCGCGCGGTGGTCGAGGCGCAGATCCAGGCGTTGCTGGAGCAGCATCTGCTCAGCGACTTGCCCCACCAACTGCTGTTCAGCACCCGCGCCTTCAAGCAATGCGGTGGGCGTTTCGCGCCGCCGCCGTCACAGGTATGGGCCCATGGATGAGCTGGATCGACAACTGATCAACCGCCTGCAACACGGCCTGCCGCTGGTGCGCCAGCCCTGGCAGCAGGTGGCCGAGGAACTGCATTGCCCTGCGAGCGAACTGCTCGACCGCCTGCACGACTTGCTCGAAGACGGAATGCTCACGCGCTTCGGCCCGATGTTCGATATCGAGCGTCTCGGCGGCGCTTTCACCCTCGCGGCGCTCGCCGTACCCGAGGCGCGCTTTGATGCGGTCGCCGAGCAGCTCAACGCCCTGCCCCAGGTGGCCCACAACTACCGCCGCGAACACCGCTGGAACATGTGGTTCGTGCTGGCCTGCGCCACCGCGCAGGAGCTGGCCGATACCCTGTCGTGCATCGAGGCCCTGACCGGGCTGGCGGTGCTCAACCTGCCGAAGGAGCACACCTACCATGTCGGTCTGTATTTCCCGGTCTGACAACACCCTGGCCCTGCAACTGGTCGCCCTCACCCAAAGCGGCCTGCCGCTGGTGGAGGACCCATGGGCCTGGCTCGCCGAGCAACTGGGCATCAGCGTCGAGTCGACCCTCGACCTGCTCAAGCGCCTGCAGGCCGAAGGCGCGATCCGGCGTATCGCCGCGGTGCCCAACCACTACCGCCTGGGCTATCGGCATAACGGCATGACGGTGTGGGACGTGGCCGATGTGCACCTGCCGCGCCTGGGAGAACTGCTCGGCGCCCAGCCGTTTGTCAGCCATTGCTACCGTCGCCCCCGGCGCCCGGACTGGCCCTACAACCTGTTCGCCATGGTGCATGGCCGCAGCCGCGAAGAAATCGACAGCTACCGCGAGCACCTGCGTTTCTTGCTGGGGGAGGCCTGCCGCGCCGACGAGATGCTGGTGAGCAGCCGCATCCTGAAAAAAACCGGCCTGCGCCTGACGCCGGCGCACTCAAAGGAATAGCCCATGCTGCGAATCAGTCAGTACCTGCGCACCCTCGCCGGTCAATGCCCGCCGCCGCGCACCTCGCCCCCTGGCAGTGAGCGGCCGCCGGTGGTGATCTGGAACCTGCTGCGGCGCTGCAATCTCACCTGCAAGCACTGCTACGCCACCAGCGCCGACAGCGTGTTTCGCGATGAGCTCGACACCCCGGCAGCATTGCGGGTGATCGACGATTTGCACGACGCCGGGGTGCGCGTGTTGATCCTGTCCGGGGGCGAGCCGCTGCTGCGCAAAGACCTCTTCGTGCTGAGTGCCTATGCCCGTGACAAAGGTTTTTTCGTCGCACTGTCGACCAACGGCACGCTGATCGATGAGCACAACATCCAGCAGATCGCCGACGCCCGTTTCGACTACGTGGGCATCAGCATCGACGGCCTGGAAGCGACCCACGACGCGTTTCGCCAACTGCACGGCAGTTTCCAGCGCTCCATGCACGCCATCCGCCTGTGCCGCGAAGCCGGGATTCGCGTGGGCCTGCGCACCACCCTGACCCAGGACAACCATGGGCAGCTGCCGCAGTTGCTGGCGCTGATGCGCACCTATGACGTGCAGAAGTTCTACCTGTCGCACCTCAACTACAGCGGGCGCGGCAAACGCAGCCGCCAACTGGATGCGCACCGGCAGATGAGCCGCGAGGCCATGGCGCTGATTTTCCAGCAGGCCTGGAGCGATATTCAACACGGCGTGGACAGCGATTTCGTCAGCGGCAACAACGACGCCGACGCCGTGCTGTTGCTGCAATGGGTGCACCAGCACCTGCCCGAACACTACCCGCAGCTTGAACACCTGCTGCATGCCTGGGGCGGCAATGCCTCGGGCAGCGGCATCGCCAATATCGACAACACCGGCGAGGTGCACCCGGACACCTACTGGTGGCAGCAATCGGTGGGCAATGTGCGCAACACCACCTTCCGCCAACTCTGGCTGGAGCAGCCCGACCCGTTGCTGCTGCGCCTGCGCGAACACCCGCGCAGCATTGGCGGGCGCTGCGCCGAGTGCCGCTGGCTGGCGATCTGCAACGGCAATACCCGCACCCGCGCCTGGGCCGATGGCGACCTGTGGGGCCCGGACCCCGGTTGCTATTTCAGCGACGCCGAGATCGCGCGCCAGCCCCTCAACCTGATCCCTTGCTCGACCACCCGGTGACACAACCGGGGGCCGCCTACCTGATGATGAACCAAGGACGTCCCATGCACACTTCAACTGCCCACTTCTCCACTGGCCTGCCAGCCAGTCTGCACAGCCCCTTGCACCCCGGCGAAGTCGCGTTGGTGGGCGCCGGCCCCGGTGACCCGCGCCTGCTGACCCTGCGCGCCTGGAGCCTGTTGATGCAGGCCGACGCGGTGGTGTTCGACCGGCTGATCAGTGCCGAACTGCTCGCGCTGATCCCGTTGACCTGCGCCCGTCATTACGTGGGCAAGGCCAGCGGTTGCCACAGCCTGCCCCAGGATCAACTCAATGAACTGCTCGCCGAGTTGGCCGACCAGGGCCAGCGGGTGGTGCGCCTCAAGGGCGGCGACCCGTTTATCTTCGGGCGCGGCGCCGAGGAGCTGGAGTACCTGCTCGCGCGCGGTATCCCGTGCCAGGTGGTGCCGGGCATCACCGCCGCCTCCGGCTGCAGCGCCTATGCCGGTATCCCGCTGACCCACCGCGAGCTGGTCAATTCGTGCCGTTTCGTCACCGGCCACCTGCAACGCGACGGTGCGTTGAAACTGCCATGGGCCAGCCTGGCCGAGCCGAGCCAGACCCTGGTGTTCTACATGGGCCTGTCGAACCTGGCACTGATCGCCGAGCATTTGGTGGCGGCCGGTTTGCCCGGGGACACACCGGCCGCCCTGATCAGCAACGGTGCACGCGCCGATCAACAGGTGGCCCGTGGCACCCTGCGCCAGTTGCCCACCCTGGCCGCCGACTGCGAACCCGGCGTACCGACGCTGACGGTGATCGGCCACGTCGTCAACCTGTTTGCCGACGCCGCCCTGCACTTCCCCGCCAGCCTGGCACCGGCCCGTGAAGCGGTGGCGGTATGAAACGCCTGCTGCTGGTGCCGCTGCTGTGGGCGACGGCCGCACACGCTACGCCCGCGCAGGACTACCGCCAGTATTGCGAAAGCTGCCACGGGCTTAATCGCATCGGCGCCACCGGCCCGGCGCTGCTGCCGGAGAGCCTGGGGCGAATCAAGCCGGATGAAGTGCGCAAGGTCATCGAACAAGGCCGGCCCGCCAGCCAGATGGCCGCGTTCAGTGCGCAACTGAGCGCCGCGCAGATGGATGGGCTGGCGCAGTTTCTGCAACAGCCGCCTGACTCACCGGCGACGTGGAACGAGCATGACATCCGCACCAGCCACAGCGTGCTGGCGGACCTGCGCCAATTGCCGAGCACGCCGCAACATCACGCCGACCCGCTCAACCTGTTTGTGGTGGTGGAGTCCGGCGACCATCACATGGATATTCTCGACGGCGACACCTTTGCCGTGCTGGACCGTTTCCCTACCCACTTCGCGGTGCACGGCGGGCCGAAATTCTCCCCGGACGGACGCTTTGTGTACTTCGCCTCGCGGGACGGCTGGATCAGCCAGTACGACCTGCACAACCTCAAGTTGATCGCCGAGATCCGCGTGGGCCTCAACACCCGCAACCTGGCGGTGAGCAAGGATGGCCGCTGGGTGCTGGCGGGCAATTACCTGCCGGGCAACCTGGTGCTGCTGGATGCGCGCGACCTGTCGCTGGTCAAGACCCTGGACACCGGCTCACGGGTCAGTGCGGTGTACACCGCGCCACCGCGCAACAGCTTTATCGTCGCGCTCAAGGACGTGAACGAGGTCTGGGAATTGTCCTATGCCGATGCTCGGCCCAGTTTCGAGCCCCGGCGCATCCAGGCCCAGGATGTGCTCGATGACTTCTCGTTCTCGCCCGATTACCGCCAACTGATCGCCACCTCACGCAAGGCCGGCGGCGGCCAGGTGATCGACCTGGGCAGCGGCCGCGTGGTCACCGATATCCCGCTGTCCGGTATGCCGCACCTGGGCTCGGGGACGTATTGGCAACGCAACGGACAATGGGTGTTTGCCACGCCGAATATCAGCAAGGGGCAAATCTCGGTGATCGACCTCAAGACCTGGAGCCTGATCAAACAGACCCCCACCCTCGGGCCGGGCTTTTTCATGCGCAGCCATGTGAACTCGCGCTATGTGTGGAGCGACGTGTTTTTCGGGCCGGACAATGATGCGATTCACCTGATCGACAAGCAGACCCTCGAGATCGCCCACACCCTGAGGCCAGTGCCGGGCAAGACGGCAGCCCATGTGGAATTCACCCGGGATGGGCGGTATGTGTTGCTGAGCATCTGGGCCACGGAGGGGGCGCTGATTGTGTATGACAGCCAGACGCTCGAGGAGGTGAAGCGCATTCCCATGAATAAGCCGTCGGGCAAGTACAACGTGGGCAATAAGGTGGAGTTTGCGGAAGGGACATCGCATTGAACACGGGTGACAGGCAGGAAGCGGCCAGGTCGTAGAGCGCATGGGCACCGCCGGTCCCCTGTGGGAGATGTCGAGCTTCAGCGAGGCTTCGATGGCGGCGGCACAGTTGGTAGAGGTGTTGGCTGACCCACCGCCATCGGGAGCAAGCCCCCTCCCACATTTGATCGCGGTTGGCAGGTAGAAAGTGGCCCGGCTGTAGATCTCGTGGGCACCGCTGATCCCCTGTGGGAGATGTCGAGCTTTAGCGAGGCTTCGATGGCGGCGGCACAGCTGGTAGAGGTGTTGGCTGACACACTGCTAACGAGGAGTGTCAGACGGTACGGGAGAATTGGCCTTTGTGGGCGCCGCCCAGGTAGGCGTCGAAGGCCATGGCCACGCTGCGCACCATCAGTTGGCCCTTGGGCAGCAGTTGCAGCGCGTCGTCCTGGACCAGTAATAAGCCGTCCGCCACTTGCTCGTCCAGCTGCGTCAACGCTTGGGCAAAATACTCATTGAACCGAATGCCATGGGCCGCTTCCACCTGGGCGACATCGACGCGGCCGTCGCACATCAACCCATTGATCACCTCGCGGCGCAGTACGTCATCGGGGTTGAGCCGGTAACCGCGCTGCACCGGCAACATGCCCGCATCGATGCGCGCGTAGTACTGGGACAGCTCCTTGACGCTCTGGCTGTAGCTGTCGCCGACCTTGCCGATGGCCGATACGCCCAGGCCGATCAGGTCGCAATCGGCATGGGTGGAGTAGCCCTGGAAGTTGCGTTGCAGGCTGCCGTTGGCGCGGGCCAGTGCCAGCTCATCGTCGGGCAGGGCGAAGTGGTCCATGCCGATGTAGATGTAACCGGCCTCGGTGAGGCGGCGAATGGTCAGTTCCAGCAGCTCCAGCTTGCGCGCCGGGGGTGGCATGTCTTCGGGACGGATCATGCGCTGGGCGCGGATCTGGCTCGGCAAGTGTGCGTAGCTGTAGGCGGCCACGCGGTCGGGCCGCAGGGCGATCAGCTTGCTCAGGGTCACGTCGAAGCTGGCCACGGTTTGCAGGGGCAGGCCGTAGATCAGGTCGACACTCACCGACTTGAAGCGTGCCTCGCGGGCCGCCGCCACCAGTTGCAGGATCTGCGCTTCGCTTTGCACGCGATTCACGGCGGCCTGTACGTCGGGGTCGAAGTCCTGCACGCCGAAACTCAGGCGATTGAAGCCCAGGCGGCGCAGGGTGTTGATGCGCTCGAGGCTGATGGTGCGCGGGTCGACCTCGATGGAGAACTCATGGGCGTCGCTGTCATCCAGGCTGAAGTTGTCCGCCAGGCAGGCCATCAGTTCGGCCAGTTGCGCATCGTCCAGATACGTCGGGGTGCCGCCGCCCAGGTGCAACTGGGTCAGGCGCCGCGAGCGCTCGAACAACGCGCCCTGCATCTGGATCTCGCGCTTGAGGTACGCCACATACTCGACGGCGCGATGGGTCTTGCGGGTGATGATCTTGTGGCAGCCGCAGTAGTAGCAAAGGCTCTGGCAGAACGGAATGTGGATGTACACCGACAACGCCTTGGGCGCGGCGAGTTGGTGACTGGCGCGCACGGCCTGGTGATAGTCGTCCAGGGCAAACGCGCTGTTGAACTGCGGCGCGGTCGGGTACGAGGTGTAGCGCGGCCCCGGGCGGTCGTATTTGTGCACCAGGGCACGGTCGAACTCAAACGCCGTCATGGTCGATCACCTCGTCGTTGGCGCTGACGGGGGTGGTCAGGGGCTGGGTGACGTACAAACGCGCCGGGTCGGCGGTTTCGTGAAACCCGCCACAACAGGTGGCGAGCTGGCCGTTGCTCAGCTGAGCGCAGTACTCACGGGCATCCAGGGTGTTCTGGACACACAGCGTGTCGATCTGGCTGATGGCCCCCAGGCCAAAGCCGATGTGATCGCAGTAGCCGTGCAGGGTGAAGCCTTCGCAATTACGGCTGAGGCGGCCGCGCTCCTGGGCCTGTTTGAGGTCATCGTCGGTGCGGGCGAACTGGCCCAGGCCGATGTAGTGGTACCCGGCGGCGGCCAGGTGTTCAAAACCGCTGCGGCGCATCGCGCGTTTATCCGCCGCGCTGCAAAACGCCTGGGATTGCCGGCCCTGGTAGCGCACCGGTGGCTGGGCGTAATCGAACAGTTGCAGGCGGTCAGGCTCCAGGGCGATCAGGCTGGCCAGTTTCTGCTCGAAACTGGCCGGCGTCTGCCAGGCATGGCCGTAGCCGAGGTCGATGTTCACTGAGCGAAACCCGAAGGTCCGCGCCGCATCCACCAGCGACTCGATGGGCGCCGGGTCCTGATAGCGTGCCTGGGACAGCGGCCCGTCCCGGTTGGCGTCGGGCACGCCGATGCTGGCGTGGTTGAAACCCTGGTCGCGCAACAGGCCCATGGTGGCCCAGTCGATGTGCCAGGGGTCGAGGTCGATTCGGTAGTCGCCACGGTCGTGGTCGAGAAAGTTGAAGCGGCTGTGCAGGTGTTCCAGCACCGTGCACACCTGCTCGATCGTCGGTGTGGTGCCGCGCAGGTGAAAGTGCTCGACTGGTTGGCGCGGGCCGAGCTGGCAGCCGATCAGCTGGATTTCCTGGGTGAGGCTCTGCAGGTACTCAGCGCCGGCATCGCTTGCCGGCCAGTGCAGGTTCAGCGCCAGGGGCCGCTGGCGCTGGCGGCTGTCGCGCAGGGCGCGCAGCAGGTCGAGGGAGCCGACGCCGGCATGGAAGCGGCGCGTGTCCGTCTGGCACGCCAGGTCCAGCACGCCCTGGTCCTGACGAAAGCGGGTGGGATGAAGATGGGTGCGCATGGCGGACTCCGGAACGGGCGGCGGTGGTCCATTGTCCGGTGCGACCGCTGCGCGCACCTTGATATGCATCAAGGTCGTTACCAGCTGAGGTAAAACATGCCCTTGGCCAGCAGCACAATGGCGACCATGTGCACAAACAAGCTCAGGTGAATGAAATGGCTATAGCGCGCACTGACCTTGCCCCGGCGCATCCGCGCCATGGTCACCAGGAAGTGCAGCAGCACACTGGCGGCCAGGATCAACTTGAGGCCCAGCAACGTGCCGAACGCGGACGCCAGCGGGGCCGACAACGCCGGCAGGTAGCGCAGCCAGACCATGCCGAGCCCGGCGCCGAACAGCACCAGCAACACCCACGGCATCAACACCCGGGCACGCCGGGCGACGCCCTGCTCCACCAGCACCGTCACCCGCATCGGCAAGTGCTGGTGCAGGTGCCCGAGGATCAGCACTTCGAAGAACACCGTGCCGATAAAGATCAGCGCGGCGAACAGGTGGGCCAATAGCAACAGGAGGTAGAGCATGCAAGCCTCGCAGAGGGACCGGCCGTGGGGAGCCCAGTGTGCGGGCTGGCGCACGGGGCGGCCTTGATGCCGGTCAAGCGTTGCTCCTGCCGAGCTTACAGCAACGGCAGGCTGTAGCTGACGATCAGCCGCGTCTCATCCTTGTCGGCGGTGTCATTGCCGCGCAGCACGGCGCTGCGCCAGGTCAGGCCCAGGCCCTTGAACGTGCCCGTGGGGATCACGTAGTCGACACGCACATCGCGCTCCCACTCGCTGTTGTCGCGACGCGCCGCGCGGATGTTGCTGCCGTGGATATAGGTCACGCTCGACTTCAGGCCCGGAACGCCCAGGCCGGTAAAGTCATAGGTGTAGTTACCCACCGTCGCCTGTTCGCCGGCGTTGACGAACTTCAACGACTGGGCGTTGGTGATCAGGTACAGCGAACGGCCCTGGCCCTGGTTGATGTGGGGAAAGTCACTGGCGCCGGTGGTTTTCTGATACCCCAGGCCCACGGAATGCCCGTGCACGCCATAGGTCAACATCGCGCTCCACAGGCGGTTGTCGACCTTGCCCGAGTTGACGCCCGGCGCGTAATACCCGGAACTCACATAGCCTTCATCGCGCCCGGCGGCGCTGCCGTTCTTGCCGTCGGCGGTGCTGTAGAAGTAACGCAGATCGGTCTTGAGCTGCCCCACCGGCAACTGCCAGTTGTGCACCAGGCCGACGAAATGCTGCTGGTAGAAATTCTCCAGGGTCGCGTAGTAGTACTGCACTTGCAGTTGCCTGCTGACGGCGTAATCCACCCCGCCGTAGTAGAACTGGTTGCTGAACCGGCCCTTGGCCGGGTCGTTGGCCCCGGCGATCGACAGGCCCTGGCCGTTGCTGGAGTTGCGGTCGAGCACCTGCTCCATTTTGCCGGCGATCAGGTTGAAGTCCTTGAGGTCCCTGGAGTCGACCTGATAGCCACGGAAGGTCTGCGGCAACAAGCGGCCGTCTTCGGACATCAGCACCGGCATCTTCGGCATCAGGGTGCCGACCTTGAGCTGGGTTTGCGAGATGCGCACCTTGCCGGTGGCGCCGGTCTTGCTGAAGTCATGGGCGGCCTTGCCATCGGACAACGGGAAGACGCTGCCGGGGGTGTTGTCTTCACCGGCCTTGCCGGCGCGCCCCGAGGCATCCAGGCGCAGGCCATACATGGCCTGCAGGTCCAGGCCGAAGCCCACCAGGCCCTCGGTGAAACCGGACTGGTAGTTGAACATGAAGGCCTGGCCCCACTCCCTGTCCGACGGCGCCCTGGTGTTGCGGGTGTCCTGGTTGTAATAGAAATTGCGCAGGTCGAGGGTGGCTTTGCTGTCATCGATAAAAACCGATGCAGCCGCCTGCTGCGCGGCGCCGAAGGAGACGGCGAGCGCCAGGCACGTGGTGTGTTTCATGAAGGCTCCGTGAAGTGATTGAGGCGACCCCGTTACAGCCCAACCCTGTTGTTTGTCGGTCGGGTGGTGCTGCATTCAACGGGTGCGCGCACGGTATAGCCTTGGGCCGTGGGGAAACAGCCGCCAAAACCGTCAATCACTGTTGCGCTTTACGTAACAATCCCGCTCGTTCAAGGCACCGGCAACCAGCCCTGGAAGACCCCTGGGGAGGCGAGCGGACACCAGGCAAAATCCCATTGCGTGGCGGGCAGTGCCTGTTGTTCGGCGGCGGCACTGCGCACGTCCTTCCAATCGAACACCGTCAAGCCCTGCCAGGCCAGGACCACCCCCTGGGCCTGGCTGTCATCCGTACTGATCCAACGCGCCGCCGCAGCGGCCATGAAGGTTTCGATGGGCTCTTCATCAATCTGCCCGCGATACGGCGACGCCAGCAGCCAACGGCACAGGTTCAGGTGCCAGGTCCAGTCCTGGGCCGGCTGGTTGCGATAGGCCCAGGTCATGAAGCTGCGAAACAGGTTCAGGCCCTCGGGCGGGTCGAGCTTTAGCAGCGTCGGGCAGATGTCGAACAGGGTGTGCCAATACGGCAACAGGCGTGCATCCAGGTGCACAAAGCAGCGGGCATTGCTCGGGTAGTCCGGGCGTGCCGGTTCCGCGCGCAGGCGACGGGACGCCTGGCTGACCAGACGGCTGGCGCCGGCAGGCAAGTGATGGTTCATAAAGCGCACTCACAGTCGTGACGATAGAACGCCCCCTGTTCACAGGAGGCCCAGGGCACACGTCAGAATGCGGGGGATGCGCGGGGGTTGGCCGAAGGCCAGGAATAACGCGGCGGCGCCTTGTTGCGCTGCTCATGGGCCGGGCGTGGGGCCTGCCCCAGGCCCAGCAACCAGGCCAGGCCGATCAGGAACACCAGCGCGACGGTCACGGCGTTGCACACCGGGCAGGCAAAGTAGTTCGAGATGTTACTGGAAGACGGGGCGCCCAGCCCTTTGTCGGAAAGTGGCGCCTGTTGGCCGCCCACTCCACAGAACGCGCCACCGATGCCATTGAGCTGCTGGCCGGTCATCTGGCCATGGCCCAAACCGCACACGAACAGGTTCATCAGCACGCAGAAGTACAGGGTCCAGACGATCAGGGAACGGTCGGGGCGGCTCGATTTCATGGCGGCGACTCTACCACCAGCGGTGCAAAAGGATGAAATCCAGCGTGCCCCTGTGGCAGAACGTCGCAGATTACGCAGGCTGGCCAGGGTTGGTAGACTTGGCGCCCTCCTCGTTTACTCCTATTCAAAGCCCGCCGAGTTGATTTCGCGCAATGCGGGCGTTTCACAGGATGCACCGTTGATGAGTACGTTATTCACCCGCCGCAAGGTCCTGACCGGCATGGGCCTGTTGGGCCTGGGCCTGCTGGCCGGTTGTGACAACAGCCCCAAGTTGAACTTCAAGTACGGCAAGGACTTGAGCGACAAGATCATGGGCCGCACCTTCAAGCTCAAGAACACCGAGGGCGACACCGTCACCCTCAGTTCCTACCGTGGCCTGATGCCGGTGGTGTTCTTCGGTTTCACCCAGTGCCCGGCCGTGTGCCCGACCACGCTGGCCCGCGCCGCCCAGGCCAAGAAGCTGATGGGCCGTGACGGCGAGATCATGCAGGTGATCTTTATCACCCTGGACCCGGAACGCGACACGCCGCAGATCCTCGACAAGTACGTCAAGGCCTTCGACCCCAGCTTCGAAGCGCTGTACGGCACCCCGGAAGAAATCGCCGTGGCCGCCAAGGAGTTCGGGATCTTCTATGAAAAGATCCCCGCCGGCGACACCTACACCCTGTCCCACACGGCCACCAGTTTTGTCTTCGACACCCGTGGCAACCTGCGCCTGGGGTTGCAGGCATCCCTTACCGCTAAAGAGTGCGCAGAAGACCTGCTCACCGTCATGGAGGTCTGCTAATGACTGCCGTTCAACACCTCAAGCGCTTCACCCTCAGCCTCGCCCTGCTGGGTTTCGCCGCCCACGCCAGCGCCCAGGTGCAAGTCACCGACGCCTGGGTGCGCGCCTCGGTGCCGGGCCAACCGTCCAGCGGCGCGTTCATGACCGTGACCGCCGACAGCGACAGCAAGCTGCTCAGCGTGGCCTCGCCGGTGGCCAAGGACGTACAGATCCATGAAATGAGCATGAAGGACGACGTGATGCGCATGGGCCCGGTGGACGCGGTGGCCCTGCCGGCGGGCAAGGCGGTCAAGCTCGACCCGGACGGCTACCACGTGATGCTGATGGGCCTGACCGGCCAGATCAAGGAAGGCGACCAGGTGCCGCTGACCCTGACGGTGCAGGACGCCAAGGGCGAAAAGCAGACCGTTGAGGTCCAGGCCACGGCGCGTGGGCTGGATGGCATGGACCATAGCAAGATGCATTGATGCAGCGGATTGGGGGGGCCTGTTCCTGTGGTGAGGGAGCTTGTTCCCTCACCACAAAGGTCCCCCTTCAATCCACGATAAATAGCTTCGCCCCGACACTCGTCGAGGAACGATGCGCCTCCATGTCATTGCCCACCTGGTAACTCATCCCGGCCGTCAGCGTGAACCGGCGGCCGTCTTCCAGCTCGGTGTGCAACTCGCCTTCCAGGCACAGCAGCACATGCCCGCGCCGGCACCAGTGATCGGCCAGGTAGCCGGGGCTGTAATCCACCCTGCGCACGCGGGTGGTGCCGAAGTGGCAGGTGCGCCATGAGGCACTGCCGCTGACGCCGGGGTGAAGCTCGGGTTCGAGGGTGGACCAGTCGGTGATGCCAAACGGGACAGCGGTGAATTCCATGGTTTGCTCGGTCGTCAGTTAACGTGGCCTGAGGCTATCCACCTGACAACGTGCGCGATAGACACAGATCCCATGGTTTTGTGGGATACAGGCGAGCGTGCTTGTTATCCTGCCCACCCTGCTCCCAAGGACGCGCGCTGATGCAGATCGACCCCGCCTATATCCTGTTTGAGACCGAGCACTGGCTGCTCAACCATCACCTGGCTTCGAAGCTGCCGGGTTACCTGATGCTGGGTGCCAAGGCGCCTGTTGATTCCCTCGCCGACATGTCGGATGCAGCGCTGGCCGAACTGGGTGGACTGCTGGCGAAAACCCAGCGGGTCATGGAGGCGCAACTCAAGCCCAAGTGGTTGTATATCAGCCGCTATGGGCATCTGCCGGGGTTCCCGCTGCACTTTCATTTCATCCCGGTGTATGACTGGGTGGAAGATGCGTTCTGGCGGGATGATCGTTATCGGCGGTTGCAGGATTTGGGTTCCCAGGACCTGGCAAAAACCCTAACCGATGGCGCGGAACTGACGCTGTTTGTGTGGCGGGAGTTTGGTGAAAGCCCGATGCCCCCGGTGATCCACGGGCCTTCAGTCGCGCAGGTTATCGGCAACTTGCGCGTGCATTTGCGTCACTGATGCAGGTGTTTTTTCATCGGAATACACGCCAACTGCAACCCCGACGGCGAGTGATAAATCGCCTGTTCATCCCCCACGTAGCCGCACGCGCGATAAAAACTCGCGGCATTCAACGTCGCGTCCAGCACCACCTCTTCAATCGCCAGTTCCCGCGCGACCTGCTCAAGGTGATCCAGCATCGCCTTGCCATACCCGCGTCCGGTGAATGCGGGCAACACGAACAGCGCGCCGACTTCGTTGTTGGCCAGGTCGAGCATGCCGGTGGCCACCGGTTCACCGTTCAACCAGCCCAGGTAGAACGGTTTGTCCATCAGCGCGCTGTAGCCGTCCTCGGCCTTGCCACGGGTCCAGAGCGCCATTTGTTCGGCGGTGTAGGCGCCGATGCATTGGCTGCGGATGGCTGCGCGGCGGATGTCAAAAGCGGCGTTGGCGTCGGTGGGGGTGGCGCGTTTTATTTCCAGCATGGGGTCCTTCCTTCATGGATTTCCGTTGCCCGCCCGGGTGAATGAATAACGGAGGTGAGGGAGCTTGCTCCCGCTTTGGCGGGCTCCACACTGCCTCTTGAATGCCGTGCCCCTGACCAACATACATCGAAAACAGCACCCACCACCAAGCCTGGCGCAGACAAAACTGTGGGAGGGGGCTTGCCCCCTCCCACAATTTCGATCGGTGTTCTGCGCAGAGTCCCAGCGAGGCCGTTATGATGTGGACTTTCGCTCAACGCCCCAGGAAACGCCTATGCCCGCCCTCACCTTACGCAACGCCCTCCCCGCCGACGCCGCCCGTTGCTACGAGATTGAAATCACCGCCTACGAGGGCGACGAAGCCGCGACCCTGGAAAAGATCGCCACGCGTATTGCGCTATACCCGCAAGGCTTTTTGATCCTGGAAGCCGATAGCGAGGTGGTGGGTTTTATCAACGGCGGCTGCGCCCACGAAGTGATGATGTCGGACGAGGCCTTCAAGGAACTGGTGGGGCATTCGGCCGAGGCGCCGAATGTAGTGATCATGTCGGTGGTGGTCGACCCGGCGCATCAGGGCAAGGGGTATTCCAAGGTGCTGATGAGCGAGTTCGTGCAGCGCATGCGCGCGATGGGCAAGCGCACGATTCACCTGATGTGCAAGGAACGGCATGTGCCGTTGTACACCCGCATGGGCTACTCCTATGTCCAGCCGTCGCCCTCGGATCATGGCGGCATGGCCTGGCATGAAATGCTGATGACGCTTTAACCCACGGAGGGTTTTGCAATGACCGCAGCGCTTATTGAAGTCAGCGACCAGGCCAATCCCGACGCCGAGCGTATTCTCGGCAGCGGCCTGGCTGCGTTCAACGAAGGTATCGCCGGCTACAACGACCGCCTGCCACTGACGGTATTGCTCAAGGATCCCGAGACCCGGCAGACCGTCGGCGGCATCACCGGCAAAACCACCTTGGGCATGGCCTTCCTTGACCTGTTCCACCTGCCCGAGGCCCTGCGCGGCACGGGCCTGGGCAGCCGGTTGCTGCACGCCTTTGAGCACGAAGCCCGGCGTCGCGGCTGCGCGAACGCGGTGCTGTATACCCTCAGTTTTCAGGCCCCGGGCTTTTATGAAAAGCATGGGTGGGTGCGGTTCGGGGAGGTCCCTTGTGAACCGGCAGGCAGCAGTCGCGTGTTTCTGTCCAAGCGGCTGTAACGTCCAGGGCTTTGCCAGGCAGCCGTTTGCAGCCTGGCGTCAGGCCGAACAACCGCCGGTTACCAACTCCCCGACGCCCCGCCACCGCCACTGGAACCACCGCCCCCCGAGGAACTGCTGCTGGAGCTGGAGCCGCTGGAACCCGAACCGGAGCCACCGCCCGAGCCGGACCCCGAGCCGGAACTGGCAATGCTCTGCACAAACACGATAAACGCCACGAAGGAGGCCACTGGAATCGCCACGATCCAGCCCTGATACCCGTGCCCCAGCAGTGTCCCCGCAGCGACGTAGATGGCCATGACTGCCAGCGCACGCAGGAGGAAAAAGCGCGGGCGCTTTTTCCAGGATGCCCTGATGACGAAGAACAACCCGAGGTACAAGCCCAGCACCAACGCCGCGCCAAACGGCCACACCAGCCAATGGATATAACTGACTTCCACGAACCGGTTGGCGATCACCACCCCGGCGATGTAGGCCAACAGCCCTATCACGCAGTAGAACGCCGTGCGCGCCAGCCACAAGGCGCCGAAGGTGGCGCCGCCGATCAGGAGGGTCAGCGGCAGTACCAGCAGGTACATCGGCCATTCCCGGCCACCGGCGAATACCACCAGCGCCACGGTAACGACTGCCGTGGCGATCAACGCCCCCCGCCAGCCCAGCTTGCGCGCCGCAACCAGCACGCCACCGACGGCACCGCACACGAACGCCAGCAATACCGCAAGCGCCTCAAGACTGCCGCCGTGCCCGGCCACCTGCGGCAAGTCACCGCCATCCACCAGGACAACCAGGTCGTTCACGCCCTGCTCGACACCGCCGGTATAGTCGCCCTGGCGAAAGGCCGGGGTGATGTGTTCTTCAATAATCCGGTGGGCCAGCAGGTCGGTCACCGTGCCCTCCAGGCCGTAGCCCACCTCGATGCGCACCTTGCGATCGTCCTTGGCCACCACCAGCAGGATGCCGTCGTTGACATCCTTGCGCCCCAGTTTCCAGGCGCGGAACAGTTGGTTGGCGTAGTCCTCGATGCTCGCGCCACGGGTGGTGGGCACCAGCAACACCGCCACCTGCGCGCCTTTGCGCTGCTCAAGGGCGGCGAGCTGGTCTTGCAGACGGGTGGTGGTGGCGGCGTCGAGGGTGTTGGTGAGGTCGATCACCCGCTGGTCGAGGGCTACGCCGATGGGCGACGTCTCGGCCTGGGCGGTGATAAACAGGCCGGCGGACATCAATACCAGCAGACTCAAGACGGATTGCCGCAACCACCGCATCATGTTTGTTACCTGAAGTTTCTTCCTGAAGGCGCCGACTTTACCCTATCGGCGCTATAACGCGTGACCCAAAGCCATCGACTATCTAAACTGCAGCACACCTAGCAATACGCCATAACTTCGAGATCCCCATGGGCCTACTCCAGCGCAACAACGTCAACGTGATGGGTGACGGGCCCTCGACCCTGGTGTTTTCCCATGGTTTCGGCTGCAACCAGGCCATGTGGAACTGCCTTGCGCCGCAGTTCAAAGAGCGTTTTCGCGTGGTGATGTATGACCTGACGGGCGCAGGCCTGTCCGACCTCAACGCCTTTGACAAGGCCAAGTACAGCGCGCTGGACGGCTATGCCCGCGACTTGAACGAGATCATCGAGGCCTTTGCCGAGGGCCCGGTCATCCTGGTGGGACACTCGGTCAGTGCCATGATCGGCACCCTCGCCGACCGCCTGGCCCCCGGCCGTGTCGCCGCCCATGTGATGATCGGCCCGTCGCCACGCTATATCGATGACGATGGCTACGTGGGCGGTTTCAAGCGCGCCGACATCGACGACCTGCTCGACACCCTCGACAGCAACTACCTCGGCTGGTCCAGCGCCATGGCCCCGGTGATCATGGGAGCCCCCGGCCAACCGGCGCTGAGCGACGAGTTGACCGAGAGTTTCTGCCGCACCGAGCCGGAGATCGCCAGGCAGTTCGCGCGCGTGACCTTTATGTCGGACAACCGCCAGGACGTGATCGGCCTGCCCACCCCGGTGCTGATCCTGCAATCGAGTGACGACCTGATCGCCCCGGTGGCCGTGGGTGAATACCTGCACAGCGTGCTGCCCAACAGCACCTATTGCCTGGTGGACAACGTCGGCCATTGCCCGCACATGAGCGCGCCGCAGGCCTGCGCGGCGGCCATGGATGCCTTCCTCGCGCCGTGGATGGCAGCACGTGCCGGCTGATGTGTTCGACAGCGCCGCCTGCGCCCTGGCCGTCACCACGGAAGATGGCACGATCCTGCAGGCCAACGCACGCTTCAGCGACTGGCTGGGGTTCAGCATCGCCGAGCTGCAGGGCCGGCGTTTCCAGGACCTGCTGAGCATGGGCGGGAGGATCTTCCACCAGACTCACCTGGCGCCCATGCTGCGCATGCACGGCAGCGTCACCGAGGTGAAGCTGGACCTGTTGCACCGCGACGGCCACAAGCTGACCGTGCTGCTCAACGGCAACAAACGCGAACAGGCCGGCTCGGTGGTGTACGACCTGGCGCTGTTCGGCACCACCGACCGCGACAAGTACGAGCGCGAGCTGCTCAACGCGCGCCACCTGGCCGAAGCGCTGTTGCAGGAAAAAACCGCCACCGAAGTCGCGCTGCAACAAGCCCAGGCCGAACTGAACGAGGCCTATGCCATCGCCCAGCGGCGCGCCCTGTTTGCCGAGCAGATGGTCGCGATTGTCAGCCATGACCTGAAAAACCCGCTCACGGCGATCCGCATGGCCTCGGACTTTCTCAGCCGTGGCGAACGCACGCCCAAGGAGCGCCAACTGCTGGGGCACATCGGCCAGTCCTCCGAGCGCGCGCAACGGATGATCGCCGACCTGCTGGACTTTACCCAGGCACGGGTCGGCCAGGGCATCACCATCAAGGCGGCGCCGCTGGACCTGCACGAGGTGATCCATCGCGCGGTGGACGAACTGCGCGTGGCGTTCCCCAAGGCAACGCTGAAGCATCACGCACAGGGCCGTGGCGACGCCTGCCTGGATGCCGATCGCGTGCAGCAAATCATCGGCAACCTGGTGGCCAACAGCGTGGCCTATGGCGATCCGCAACAACCGATCACCATCACCTCGCGCCTGGGTGCCGGCGCTTGCGAAGTGGCGGTGCACAACCACGGCACGGCGATTCCGGCAGGTTTGCTGGCCGGGCTGTTCGAGCCCATGACCCGTGGCACCGACCAGGGCAGCGACGTGCGCAGCGTGGGCCTGGGCCTGTATATCGTGCGGGAGTTGGCCAAGGTCCATGGCGGCGATGTGGCGGTGAGTTCCTGTGCCACGGCCGGCACCACCTTCACGGTGACGTTTCAGAACAGGTAGGCGCTGCCCTGCATGATCGGCTCCACACTGCCCGTCAACACCACACCGCCCTGCCCGTCCCAGTGCACCGTGACCGTACCGCCGTCGCACTGCACCTGCACCGTGGCGTCCAGCAAGCCACGACGGATGCCATTGACCACCGCGCCGCAGCAGCACGAACCGGAACCCAGCGGCACGCCGCCGCCACGCTCCCAGATGCGCAGGCGGATATGCCCACGGTCGAGCACCTGCACGAAATGCACATTGGTCCTGGCCGGGAACAGCGGGTGAATTTCCAGCGCCGGGCCGACGGCGGCCGGATCGATGGCGTTGATGTCGGCCACAAAAAACGTGCAATGGGGGTTGCCCATGCTACACGCCGCCGGGTCGCCCGCCAGCGGTAACCTACCCGTATCCATGGCCTCGGCCAGCGGCACGGCCGACCAGTCCAGGGACGGCGCGCCCATGTTGACCGACACTTGACGATCCGCTACCCGCACGCAGGTCAACAGGCCCCGGTCGGTGCGCAGCACAACCGAATCGCTGCGGGTTTCATGCATCAAACGGTCGGCCACCCCACGCGTGGCGCTGCCACAGGTTTGCAGCGGCGTGCCGTTGGGGTTCCAGAACTTGATGCGCGCAGCGGCGTCTTCGCAGTCGAGCACCACGGCCAGTTGATTGAAGCCAATGCCGGTGTGGCGATTGCCCAGGCGACGGGCGACCTCGGGGGTGATAGGGTCGTCCAGGCCACGGCGGTCGATGATGATGAAGTCGTCGCCGTGGGCGTGCATTTTTGTGAACGGCAAGGTCATGGGCTGTCCTGGGGTCGACCGGTGGGGGAACGGGAGGATACCCTGAACCGACCCAAGCTTATCGAGAGTCAAGCATGCTTATCGTCTTCAGCGGCCTGCCCGGCACCGGCAAAACCACGATTGCCCGCGAGTTGGCGCGCCAGACCGGTGCGGTTTACCTGCGCATCGATGTCATCGAACAGGCGATTCGCGACGCTGGCGTATTGGCGGGTGATGTCGGTGCCAGCGGTTACGACGTGGCGAATGCGCTGGCGCTGAGTAACTTGCAGTTGGGCCATAGGGTCGTCGCCGATTGCGTGAACCCGGTCGAGGAAAGCCGGGCAGCGTGGACAGCGACGGCCGCGACGGCAGACGTGGCGCTGGTCAATATTCAGGTGGTGTGTACAGACGCACAGGAACACCGGCGCCGGGTGGAAACCCGTACGGGCGACATTCCTGGGTTGACGCCGCCGACTTGGCAGTCGGTATCGACGCACGAATACGAGCGCTGGGGCCAACCCGTGTTGACCCTGGACACGGCCTCCGTGACAGCTACCGAGGCCGTCGCGTCAATCGTTGCCCACACGGCAATGCCCTAGAGCACACTCCCCATCGCCTTCATCAACACCAGGTCGCGCCCATAAATATCCGGCGCATACACCAGGTCACCCTGACCGTCGACCTGCACTGTCCAGTAGCCCAGCAGCACCGGCACCGGGGTGGCCAGCCGGAATTCATGGGTCACGCCGGTGGCCAGCAGTTCATCGGTGCGCGCGCGTTCGGCCGGGCTGACCAGCAGGTCGCGCAGCAACAGCGGTTGTTCAACCCTCACGCAACCGGAGCTGAACGCCCGTGGGCCTTTGGTGAACAGCGGTTGGCTGGGGGTGTCGTGCAGGTACACCGAGTACGGGTTGGGGAAGCGCATCACGATCTTGCCCAGTGGATTGCGCGGGCCGGCTTCCTGGCGCAGCAGGATATTGCCGGGGCGCGCCCAGTCGATATTTTCCGGCGCCAGCGGGTGGCCTTCGGCGTCGAGCACTTGCAGGTTCTGCTGGCGCAGGTATTCGGGGTTGAGGCGGATGGCCGGGAGTTTGTCCTCGCGCATGATGGTGGGCGGGATGGTCCAGGTGGGGTTGAGGGTCAGCCGGGTGATGCGTGACTTGAGCAGCGGCGTCTGGCGTTCGGCGCGGCCCACCTGCAGGCGGGTCTGCCACACCGGGATGCCGCTCTGGTACACGCTCAGTTGCGCGGCGGCGACGTTGACCAGCACGCCTTCGGGCTCCAGGTCCTGGGCCAGCCAGCGGAAACGCTCGAGGTTGATGCGCAGCTGTTCGCGGCGCATGGCCGGGCTGATATTGAGTTCGGCCACGGTGCCGGCGCCGATCACGCCGTCCGATTGCAGGGAGTGGCTGAGCTGGAAGGCCTTCACCGCCGTGACCAGTTCCGGACCGTATTGTTTGCCGGCGCCCTTGGGTTCTGCAGACAGGTAGCCACCGCTGTGGAGCCGACGGGCCAGTTCCGGGACGCGCGGGTCGTCCATGCCGGGACGCAATAACGGGCCGCTGCCGACCGGATCCCAATGGGGCAAGGGTTGCAGGCGGACGCTGGCATAGGCGTTGCGCAGGCTGCGGTACAGATCGGCGCTGGGGCGCGCCTGGTCAAAGGCTTGCGCCATGTTTTGCAGGCCGAGGGCAGCGAGGGCCAGCACTTCGGTGTCGGGGTCGCGGGTGGGCGGCTGCGAATGCCACAGCGGTTCGAAGCGCGATTGCTGCAGGCGCCCGTAATGCAGATCCTGCAGGGCTTGCAGGTAGTGCTGGCTGATGTCGATGTCGCTGCACAGCACATTGGCCGTGGCATCCGCCGCAGGCAGACTATAGTGGGTGGGGTCCAGCCCGTCATCGGCGAGCAGCTGCAATTGGGCGTGCAGTGCCTCGCGGCGATCATTGGCGGACCACAGCGGCCCATTCCCCTGCTGCTGGTAGAACGCTTGCAGGCGCAGTTGCGTGGCAGCGTCTATCTGCGCCGCAAGGCCGGGGCAGACACCCGGCAGTTGCGCCAGCGCCTGTTGCAGCGGGGCCAGTTCGACCGGCGCCGGCGTCGTGACCGGCAACGGCTCGACCGGCAGCACGTCGGCTGTGGCGACCAATGGTGCAACGAGCAGGCAAATGCTCAAGTAACATGCGTGTTTTTTGAACAATAGCTTTGCTCCAATCCACAGTGGGGGATGTACTGTAGATGCTGACTTTTATATGCCGCCTTGGTTTGGTCACCATGGGCCTGGCTTTACTGAGCAATTCTGCGCTCGCCGCCAATGGCAACCCTCCTTCCTTGTATAACAGCCTGGCGCGCTCGGCTCCAGAACTCAATCCCACCGTACTGAAAAGCGCCCTGAACGCCGTGCAGTGCGCCGTCAATAATGGCGAGGAACGCTCCGAGCGCCTGGCCGTGATTGACTATTCCCAACCTTCAACCGCCCGTCGGCTGTGGATCTTCGACCTGCGCAAGAAAACCCTGGTGCTGCGCGACCTGGTGGCCCACGGCGCAAAGTCCGGGGAAAACTTCGCCACCCAATTCTCCAACCTGGAAGGCAGCCATCAATCCAGCCTGGGCCTGTTCCGCACCCAGGAAAGCTACCTGGGCACCCATGGCTACTCGCTGCGCATGGACGGCCTGGAGCCGGGGTTCAATGACCAGGCCCGCGACCGCGCCATCGTGATTCACGCCGCCGACTACGTCAGCCCCTTGTGGAGCAAGCGCGAAGGCCGCATCGGCCGCAGCCAGGGTTGCCCGGCCGTGCGCCCGCAGGTGGCACGCCAGGTGGTGGACAAGCTCAAGGATGGGCAGTTCATGTTTTCGTGGTACCCCGACCAACGCTGGCTGAAGTCCTCGACGTACCTCAATTGCAGACCCCAGCAGGTGGCGAGTAGTCGTACAATCCGTGGCGGTTAGCCTGTCCCCACAGATAAAAGAGAGCTTCGCATGCTTCTACATCAATCGACCTGGATCGAGATCGGGCAGTTCCTGGAACGCAGCCGCACGGTGGTGATTCCCATCGGCTCCAACGAACAACACGGCCCCACCGGCCTGCTGGGCACCGACTGGATGTGCCCGGAAATCATCGCCCATGAGGCGCAAAAGAACGCCGACATCCTCATCGGCCCCACCTTCAATATCGGCATGGCCCAGCACCACCTGGGTTTCCCCGGCACCATTTCCCTGCGCCCTTCCACCTTTATCGCTGCGATTGGCGACTGGGTGCGCTCGCTGGCCGGGCATGGCTTCGACAAGATCCTGTTCCTGAACGGCCACGGCGGCAATATCGCCACGATTGAAGCGGCGTTTTCCGAGCTGTACGCCGAGGCAAGCTTCGGCCGTCGCCCTGCCGGGTTTGCGTTGAAGCTGGTGAACTGGTGGGACCTGGAAGGCGTCACTGACCTGGCGCACCGCCAATTCCCGGTAGGCCATGGCAGCCATGCGACGCCTTCGGAAATTGCGGTGACGCAGTGGGCGTATCCGGACGCGATCAAGTCGGCCGACTACTCCCCGCAGATCGCCAACACCGGGCCGATCCGTGAAGCCCTGGACTTCCGCGCCCGCTTCCCCGACGGGCGCATGGGCTCGGACCCGGCGCTGGCGACGGTGGAGAAAGGTGGGGAGCTGGTGGCACTGGCGGCTCAAGGGCTGGTGAAAACGGTTAACAGCTTCAGCAACGAAGCCAGACCTTAGGCCTTATGCAGATTCAAATGTGGGAGGGGGCTTGCCCCAATGCCAGTCAGTTAAGGAGGAACACTGTAACTGTGGTGAGCGGGCTTGCCCCGCGTTGGGCTGCGCAGCAGCCCCCAATAAGAGCACTGCAGTGTGCCAGACAGCTCCGGGGCCATGTTTTGGGGCTGCTTCGCAGCCCAACGCGGGCAAGCCCGCTCGCCACAGGTGACGGGTTGCCCGTTCTGTCCCTTAACTGACCGGCATTGGGGCTTGCTCCCTCCCACATGGGTTATCTGCAGTCCTGCGCCACCTGTTCAAGCCGCGACGGCGTAATGGTCGACGCCAGCGGCTTGCGCTCGTACAAAAACACCTTGCCGCCGTCCCCCGCCTTGTAGACCTCCAGCACGTCATCGGCGGCAATCTTGCTGGTCAACACCAGCTTGGCGTGGCGCGAGTTCTGGGTCACCGTCGACGTGATGCCGTGCTTTTCCAGCTTGGGAAGCAGGCATTGCACATAGTCATCCGGGCTCTTGCCGGTTTGCAGGGTCAAGGTCGGATTATTGGGAGCGGAAACACAACCGGCCAGCAACAGGGCCGCGACCGGTACGAAAAAAGAGCGCATGAAAAAATCCTGAGTCTAAAAATAAAGGTTCACATCAACCCGCGCGAACCAGTGCCTTGAGCGAGGCATCGAACTGCTTCAACGCATCGAGCTGCACATCCCGCTGCTGTTCGATCCGCGCGGCAATCTCCGGTGCGGCCTTGTCGTGCACCCACACCGAGGGCACCTGCCTGTGCACCGAGCCTTCGGCCTTGGCGATGTATTGCAGGTTCGCGTCATAAAACCGTGCGATAAAACGCGCTTCGACCTGATCGTTGCGCTGGGTCAGCAATTGGTTATGGGTATCGAGCATCACCACCACATCGGGGCGAGCCTGCACCAGGGCATCCAGGTTGTCGTAGACCGTCACCGACAAAAAGGTTCCCTGCAGCGAGCTGATCAACCAATCAATGGCCAGTTCCGGGTCGGAGCTGTTGACGAACGCCTCGCGGATACCTGCGTCAAGGGCATCCCTGGCGCCATTCAAGGCCATGTCGTGGTAGCGTTCAAGGTAGCTGAGGTTGTCGCGGGTGTTATCGCTTAACAACACCCCCACCGATTGCGCATGCTGCAGGGAGTCTACGCTACCGACGATAGGTAGCAAATGGCCTGCACGCAATTCATCAGCGATCGCTGCGTTATTGACGATCACAGTGCCCAGCATCAGCATCATTAAACCCAGCTGAATCAACGTCCTCATCGCGCATTTCCTTGAACAGCGTCTCGATGCAGGCGATTTTGCGCTTTTCCTGAAAAAACAGAACTTGCGTTGCATGATGGTGACTATTATCTGAACCGATAGTGCTCACATAAAACCTATAAGGACCACGCCATGAAGCCCCACCAGAAAACCTTCGACCGTATCCGCGAAGCCGTCTTGCCGGAGTTTCGCGAGCGGGTCGCCGATTACCTGGTCGAGTATGAACAGGTACTGCTGGATGAGGCGTCGGAGGCCGACCAGGTGCACGCCAGTGCCCAGCAGTTGCGCGGCTACCTGCGTGGCTTGAACACCACGCGGGTGCTGGGCATGGCCGATTGGGAAGACCTGGACCGGCGCGTCATGCAAATGACGGCCAGCGCTACAGCGCAGGACGTTGCAGGTTGACCCACGCCTGCACGGACGGCCGGCGCCACTGGCGCTGCGCATAAGCCACCAACTCGGCAGGTACGCTGTCGCCGTTTAGAATCAGACGATTGAGCATCACCGCCAGGTCCACGTCAGCAATGCACCACTCACCGAACAAGTACGAAGGGTTGCCAGCCAGCAGCACCTGCGCCGCACTGATCAAGCGCCGGGCTGCCCCTTGGGCGTCGGCTGACAACGGCGGCATTTTCTGCCCATAAAACACCACCAGGGTCGAACGCTCCTGGCGAATCGGCAGCAAATCACTGCGCAACCACGCCTGCACCTGTCGTGCCCTCGCCCGCTGTTTGGGATCGGCCGGATACACGCTGGTCTCGGGGTAGGCCTGGTCCAGGTATTCGGTAATCGCGGAGGATTCCGACAAGGCAAAATCGCCTTCCAACAGGGTCGGCACGCGCTGGGTCACGGATAGCTGGGCAAAGTCGGCCGTCTGGTTCTGCGCGGTGTCCAGGTCCAGGGTGACCAGGTCGAAGGCCAGGCCTTTTTCCCGCAGGGTGACGAACACCGACATCGCGTACGGGCTGGTGTAGAGCGAATCAACGTAGAGGCGCAACGGGGGCTGGTTCATAACGGGGCTCCTTGGGTGAAGCCCTACGCTACGAGATGCGCGCCGAGAAAGACAATGCGCGGTTTTTATAGGGGCATTCCCGGGCGGAATAGCGGGTTAACCGGCAAACCCGCCCTTGTCCAGAAAGGCGCGCTCTTCATCCGTGGTGACCCTGACCAGCACCGCATTGCGATGGGGAAAGCGCCCGAAGCGCTCGATGATCTGCGCGTGCTCCTTGGCCCAGCGGTAAGTGTTGGCATCCAGTTGCTGGTTGAGGGCCAGGGAGCGTTGCTGGTCTTTTGGGTCTTCCGAGTGTTCGAACGGCAAATAACAGAACGCGCGCAATGCCGGCTCCACCTGCTGGTCGAGCCCGGCGTCCACCATGCGCTGGGCATACAGGCGCGCGAGCGGGTCGGTGGCGAACATGTGCGCGGTGCCGCGAAAGGCATTGCGTGGGTATTGGTCGAGCAGGATCAGCAAGGCCAAGGCGCCTTCGGCCGAATCCAGCCAGCTTTCCAGCTCACGCCGGGCGGCTTGCAGGTGGGTGGCGTGGAAGGTATCGCGGAAGGTGGCGTCGAACCCATCGTCCTTGGCGAACCAGCGCTTGGGGCCGGCGTGCTGCCAGAAGTCGATGACGGTTTGAGGGGTGCTCATGCTCAGGGTCTCCGGGTGTGAGTTCACTGAAGGTATCAGAAGCGAGATCAATGGAGGGCAACGCGTCGATTAATGTTATAGGATAACGCCAATTTTCCGCCCTGCCCTGTGATCCCGCCCATGACCGATGCCGTTCCCCTGCGCCAACGCCTGCTCTCCATCGACGCCCTGCGCGGCCTGGTGATCCTGTTCATGCTGCTCGACCACGTACGCGAGACCTTCCTGCTGCATCGCCAGGTCAGCGACCCGATGAGCATCGACAGTACCGAGCCCGCGTTGTTTATCAGCCGCACCCTCGCCCACCTGTGCGCGCCGGTGTTTGTGTTGCTCACGGGGTTATCCGCGTTTTTATACGGCCAGAAATACCAGGGCCGCCGCGATGTGTCGGCGTTCCTGTTCAAGCGCGGGTTGTTCCTGGTGGTGCTGGAGTTCACCCTGGTCAACTTCGCCTGGACCTTCCAGTTGCCGCCCAGCGTGATCTATCTGCAGGTGATCTGGGCGATTGGCATCAGCATGCTCGCCCTCGCCGCCCTGGTGTGGTTGCCGCGCCCGCTGTTGATCGTGCTGGCGCTGGTGATCATCGGCGGGCACAACCTGCTGGATGGGCTGCATTTCGATCCAGGCTCGGCGCTGCATATTCCGTGGACGATCCTGCATGAACGCAGTTGGATTGACGTGTCTGACACCCTGCGCCTGCGCACGACTTACCCGGTGCTGCCGTGGATCGGCGTGATTGCCCTCGGTTACGGCCTGGGCCCGTGGTTTGCCAATGCCACGCTGCCTGCCGTGCGCCAGCGGTTTTTGCTGCTCGGCGGTGTGAGTGCATTGGCGGGTTTTGTGCTGTTGCGTGCGCTCAATGGCTATGGCGAAAAGCCCTGGCAGGCGTATGACAGCGGCGTACAGACGCTGATGAGTTTTTTCAACGTCACCAAGTACCCGCCTTCGCTGTTGTTCCTGGCATTGACGCTGGGAATTGGGTTGTTGCTGTTGCTGGCGTTTGAACGCGCGGGGCATCGACGCTGGATCGGCGTGTTGGCGGTGTTTGGGTCCGTACCGATGTTCTTTTACCTGCTGCACCTGTATGTGCTGAAAGTGCTGTATGTCGCCTGTGTGGCGCTGCTTGGCCTGAACCAGGGCAACTACTTTGGCTTCGAGAGTATCGGTGCGGTGTGGCTGATGGCGCTGGTATTACCCCTGGCGCTCTACCCGCCGGTGCGCTGGTTCGCCGGGCTCAAGGCCCGCCGCCGCGACCTGGCCTGGCTCAAATACCTCTGACCTGACACGGATCCAAATGTGGGAGCTCGCCCATACTCATCGTGGCATAGGTATCTACACAATTTTCAGAGACTGGCGAGTTCCCCTGTGGCGAGCGGGCTTGTCCCGCGTTGGGCCGCGTAGCGGCCCCAAAACAGCCGCTATGGAGTTTCTGATACACCGCATTCTGCTTTACTGGGGCTGCTGCGCAGCCCAACGCGGGACAAGCCCGCTCACCACAGGGAGATTTGTCAGAGGCTGAACAGTTGTGTAGATACCCATGGCTATCGGGGGCAAGCCCCCTCCCACATTTTTTACGATATCAAGCCAACTCAGCCCGTAGCTGGCGAGCTGCGGTGACCATATGAATCAACGCCGCCTCCGTCTCCGGCCACCCCCGCGTCTTCAACCCGCAATCCGGGTTCACCCACAGGCGCTGGGCAGGAATCCGCTTTGCAGCCTTGCGCAGAAGGTTGGCCATTTCCGAGGCATCCGGTACCCGTGGAGAGTGGATATCGTAGACGCCTGGGCCAATGTCATTGGGGTACGCGAAAGCTTCGAACGCGTCCAGCAGTTCCATGTCAGAGCGTGAGGTCTCGATGGTGATCACGTCGGCATCCATGGCCGCGATGGACTCGATCACATCGTTGAACTCGCTGTAGCACATGTGCGTATGGATCTGGGTTTCATCCCGCACGCCCGAGGCGCACAGGCGGAACACTTCGGTGGCCCAGTCCAGGTAGTGCTGCCAGTGCGCCTGGCGCAACGGCAAGCCTTCGCGGAACGCGGCTTCGTCAATCTGCACGATCTGGATGCCGGCGGCTTCCAGGTCGACCACTTCGTCGCGAATCGCCAGGGCCAGTTGGCGGGCCTGCACTTCGCGGCTCACGTCTTCGCGCGGGAACGACCACATCAGCATGGTCACAGGGCCGGTCAGCATGCCCTTCATCACCTTGCCGGTCAGGCCCTGGGCATAGCGGATCCACTCCACCGTCATCGCCTTCGGGCGGCTCAGGTCGCCGAAGATCACCGCCGGTTTCACGCAACGCGAACCGTAGCTCTGCACCCAGCCGAAGCGGGTAAATACATAGCCATCCAGTTGCTCGGCGAAGTACTCGACCATGTCGTTACGCTCGGCTTCACCGTGCACCAGCACGTCCAGGCCGAGGTTTTCCTGCACCTCGACGGCGTGACGAATCTCGCTGTGCATGGCTTCGACGTATTCGGCTTCGCTCAACTTTCCAGCCTTGTACGACTGGCGCGCCAGGCGGATCGACGCGGTCTGCGGGAACGAACCGATGGTGGTGGTCGGGAACAGCGGCAGGTTAAGGCCCGCACGTTGTTTCTCGATGCGCTGGGTAAACGGCGACTGGCGCTGGCTGTCCTGGCGGGTAATCGCTGCCACACGCGCCTGTACCGCAGGCTTGTGGATACGCGGCGAGGCAGCGCGGGCAGCCTGCACGGCGCGGCTTTCGGCCAGGGCAGCGAGGACGTTGGGCGCTTCAGGCTGGTTGACGGCTTGCGCCAGCACCGCCACTTCGGCGCACTTCTGCACAGCGAACGCCAGCCAGCTTTTCAGCTCCGCATCCAACTGGTCTTCACGGCCCAGGTCCACCGGGCTGTGCAGCAGCGAGCAGGATGGCGCCACCCACAGGCGATCACCGAGTTTTTCATGGGCGTGCTGCAAGGTGGCCAGGGCGTTTTCCAGGTCGCAACGCCAGACGTTACGGCCGTTGACCACGCCCAGGGACAGCACTTTATAAGCCGGCAGGCGGTCGAGGATGGTCGGATACTGCTCCGGCGCGCGCACCAGGTCGATGTGCAGGCCATCCACCGGCAGGTTCGCGGCAAGGCCGAGGTTCTCTTCCAGGCCGCCGAAGTAGGTCGCCACCAGCTTTTTCAGCGGGTCACGCTGGATCAGGTTGTAGGCACGCTCGAACGCGTTCTTCCATTCCTGCGGCAGGTCGAGGACCAGGATCGGCTCGTCGATCTGCACCCATTCCACGCCGAGGTCGGCCAGGCGCTGGAAGATCTGGCCGTACAACGGCAGCAGGCGCTCAAGCAGGTCGAGCTTGTCGAAGTCACCACCCTTGGCCTTGCCCAGCCACAGGTAGGTCAGCGGGCCGATCACCACCGGCTTGACGGTGTGACCCAGGTCGAGGGCTTCCTTAACTTCTTCGAACAACTGCTCCCACCCCAGGTGGAATTGCTGGTCGGCACTGAATTCAGGCACCAGGTAGTGGTAGTTGGTATCGAACCACTTGGTCATTTCCTGGGCATGGGCACCGCCGCAGCAGCTGTCGCTGACGCCACGGGCCATGCCGAACAGGGTGTCGAGGGTGGCCTTGCCATCGGCCGGGCGAAAACGCTCGGGGATCACACCGAACATCAGCGAGTGGGTCAGCACCTGGTCGTACCAGGCGAAATCACCGGCGGGCAGCAGCTCGATACCGGCCTGCTTTTGCAGGTCCCAATGGGCCTTGCGCAGTTCGCGGCCGACGGCACGCAAGCCAGCTTCGTCCAACTCGCCCCTCCAGAACGCTTCCTGCGCTTTTTTCAGTTCACGATCGCGTCCAATGCGCGGAAATCCGAGGGAATGAGCGACTGCCATGACTTACAACTCCACTGTAGGTATTCAATGGCAGCCATTGTCGGCACACGAGCATAGTGAGACAAACTCATTTTATTCCAGATGATCACAAGATCTGCTCATGTTGCCGGCAGTGAATAGATCAACCCATTGCTGGTCGCGTCTCCTCTATTACGCATACCATGGCCCCAAACAACCATTCAAATGAGCACCCATGATCAAAGCCAGCCTGCGTAGTCACCTCACCCTGTGGTTTGCCGGGTTGTCGCTGCTCATTTTGTTGAGCGTGGGTTTCTATGTGGGGCATATCGCCACCGAGCAGATGAAACAGGCCAGTGCCAATACGCTGTTGAGCACTGCGCGCTCGACGGCGGCGCTGCTGGCCGTGCAATTGCGCGAACGGCAGTTGGAAGTGTCCTTGCTCAGCAAGGCCCCGCTGTTTCGCCGTGGCGACCTGGATGCGCCGGACATCCTGGCCTTGATGGAACTGCGCACCCAATCGCGCGCCGAGTACGCGTGGATGGGGGTTGCCGACGCCGACGGGCGTGTGCGCCAGGCGGTCAATGGGCTGCTGGTCAACCAATCGGTGCAGCAACGCCCCTGGTTCCAGGCCGGCCTGCGCGGCGAGTACACCGGCGATCCCCACGAGGCGGTGTTGCTGGCCAAACTGCTGCCAGGCGCGGCGAATGGCGAGCCGCTGCGCTTTATCGACTTTGCCGCGCCGATTCACAATGCCCGTGGCGAGACGATCGGCGTGCTGGGCGCCCATGCCCACTGGCGCTGGGTGACGCAGATCGTCGCGTCCGCCGTGACGCAAAAAGACGCCCTCCCCGATATCGAGGCCTTGATTGTCGACTTCGATGGCAAGGTGCTTTACCCCGAAGCCCTCGCCGGTGAGCAAATGCCTAAAGACAAGCTGGTCACGCCAACCGGCTGGTTCACCGACAACGGCTACGTCACCGCCTCGGTCGCCGTCCCCAGCCCGTCCAACGCGCGGGTGAGCTGGTACATCATGGTGCGCCAGCCGTTGGACGTAGCCCTGCAACCGGCGCGCAGCCTGCTGTACAAATTACTGGTGCTCGGCCTGCTCGCAGCGATCATCTTTATCGTGGCCGCGTATTACCTCGCCTCCTCCCTCAGCCGTCCCATCGAACGCCTGGCCAAGTCCGCCAAACAGGTGCAGGACCATCAGCCCGGCGCGGTCTTTCCCCAGGAACACCCGGTGCTGGAGATTGCCCAACTGGGGCAATCGCTCACCGGCATGACGCAATCGCTGCTTGCCAAGGAACGTGAACTGCAAGACGCCAACGCCTCCCTGGAAGCCACCGTGGCGCAACGCACCGCCGACCTCACCCAGGCCAACGCCGACCTGCTCAAGCTGGCCACCCACGACGCCCTCACCGGGGTGTTCAACCGGCGCCGCTTCGACGAAAAACTCGCCGAAAACAGCCTGCTGTTCCAACGTACCGGTCGCACCTTCGCCCTGCTGCTGATCGACGCCGACTATTTCAAGCGCGTCAACGACACCTACGGGCATGCCATCGGTGACGATGTGCTGTGCCAACTGGCAGCCCTGATAGAAAACACCACGCGCGCCACCGACTTCGTTGCCCGTTATGGCGGAGAAGAATTCGCCGTGCTGCTGCCGGAAGTCGAAGCGCCGGACAGCCCTGACGTGGTTGCCGAAAAGATCCGTGTGGCCGTGGCGGCCGCGAAGTTCCCGATCGTGGGCAAGGTCACGGTGAGTATCGGCGTGGGCGTGGCAGAGCCATCTGACCGCGACTCCCTGGCATTGCTCAAGCGCGCGGACATGCGCTTGTATGAGGCCAAGGGCGCGGGCAGGAATCGGGTGGCGTGAGCACGCCCCCCCTGTAGGAGCGAGCTTGCTCGCGAAGAACCCAAGGACACCGCTGGCATTCTGAACAGGCGCGTTATCGTTGACGTTTTTCGCGAGCAAGCTCGCTCCTACAAAGATGAGGGGCTCAGCGGTACTACATCAACGGAATCGAATAACTCACAAACACCCGATTCTGGTCCTGATCCCGCGCCACTTCACTGCGTGACACGCCGTTCCGCCAGCCGAACCCGACGTTCTTGAATGTGCCGCTCTGCACCACGTAATCCAACGAGATATCCCGCTCCCACTCGCTGGCGTCGTTGCCGCTGGTGGTGAGGATGTGGTCGCCCTTGAGGTACATGACCGAGGCCTTCAGCCCGGGCACACCCAGCGATGCGAAGTCGTAGGCGTACTGGGCAAAGGCGGTGCGTTCGCCGGCCTGGATGAAGGTCTGTACGGTACGGTCGGTGTAGAGGTACAGGCTGGCACCGCCCTCGCCTTTGTTCACCAGGCCGCCCTGGTTGAGTTGGGCGAAGTTGCTGTCGTCCGAGACTTGCTGGTAACCGGCAGTGATCGCGTGCGGGCCCAGGGAGTAGATGAACGCGGCGCTCCAGGTGTTGTTGTCGATTTCACCGTTACCGTTCTTGGTATAGCCGCCCAGCTTATAGCCTTCGGCACGGCCGGCGGCGCTGCTGTTTTTACCGTCGGAGCTGGTCTTGAAGTAGCGCAGGTCGGTTTTCAATGAGCCGTATTCGCCCAACGGCAATACGTGGATCAACCCGGCGAAGTGTTGTTGGTAATAGTCTTCGAGGTTGGCGTAGTAGTACTGGACCATCAGGTCCTTGGTCAGCTGGTAGTCCGCACCGGCGTAGGTAAATTTATTGCTTTCCTGGGTACCGCCCGCCGCTGCCAGGCCACTGCGGTCGCTGGAACCGCGACCGGTGGTGTGCTCAAGCTGGCCGCCGACCAGGGTCAGGTTGTCGATGTCCTTGCTGGTGACCTGCCCGCCTTCGAACGACTGCGGCAACAGGCGGCCGTCGTTGCTCACCAGGATCGGCAGGTTCGGGCGCAGGTAGCCGTAGCGCGCTTCGGTCTTGGCAAAGCGTGCCTTGGCCGTCGCGCCACCACGGGCCCAGTTATCCGTGGCCTTGCCGTCTTCGGTGGGGATCATCGAGCTGCCGACATGGCGCGCGGCGCTGCTGTCGAGGGTCACGCCGAGCATGCCGATGGCGTCCAGGCCAAAGCCGACGGTGCCGTCGGTAAAGCCCGACTGGTAGTTGAGGATAAAGGCCTGGCCCCACTCTTCGGTCTTCGACGGTGCCGCCGTGCCGTCGCGGTTGTCGTTATTGAAGTAAAAGTTACGCATGCTCAAGTTGGCTTTGCTGTCGCTCAAAAAGTCAGCGGACGCCAAGGGGCTCAGGGCAATGCCCAGGCCGCCGGTCAATACACTTAATACATTCAACGTGGCTTTCATCAGGACGAACTCCGGCGCGGAATCCAGGTTCCGGGCGCAAAAAATGGGCAGCAGGATGCCGTCGGCCAAACGTGACGTTGGCCGGGGCGTTAACGGTTATTCAGTTGCTTAGTTGTTAGCGAGTTGAGTGAAGTGAAACCTCCGTAAACCTCAGTCAATCAATCCATGAGCGTCATAAAACGGGTACGGCCCCGGGTAATCCCCGAACACGCCGTTGTGGCTGATCAGGCCCTGTTGCGCATCCCAGCGATGCAACAGATACCCCGCCGGTTCCAGGTTGAAATGCGCGGGCGCGGCGTCCTGCAGGTCCAGCACAATCTGATGGGAAGTACCGGGGCACACACAACTCAGGCTGCCGCCAAAGCGTCGTTGCATCGGTCGGTGCAGGTGCCCGCACAGCAGGCGTTCCACTTGCGAGTGGCGAGACACAACCGCTTCCAGCGCCGCAGTGTTGATAAAGGGTTCGCGGTCCATATGGCCGATGCCGCTGATAAACGGTGGATGGTGCAGGATCAGCAACGTCGGCGCGTCCGGGCGTCGTGCCAGTTGCGCGTCCAACCAGTGCAATTGGCTGTCCAGCAGCTGGCCGCCGTGCCCACCCGGGATAGTCGAGTCCAGGCCGATCAAACGCAGCGGATGCTCGTCCACCACCCAGTCCAACGGCCCCTCTGCCGACAAAGGCAAGTAGGCGTGATCACGGAATGCCTCGAGCAACGGCCCGCGTGTGTCGTGGTTGCCGGGCACCAGGTAGCACGGCATGTGCAGGCGCGCGAGTTCGGGGTGCAGCACGGCGTATTCATCGGCGCGGCCGAAGTCCACCAGGTCACCGCTGATCACCACAATATCGGGCCGTGGGTGGCTGGCGTTCAAATGGTCGACGGCACGGCGCAGCGCGCCCAGGGTATCCACCACCCCATACGTCAGGCGCTGGCCGGCTTTAAGGTGCAGGTCGCTGATTTGCGCAACAAGAAACGGACGATTCACAAGCAAACTCTCACGCATTCAGGGTGAACAACATGTGCGGCGCAATCGCCAGGGCAATCGGCGCGCCGACGGCGTACAGGTGGTTGTCGCTGCTGTCCACCAGCAGCGGTTGCGGGCCGCCCACGTCCACCAGCAGGCGGCTTTGGGCGCCCTGGAAAAACTGCGCCACTAGATGGCCGTGCAAGTGCCCTTCGCTCTCCATCACCCGCAGGTGTTCGGGGCGGCAGTACACCGTGCTGGGCACGTCGGCGGCCTGCCACGGCAACTCGCCGCCGCAGACTTCCAGGCCATGGGTTGTTCGCGAGGTGACGGCAAAGGCGTTGAGGTTGCCGACAAAACCGGCGACGAACGCATTCGCCGGCGTTTGGTAGATCTCCCGTGGGCTGGCCAGTTGCGCGACGCGGCCGTGCTCCATCACCAGGATACGATCGCCCAGGGCCATGGCTTCGCCCTGGTCGTGGGTGACAAATACCGAGGTGATACCGAGGCCGCGCAGCAGTTCATTCAGCTCGCTGCGCAGGCGCTCGCGCAATTGCGCATCCAGGGCCGCCAGCGGTTCATCCAGCAACAGCACTTTAGGGCGCGGCGCCAGGGCACGGGCCAGGGCCACCCGTTGACGTTGACCACCGGACAATTCGTGGATGCTGCGCTTGCCATGCTGTTGCAGGCCCACCAGTTCCAGCAGTTCCTCGCAGCGCTTGTTGCGCTCCAGAGCTGCCATGCCGCGAATCTTCAAGCCGTAGACGATATTGCCGGCCACATCGAGGTTGGGAAACAGCGCGTAGTTCTGGAACACCATGCCCACGTCGCGGCGCTCGATGGGCAGGCGGGTGACGTCGTCGCTGCCGAAAAAAACCTGGCCCACATCCGGGCGTTCCAGGCCGGCAATCAGGCGCAAGGTGGTGGTCTTGCCGCAGCCGGACGGGCCGAGGATCGCCAGGGTTTCACCGCCTTCGACGGTCAGGTTCAGGTCATGCACAGCCACGGTGCCGTCGGCGAATGCCTTGCGACAGCCTTGCAGGCGGATAGTGATAGCGATCATCGACGCTCTCCACGGGACAAACGAGCGCTGATGGCCTGTAACGCAATCAGCAGCGGCACGATCATCAGCAAAAAGATAAGGGTGTAGGCGCTGGCGATTTCCAGGCGCGCCGAGGCGTAGCTGTCGGCCAGGCCCACGGGCAATGTCTTGGTCATCGGCGTGTGGAGCATCCAGGTCAGGTTGAATTCGCCCAACGACAAGGTCACCACCATCAGCACGCCGGCCAGAATCCCCGCCCGGCAGTTGGGCACCACCACGCTGAAAAAGCGCTTGACCGGCCCGACGCCCAGGCTGGCCGCCGCCTCTTCCAGCACTGGCAGTTGCTGGCGTTGCATCACCGCCATCACCGGACGTACCAGGAACGGCAAGGTGAACAACACATGGCCGACCAGGATGAACAACCAGCTGCTGCGAAACGTGCCGAACTGGCCATAGGTGAGCAGCAACGCCAGCGCACTGGCCAGCCCCGGCATCGCCACGGGCAGCACCATCAGCTCTTCGAAGGCACGGCTGAAGCGGTTGTTCATGCGCACCAGCGCATACGCCGCCGGCACGCCGATCACGCAGACACACACCGCGCACGCCAGGGCCAATTGCAAGGACAGCCATACGGTGGGCGAATAGGCCTGCCACACCTGGATCAACCAGTCGAAGGTCAGGCCGCTGGACAGGCCGACGAAGAAATTGCGCGTCAACCCGGCCAGCAACGACATCAGCACCGGCACCAACATGAACGCGCACACCAGCAAGGTGAACAGCAGTTGCATCACAAACAGCGATGAGCGTTTCACAAGACCGTCCCCGCATTTTTCACCAGGCGTCGCGTGAGCAACAGCACCGCCCAGGTCACCGCGCCGAGCACCACCGACAACGCGGCGGCGACGACAAAGTTGGCGTAGTTGGTGAACACGTTGTAGATCGCCACCGGGGTCACATTCAGGCGCGTGCCCAAGGTGAACGCAGTGCCGAAGGCGCCCATGGACGTGGCGAAGCAGATCGCGCCGCAGGACGCCAACGCCGGCGCCAGGCCCGGCACGATCACGTCGCAGACCACCCGCCAGTGCCCTGCTCCCAGCGAGTGCGCGGCTTCTTCCAGGCTGCGGTCGAGGCTTTCGCACGCGGCCATCACCGTGAGGATCACCCGCGGAATCGAGAAGTACAGGTAGCCGACAAACAGCCCGGCCAGGGAGTAGGCAAAGATCCAGCGCTCACCGGCCAATTGCAGGCCCAGGGACGCCAGCAGCCCCTGGCGCCCGGCCAGCAGGATCACCAGGAAGCCCACCACCACCCCGGGAAACGCCAGGGGAAACGTGAGCAACGCCACCAACGCCGAGCGCCCGAAAAACTGCTGGCGCGCGAGGAATACGCCGCTGATGCCACCGATCAACAACGCGGTGAACGTCACCACGATCGCCAGCACGCAGGTCTGCGCCAGGCTGCCCAGGTACTGCGCGCTGCTGAGCACCTGCCAATAGCCGCTGCCGTGGCTGTCGCGGCTGTCGGCGCCGAGCAGCATCAAGTGCGCCAGCGGCAACAGCCAGAACGCGAACAGCACCGCAAAGGCCGGGGCCAGCGCCCAGGCCGCTTGTTTTGCCGATGCAGCCACTTACTTGACCTCGTTCAGGTAACGGGCGGCGAAGGCTTCCTGCACAGCGGCCATTTTCTGATAGTCCACCACACCGGCGCGGGCGTAATCGCTGTCGGGCAGGAACTGCGCGGCGACGTCGGCCGGCATGGTCACCGGACGTACCGGGCGCAAGTAAGCCTTGGCCCAGAGTGCCTGGCCTTGGTCCGACAGCACGAAGTCCAGCACCTTCTCGCCATTGGCGCGGTGCGGCGCGTTGGCCACCAGGCTCATCACATAAGGCACGCTGATGCTGCCTTCCTTGGGGATCACGAAGGCGACGTTGGCGTTGTCTTTGTAGCGGGCGCGGTAGGCGTTGAAATCGTAGTCCACCAGGATCGGCAACTCGCCGGACAGCACCCGCGCATAGGCGGTCTGCTTGGGCACGATGGGGGCGTTTTTCGCCAGCTTCTGGAAGTAGTCGATGGCCGGGGCGAAGTTGTCCAGGTCGCCGCCCATTGCGCGGTTGATCGCCACGGCAGAGACGTAGCCGACGAAGGCGCTGGACGGGTCCAGGTAGCCGACCATGCCTTTGTATTGCGGCTTGAGCAGGTCGGCCCAGCTTTGCGGCACCGGCAGGCCGCCCAATGCATCGACGTTGACCATGATGCCCAGGGTGCCGGAGTGGATCGCAAACCACTGGCCGGCGGGGTCTTTCAACCCGGCGGGGATCTGTTCCCAGCCCTTGGGCTTGTAACCCTCGACCACGCCGGCCTTTTGCGCCTGCAAGCCGAAGGTCACGCCGTAGTAGACCACGTCGGCGACGGGCGCGGCCTTTTCGGCCACCAGTTGCGCCAGGGACTGGCCGGAGTTCTTGTTGTCCAGCGGCACCTGCACCCCCGTGTCGGCAGCGATGGCCTTGAGCTGGGTGCCCCAGTCGGCCCAGTCCGGCGGGCAGTTGTAGCAAATAGCCGTTTCGGCGGCCTGGGCCAGGCTGGCCACGCCGCAGAGCAGCACGGCGGCCAGGGTTTTACTGAATGCGCGCATCAAGGGACTCCTCAAAGGGTTGGGTACTTTCGCCCGGCCGGATATGGCAAGGCAGGCAATGGGAAATGGGATCGTTGCCGGCGATCTGCGCCAGCAGTTGGTCAATCACCGTGCTGGCCAGCAGCGCGATGGGCTGCACCACGCTGCACAGGGTCGGGTGCATCTGGGTGCCGAGGGCGATGCCGTCAAAGCCCATCACCGACAGTTGCCCGGGCACATTCCAGGCGTTGCGGCGCAGCTCGGCGATCAGGCTGATCGCGAGGAAATCGTTGGAACACACCAGGGCGCTGGGGGCGTCGGGGCCGTTGAGGTACGGCTGGATGGCAGCGAATTCGGCCTGGGTATGGGCGGGCATTTCGATCACCGCGCGGCTTTTGAGACCGTATGCCTTCATCGCGTCGCAGTAACCGGCATAGCGCAGGCGTGCGCGGTCGGACTGCAAGGCGGGGCCGGCGACCATGCTGATGCGTCGATGACCGGCCTCCAGCAGGTAGCGCGTGGCCAAGGCCATGCCGGCGCGGTTGTCCACCGACACGGCGCTGTAGTTGGGGTTGCTCGGTTGGTGATAGGCCAGCACGAACGGCGTTCGTTCGGTATTCAGGCTGCTGAGCACGCTGTTGCTTTCGGCATCGGTGACCGTCAGCACCAGGCCATCGACGCGCTGGCGCAGCAGTTCTTCCACTACGATGCACTCGCGTTCGCTGCTGTAGTCGGTGGTCGCCAGCACCAGGCTGTAGCCACGCAAGCGTGCGGCACGCTCCATGGCCTGGAACTGTTCGGCGAATACCGGGTTGAGCAGATTGGGCACCACCACGCCGATCAACTGGGTGGTTTGCAGGCGCAATTGGCGGCCGAGCAGGTTGGGCCGAAAACCCAACTCACGGGCGGCGGCGAACACCTGCTCACGGGTCGCCGGGCGCACCTGGTCGGGGGAGGCAAAAGTGCGGGCGGCGGTCGCGCGGGATACGCCGGCCAATCGCGCGACGTCTTTCAAATCAGTCATGGTCACTCGCTTGAGATCGATCTCATTGGCGAGGACAGTAACGGCGGAATGTGGCAGGAAGGTGGTGGGCAGATGACGGTTTGATGGCAGTGCAGCAGAGGTACCTGGGGCCAAATGTGGGAGGGGGCTCGCCGCCGATAGCAGAGGGTCAATAAAGAATAGGCTGGCTGATACACCGCTATCGGGGGCAAGCCCCCTCCCACATTAGAGCGGTGTAGATGCATAGATAGTCATACTCAGTGGTTAGGATCGTAAAGCTGGCGCAGCAAAATCCGCCCACTAACCTTTCGATTCGATCCAAGTGCGGGCACAATGCGTGTCCTTTTTTGGCAGGCACCGCCGCAGGCTCTCAAAAATGATCAAAACGCCGTACTACCTCATCGATAAACAGAAGCTTCTGGTCAACATGCAGAAGATTGCTTACGTGCGCGAGCAGTCCGGCGCCAAGGCCCTGCTGGCGCTCAAGTGCTTTGCCACCTGGTCGGTGTTCGACCTGATGCAGGAATACATGGACGGCACCACCTCGTCGTCGCTGTACGAGTTGAAGCTCGGCCGCCAGAAGTTCGAAGGTGAGGCGCACGCCTACAGCGTGGCCTGGGCCGACGATGAAATCGAAGAGATGCTCGATAACTGCGACAAGATCATCTTCAACTCCATCAGCCAGCTGCAGCGTTTTGCCGAGCGCAGCGAAGGCAAGACCCGCGGCCTGCGCGTCAACCCGCAGGTGAGCAGCTCCGACTACCTGCTGGCCGACCCGGCGCGTCCGTTCAGCCGCCTGGGCGAATGGGACCCGGTGAAGATTGAAGGCGTGATCGAGCAGATCTCCGGCTTCATGTTCCACAACAACTGCGAGAACGGCGACTTCAACCTGTTCGACCAGATGCTGAACACCATCGAAGAACGCTTCGGCGCGCTGCTGCACAAGGTCAACTGGGTCAGCCTCGGCGGCGGCATCCACTTCACCGGTGAAGGCTATGCCATCGACGCCTTCTGCCAGCGCCTCAAGGCGTTCTCGCAGAAGTACGACGTGCAGGTCTACCTGGAACCCGGCGAAGCGGCGATCACCAACAGCGCCTCCCTGGAAGTCACCGTGCTCGACACCCTCTACAACGGCAAAAACCTCGCCGTCGTCGACAGCTCCATCGAAGCCCACCTGCTGGACCTGCTGATCTATCGCCTCAACGCCAAGCTGGCGCCGAGCGAGGGCGAACACACCTACATGGTGTGCGGCAAATCCTGCCTGGCCGGGGACATCTTCGGCGAGTATCAATTTGATCGTCCGCTGGCCATCGGCGATCGGCTGTCGTTCATCGACACCGCGGGCTACACCATGGTCAAGAAAAATTGGTTCAACGGCCTGAAAATGCCGTCCATCGTAGTGAAACAACTCGACGGTACAGTCGAAGTGGTTCGTGAATTTGGTTACGACGACTACCTGTCCAGCCTTTCGTAAGCTGGCGGATAAAGGAGAGATAAAGCAATTGAAAAAGAACGTTCTTATCATTGGTGCAGGAGGTGTCGCCAAGGTGGTGGCCCACAAGTGCGCGCAGCACAACGACGAACTCGGTCGTATTGCTATCGCGTCGCGCAACATCTCCAAATGCCAGGCCATCATCGACAGCGTCAAGGCCAAGGGTAGCCTCAAGGTACCCGCCGACATCCAGGCCTTCGCGCTGAACGCCCTGGACGTGGAAGCGACCAAGGCCCTGATCCGCGAGACCGAATCCCAGATCGTCATCAACGTGGGTTCCGCGTTCCTCAACATGTCGGTACTGCGTGCCTGCATCGACACGGGCGTTGCGTACCTCGACACCGCCATCCACGAAGAGCCGGGCAAGGTCTGCGAGACCCCGCCGTGGTACGGCAACTACGAATGGAACCACCTGGAAGAGTGCAAACAGAAGAACATCACCGCCATCCTTGGCGTGGGCTTCGACCCGGGTGTCGTCAACGCGTATGCCGCGCTGGCGCAGCAACAGCATTTCGACCGCATTGATTCGATCGACATCCTCGACGTCAATGCCGGCTCCCATGGCAAATACTTCGCCACCAATTTCGATCCGGAAATCAACTTCCGCGAATTCACCGGGCAGGTGTGGAGCTGGCAGAACAGCCAGTGGACCAGCAACACCATGTTCGAAGTCAAACGCACCGACGACCTGCCGGTCGTGGGTTCGCAGAACCTCTACCTCACCGGCCACGATGAAGTGCACTCGCTGTCGAAAAACCTCGACGTGCCCAACGTGCGTTTCTGGATGAGCTTCGGCGAACACTACATCAACGTGTTCACCGTGCTGAAAAACCTCGGCCTGCTCTCCGAGAAGCCGGTCACCACCGCCGAAGGCCTGGAAGTGGTGCCGTTGAAAGTGGTCAAGGCCGTGCTGCCTGACCCGTCTTCCCTGGCCCCGGGCTACACCGGCAAGACCTGCATCGGCGACCTGGTCAAAGGCACCAAGGATGGCCAGCCGCGTGAGATGTTCATCTACAACGTGGCGGATCACGAAGAAGCCTTCGCCGAGACCGACAGCCAGGGCATCTCCTACACCGCAGGCGTTCCACCGGTAGCCGCCGCGCTGCTGGTCGCCCGGGGCGAGTGGGATGTGAAACACATGGCCAACGTCGAGGAACTGCCGGCTGAGCCGTTCCTGAAGGCGCTGGACGTGATGGGGTTGCCGACTCGGATCAAAGACGAGAACGGCGACCGTGCCTGGGATGCGATTGCCTGATAGGCGATAGTTGACCGAACAAAAAAATGCGCCCGAAGGGGCGCATTTTTTGTTGGGGCTCACACCAATCTCAAAGAATGATGAAGATCAAAATGTGGGAGCGGGCTTGCTCGCGAATGCGGTGTGCCAGTCACTGCATCTGGCGACTGATACACCGCATTCGCGAGCAAGCCCGCTCCCACATTGGATTTGCTGTGTTCTTGAGAGCGGGTTACTCCAGGTTGCGCGCCGAATTGCTCAACGCCCTTGAACACTGCAACAACGCCGGCGCCAACTGCTTCTCCGCATCCGCCCTGCTCCACCGACTGGTGGGCGCCACCACATGCACCGCCGCCACCGGCCGGCCATTGGCGCCCAGCACCGGCGCGCCGATGGTCATGTCGCCGAGGAACAGCTCCTGGGCATTCACCGCATAGCCCTGCTCGCGCACCTGCTGCAACGATTCCAGAATGCCCGCCACGTCCGTCAACGTCTGGCTGGTGTGTGCCACCCGCTGGCTGTGCTCGATCAGCGCCAACGCCTCCTCTTGCGGCAATGCACTCAGATACGCCCTCCCCGACGCCGTACAGTACATCGGCACCCGCGAGCCGATCGGCATATGCACCGGTACAAAACCCGCGCTGACAAAGCGCGCGATATAGGTCATGTCGTAGCCCGCCGGCTCGGTCAGGCACGAGGTCTCGCCGGTCAGCCGGGTCAGTTCCGACAGAAACGGGTTGGCCACCTCGATCAATGAATGCGCATCCAGGTAGCTGAACCCCAACTCCAGCACCCGGGGGGTGAGTTGGTAATGCCGTGTGCGGGAGTGTTTCCGAAGGTAACCCAGGCTTTCAAGGGTAAACACCATGCGCTGGGCCGAGCTTTTGGTCATGCCAGCGGCCTCGGCCACCTCTGCAAGGCTCATGCTGCGGCGCTGGGCGCTGAATGCCTTGAGCACCGACAGGCCTTTTTCCAGGGATTGGTTGTGCAGACTGTTGCGTTCTTCGGACATGGCGGACTCGCGGTCAAGTAGGTCAGGCGTGGCGATATTACTACTCCAAATCACAAAAATAGACCATTAAATATCGCATATCGATACGAATGGTTCATTTTGTCGATTTTATATAACGTAATTCGATTTATTTGAATCGAAATGGCACAGAGCTTGCGATTTCATCGGTAACCGCTCGCGGTACTGACTTTCCGTTTTCCTTCTGGAGTAGCCCGATGAACAGTCTTTCGCCCTTGTTTCGCCGCCTTGCCTTCGGTGTGTGCGCCACACTCTGCGTCAGCGCCGCGCACGCAGAAAGTGCGTCCACGTACAAAGTCGGTGCAACCGCCAGTGGGTCGCCGTTCACCTTCCTCGATATCAAGACCAACAGCATCCAGGGCGTGATGGTCGACGTCGCCGAGGCCGTGGGCAAGGCCGGCGGCTTCACCAGCCAGATCGAACAGACCAACTTCGCTGCGCTGATCCCCTCCCTCACCTCCGGCAAGCTCGACTTCATTTCCGCCGGCATGCTCAAGACCGAAGAGCGCACCAAGGTCGTCGACTTCAGCGCCCCGGTGTACGCCTACGGTGAGGGCCTGATCATCAATGCCGACGACAGCGCCGCCTACCCCGACCTCACGCCGCTCAAGGATCAGGTGGTCGGCGTACAGGCCGGCACGGTGTTCTACGACCAACTGAACAAGCTGGGGATCTTCAAGGAGATTCGCACCTACGACTCCATCGGCGAGATGGTCCGCGACCTGTCCCTGGGGCGCATCAAGGCGGCGGTCGGCGACCAGCCGGTGGTGGCCTACCAGATTCGCCAGAAGCTGTTCAAAGGCGTGAAGCTCGCCCCCGACTACCAGCCCACCAACGTCGGCGAAGTCTGCCTGGTGGTACGCAAAGGCGATGCGCAAACTCTCGGGCGCCTGAACACCGCCATCGCCAGCATCAAGGCCGACGGTACCCTGGACAGCATCCTCAAGAAGTGGGGACTTGATACCCAGGTGCGCCCATGAACCCGGCCGAGTTCCTGCAAAACGCCCGGGACTTCCTGCCGATTCTGCTGCAGGGCGCCTGGGTGACGATCCAGATCACCGTGCTGTCGTTCCTGCTCAGCAGTGCAATCGGCCTGGTGCTGGCGCTGCTCAAGCTGTCGCCGATTCGCACGCTGTCGTGGGTGGCCAGCACCATCATCAACGTGATCCGTGGCCTGCCGATCATCGTGCAGCTGTTCTACATCTACTTCGTGCTACCGGACATGGGCGTGCACCTCACGGCGTTCTACGCCGGGGTGATCGGCATGGGCATCGCCTACTCGGCATACCAGGCCGAGAACTTCCGCACCGGCATCATTGCCGTGGAACAGGGCCAGCGTGAAGCCGCCGAAGCCCTGGGCATGCGCTCGGCGCTGATGATGCGCCGGGTGATCCTGCCCCAGGCATTTCGCATCGCCCTGCCGCCCTACGGCAACACCCTGGTGATGATGCTCAAGGATTCGTCCCTGGTGTCCACCATCACCGTCGCCGAGATGACCCGCCAAGGCCAACTGATCGCCTCGTCGACCTTCCAGAACATGACCGTCTACACCCTGGTCGCCCTGCTCTACCTGCTGATGAGCCTGCCGCTGGTGTATGGCCTGCGTCGTATGGAGCAGCACCTGGGGCGGAGGAAAAAAGCATGATCGAGATTCGTCAGTTGCAAAAACATTACGGCAGCCACCGCGTCCTGCACGGCGTTGACCTCGACGTGGCCAAGGGCGAAGTGGTGTGCCTGATCGGCCCCTCGGGCTCGGGCAAATCCACCCTGCTGCGCTGCATCAACGCGCTGGAAGCCTACGATGGCGGCCACATCAACGTGTTCGGCGAAACCGTGCAACGCGGCAGCAAAACCGTGCACGCGCTGCGCAGCCGCATGGGCATGGTGTTTCAGCGCTTCAACCTGTTCCCCCACCGCACCGTGCTGGAAAACGTGATGGAAGGTCCGGTGTATGTCAAAGGCGAACCGCTCAAGCAGGCCCGCGAAGAGGCCCTGGTGTTGCTGGACAAGGTGGGCCTGAGCGCCAAGGCCGACGCCTACCCCGAACAGCTCTCCGGCGGCCAGCAGCAACGCGTGGCCATCGCCCGCGCCCTGGCGATGAAACCTGAAGCCATGCTGTTCGACGAACCCACCTCGGCCCTCGACCCGGAACTGGTGGGCGATGTCCTGGCGGTAATGCGCACCCTGGCCGACGAAGGCATGACCATGATCGTGGTCACCCACGAAATGGGCTTTGCCCGCGAAGTGGCCGACCGCGTGTGCTTCCTGCATGGCGGCTACATCGTCGAGAGCGGCCCGGCCGAGCAGGTGCTGGGCGATCCACAGCATGCACGTACCCAGGACTTCCTGCGGCGCGTGCTGCACCCCACCGGCAACACGCGGAGCCTGTCATGAAATCATTGTGGTCGGCGACGGCGCCCTCCGTGGTGCCGACGCCTGCGCTGGGTGAGTCGGTGAAAGTGGATGTGGCGATTGTCGGCGCGGGGTATACCGGCCTGTCGACAGCCCTGCATCTGGCCGAGCGCGGGGTCAGCGTGTGCGTGCTGGAAGCCAATGAGCCCGGCTGGGGCGCATCGGGACGCAATGGCGGGCAGGTCAACCCGACGCTCAAGTACGACCCGGAGCAACTGGTGCAGATGTACGGGCCGGAGCAGGCCGAGCCGTTGATCTCGACAGTGTCGAACTCGGCGGACCTGGTGTTCACGTTGATCGACAGGCACGGCATTGATTGCGCGCCGGTGCGCAAAGGCTGGATGCAGGTGTCGTACACGCAAAAGGGCGTGGCCGGCCTGCATGCGCGAGCCGAGCAATGGGCGCGGCGCGGCGTGCCGGTGCAGCGCCTGGATGCGGCGGCGGTGGCATCGCGCATGGGCAGCGAGGCATTCGCCGGCGGCTGGCTGGATGGCCGCGCCGGGGCGATTCAGCCGCTGGCGTATGCCCGTGGGCTGGTCGGCGCGGCGTTGGCGGCGGGTGTTCGCATTCATGGTCACAGTGCAGTGACAGGGTTACAGCGCCAGGGCCCGGGGTGGCAACTGCAGACCGCTGGCGGTGCGCAGGTGATGGCCGATCAAGTGGTGCTGGCCACCAATGGCTACAGCGGCAACCTATGGCCGGGCATGGCACAGAGCATCCTCGCGGCGAACAGTTTTATCGTCGCCACCAAACCGCTGCGTGGGCGTGCGGCAGAGAGCATCTTGCCGGGACAGGAAACCGTGTCCACCGCACAACGGCTGCTGCTGTACTTTCGCAAAGACAGTCATGGGCGCTTACTGATGGGCGGACGCGGGCTGTTCAACGACCCCACGTCACCGGCCGATTTTGCCCACCTGGAGCGCTCCCTGGCGCTGCTCTTTCCGCAATTGGGCCCGCTGGAATTTGAGTACCGCTGGGCCGGGCGTATCGCAATCACACGGGACTTCATGCCCCATGTCCACGAACCGGCACCGGGCCTGACCTTGGCGCTGGGCTGCAATGGCCGCGGCATCGCATTGTGTACCAGCCTGGGGCAGCAACTGGCCGGGCGGTTGTGCGACAGCCAGGCTGAATTTGCCTACCCGGTCACGCCGCTGCAACGCTTGCCTATGCACGGATTGCAGCGGTTTTACATTGGTGCGGGGGTGGCTTGGTACAGCTTGTTGGATCGGCTCAATATCAGCTGAGTCCTAATTGCAGGGGCGCCGAAAACCGTTATCCCTCACAGGTCCTTTGGTACGCAAAACCCGCTAGGCTTAGCCATGGACTGGCTGACCTGCGGGTTTGCGGTCTATTCATCCTGTGGGAAAGGCATGCTCATGCAACTCGACAACACTCGCACCGCCCGTGTCATGGGGCTGGTGTACAGCACCTGCTGCTATTTGGCGTTCCTGTTCACCTGTTTGTATCTGATCGGCTTCGTCGGCAGCGTGGCGGTGCCCAAGAACATCAACGATGGGCCCCTCCTCGCTTGGCCAGCCGCCGTGCTGATCAACTGCGCATTGATCCTGCTGTTCGGCGTCCAGCACACGGCCATGGCGCGCAAAGGCTTCAAGCAGTGGCTGGCGGCAGTCATTCCGACCTCCGTTGAACGCTCCACGTATGTGCTGCTCAGCAGCCTGGTGCTGATGCTGATGTTCTGGCTGTGGCAACCGATGCCGCTCACCGTCTGGAAGGTTGAAACGACGTGGGCCAAGGCCCTGCTGATTGGCCTGTTCTGGCTGGGCTGGGGCATCGCTTTACTGGCAACCTTTTTGATCGACCACTTCGAACTGTTCGGGCTCAAGCAGGCCATCGACCGTTGGCGAAAAACCACACCACAGGCGCCAGTATTCAGGACGCCGCTGTTTTACAGGATCGTGCGTCACCCGCTGTACCTGGGTTTCCTGATCGCCTTTTGGGCAACGCCGTACATGACGGCCGGGCACCTGTTGTTTGCGACAGGGATGACGGTTTACCTCTTCATTGGCGCCAGCTTTGAAGAAAAGGACCTGGTGGTGTTGTTTGGTGAGCGGTATCGGCGCTACCAGCAGGAGGTGGGTATGATTTTGCCGGGGTCGAAGACGCGCAAAAAAGGACGCTGAATAGGCGTTTGTGGCGTCTGACCATGAGTTCCCTAGGACTTATCCCACGACTGTTTCAGGTTGTCGCTCGGAACTTGGCTGACTAACCTCTGTGCCGTCGCTGCCCATTCAGCGACCGGATTTGACCGTCCGACTTCAAAGAGCAACTGCGCCAACCCCGAGCTTAGGCGTTTTTTTACGTCTGATGTATCGTGTCGCGGCAGCTGTACGCGGGATACCTTAGGGTATGCCGGTTTTGTTCTTTGGGCCGGTCGGTCAACCCGCGTACAGCTGCCACCCTCTTCGATTGACCGCGAATCGTGGCAGCCCCATTTACAAAGGAGCTTCACCATGATCAAAGACAGCCCCAATCCCCCAGAAAAACTCTTCACCGTGCGCCCCGACCTAGGCACGGAAACCCTGCTGGTCAACGCCTCCCAGGATCTATCCTCCATCACCGATATCGCCACGCACCTGGCCTTTGAAATCGACGGCGCACAACGCAATGTGGCGTTGGGCATCTGCCGAATGCTGGAAGGTGTGCAATTGTTGGTGGACAAAGCATTGGATGACGCCCATCCAGCAGCATGACTCAGATGATCGTTCCCACGCGCGTGGGAACGATCTCAAAACACCGACCACCCAATCCGCTCACTCAACAACTCCAACGCCTTGATCCCCGCCAGCGAGTTGCCCGCCGCGTTCAATTCCGGCGACCACACGCACACCGTAAACTGCCCCGGCACCACCGCGACAATGCCGCCGCCCACACCGCTCTTGCCCGGCAAGCCCACGCGGTAGGCAAAGTTGCCCGCCTCGTCATACAGCCCGCTGGTGGCCATGATCGAGTTGACTTGCTTGGTCTGCCGCGCGGTGAGGATCTGTTCGCCGCTGTGGGCACTGGTGCCCTCGTTGGCGAGGAAGCTGAACGCCTTGGCCAGGTCCAGGCAGCTCATCTGCAAGGCGCAGTAGTTGAAGTAGCTGTGCAGCACCGCGTCCACATCGTTGTGGAAGTTGCCGAAGGATTTCATCAGGTAGGCCATGGCCGCGTTGCGTGCGCCGTGCTGGGCTTCGGAGTCGGCGACCACGCTGTTGACCAGGATCTGCGGGTTGCCCGACAGGCGCCGCACGAAGTCGCGCATCGACAGGATCGGCACGGCAAAGCGTGATTGGTTGATGTCGCAGATCACCAGCGCGCCAGCATTGATGAAGGGGTTACGCGGGCGGCCGCGTTCGAATTCCAGTTGCACCAACGAGTTGAACGGCTGCCCCGAAGGCTCGTGGCCCAGGCGTTCCCAGATGGTTTCACCGCCATGGTCAATGGCCTGCACCAGGCTGAACACCTTGGAAATGCTCTGCACCGAGAACAGCGTATCGGCGTCACCGGCGCGGTAGGCCGAGCCGTCATTGCCGTATACCGCAATACCCAGTTGGTTTGCCGGTACATCGGCCAGCGCGGGAATGTAGTCGGCGACTTTGCCGAGGCCGATCAGGGGGCGCACTTCGTCGAGGATCGACTCCAGCAGCGCCTGCATGTCTTGTCCTGTCATCTGTCTTTGAATCGGTGGAAAGCGGGGTGCGGAGGATACTTCAATGGGCGCGCAAGCCCCACACAATCTCTACCACTCGCTCGGCCACCACCAAATAAACCAGGATCAGCAACAGCTGCAATGCCAGGTGATAACGCAGCTTGGCCAGCCCCCGACCGGCGAGAAAGACCTGCCCCTGTGGCGAGCGGGCTTGCCCGCGTTGGGGTGCGAAGCGCCCCTGATGAAGACGAATGCGGTGTATCAGGCACGCCTAAGCGCCTGGTTTTGGGGCCGCTGCGCAGCCCAGCGCGGGGCAAGCCCGCTCACCACAGAGAGAGTCGGGTCGCGTCCGTTCAAAAATACGCCACATCCGACACCCGCTCATCCAGCACATCCCGCGCCAGTGCCCAGGCCTGGTCCTTGGATTCCACCACCAGCAACGGGTAGCCCCAGGCCTTGCCGAACATCTGCGCAAACGGCTTGAGTGCCAGGCGTTTGGCCGCGCTGGGCTCGACCTGGATCATGCCCTTGACGAACGTGCGCAGCGCTTGTCGGTGCTTCTTCATCCAGATCGAGGCTTGCTTGCGCTGTTCATGGGAATGTTCGTGATGGGTTTCGTCCACGGCTTTTTCGTGCAGCAGCAGGAAGGATTGCTGGCGTGCCAACAGGTCTTCGAAGACCCGGAAGGCGTCTTCCGGCCCGCCTTGGTTCGGCGCATCGAAGACGATTTTCACCACGGGGAATGTTGTGCTGTCGAGTCGCATGGCAAAGCTCCTTAATGAGAGTGGATCTCAATATAAAGCTCGAACCCCTGGACGGCATTGCACAGAATAGCCAGACTGTTTCGCAATCCGGCCAATCTGCGATCTCCGCCATGAAGCACCACCGTCTTGATCTGCTCGACCCGTTGATGGCCAAGGACGCCGACCTGTTCCCCCGCGCCGTGGTGGCCGTGGGCGCCACCAGCACGTCGGACACCTGGGAACATGCCCAGCACGCCCACCGCAAGGGCCAGTTGATGTACACCCTGCGCGGGGTCATCCACTGTGAAATCGAAGCGGGAATCTGGATCGTGCCGCCCCAGTGTGCACTGTGGATTCCCGGCGGCACGCCCCATGCGGCGCGTGGCTCTGGCGAGGCCGAGGTGTATTGCCTGCTGATCGACCCCGACGCCGCCCACGCCCTGCCGCCGCAATGCTGCACCCTGGCCGTGTCCGGGTTGCTGCATGAGCTGATCAGCAAGGCCGTCAGTTTCCCGCAATTCTATGACGAGGCCGGCGCCCAAGGCCGCTTGATCAACACCTTGCTGGATGAACTGGCCGCCGCCCCGGTCGAAGCCCTGCACCTGCCCATGCCCCAGGACGCACGCTTGCGCCGCCTGGCCAACAGCCTGCTGGCCGACCCGACCGACAAAGCCACCCTCGGCCAGTGGGCGGTGCGCATCGGCATGAGCGAGCGCAGCATGACGCGCCTGTTGCTGGAGGAATTGGGCCTGAGTTTCGGCCGCTGGCGCCGGCAGTTGCATGTAATCCTGTCCCTGCAACGGCTGGCCAAGGGTGAAAGTGTGCAACGGGTGGCCCTGGACCTGGGTTATGAAAACGCCAGTGGCTTCATCACCATGTTCCGCAAGGCGGTGGGCCAGCCGCCCGCGCGTTACCTGGCGGACCGTGCCGGTGTCTCAAGTACGACCACCCAGGCCATTGCGCTGAAAGACGCCCACTGACTACCAGTTTTCGCCCAACCCCAGCAGGCCCAGTATCTGCCGCCGCAGGTCCACCAGGTAAGGATCGTCCCGGTGCCGTGGATACGGCCTATCGATGCTCAACTGTGCCTGGATCTTCGCCGGGCGGTCGCTGAACACAATCACCCGGTTGGCCAGCAGCAAGGCTTCTTCCACATCGTGGGTCACCAGCAACGCCGTGTAGCCCTGGCGCTGCCACAGGTCGATCAGCTCTTTTTGCATGGTGATGCGGGTCAGGGAGTCGAGTTTGCCCAGGGGTTCGTCGAGGATCAGCAAACGCGGCTGGTTGACCAGGGCACGGGCCAACGCCACCCGCTGGGCCATGCCGCCGGACAACTGCCGGGGATAGGCACGGGCGAACGGGCCAAGGCCGACCTTGTGCAGGGCCTCATCGACCTTGGCCGAATGGGTCTTGAGCAGGCCCTGGGCTTCGAGGCCGAGGGCGACGTTGTCCCACACGCGGCGCCACGGGTACAGGGTCGGGTCCTGGAACACCACCACACGGCTCGGGTCCGGGCCGGCGATGGGTTCGCCATCGGCCAGCAGTCGGCCGGAGTCCGCCGGTTCCAGCCCCGCCACCAGGCGCAGCAAGGTGGACTTGCCGCAACCCGACGGCCCGAGCAATGCCACAAATTCTCCCGGCGCCACGTCCAGGGACACCCGCTCCAACACCGGCAAATGCCGGCCGTCCAGCGCAAAACCATGGCTGAGGTTTTCTATGCGCAGCGCCAATCCTTCCAAAGCCGATCCCGCGTGTGCCAGGGCTACCATTTCATTGCTCCTTTCTGCCAGGCCAGCAACCGATCACGCACCAGGAACAACCCGGTGATCAACCCCGAACAGGCCAGCGCCATGATCAGCAGTGCGGCGTACATGTTCGCGTAGGCTGCCCAGCCCTGGGCCCATTGCAGGTACCAGCCGATGCCGGATTTGACCCCCATCATTTCCGCCACCACCAAGGTTGAGAATGAGGCGCCCAGGCCCATGAACAGGCCGACGAAGACGTGAGGCAACGCGGCGGGAATCGCCACCTTGAAAATCAGAAAACCCGGCCGGGCGCCGAGGGTGCGCGCCACGTCGTAATAGGCTTTATCGACGCTGGCCACGCCGGACCAGGTAAGCACCGTGACCGGAAACCAGGTGGCCAGGGCGATCAAAAACACACTCGCACTCCAACTGCTCGGAAACAGGAAAAAACACAGCGGCAACAACGCCGTCGACGGCACCGGGCCGAGGATGCGCAGCACCGGGTGCAGCCAGTAGCCGATCCGCGTGGACCAGCCAATGGCGACGCCGGCGACAAACCCGGTGGCCGCGCCCAGTGCCACTCCCGAGCCCAGCAGCAGCGCCGAATGCAGCAGGCTGTCGGCCAGGCGTGGGTAGTCTTCGATGTACACCGCGAGCAAGGCTTGGGGCGGCGCGAAGAACGGCACCGGCAACAGCGCAAGCTTGGCGGTGAGCAACTCCCAGAGGCCCAAAAGCACCGGCAAGGCGATCAGCCAGGGCGCGGCCGTGCGCAAGCGCAGCGCGAGTGTCGACAGCTTGCGCCCCAGCAGGCTCAGCACAATGAACAACGCCGCCACGCCCACACAGAGGTTGGCCAGGCCCTGGGTCATCGGCCAATTGCGCACCGCGTTGGGCCAGTAACTGATCAGCAGCGCGACGGCCACCCAGGCCGTCACCACCGCCGCGCCTTGCCACCCGAGCTTGAGCGCCACAGGCGGGTTGAGGACGGTTGCGTCAGTTGAAGACATCGGCGGTGATCTCCTTGGCAAACGCGATCGGGTCGGTGCCTTTGCTGATCACTTCCACGGTTTTCAGGTCGGTGACGTAGGTGGTGATCTCCTGGGTCAGCGCTGCGCCGACCGCGTGGTGGCCGTGGGTGTGGTCGTGGAGGATCGCCTGGACTTCTTCGGTGGAGGTGTTCAGTGCGTAGGCCTGGAAGCCTTTGGCGACGTCCTCCGGGTGCTGCACGGAATAGTCATGGGCCTCAAGGATCGCCTGGGTCAGCGCCGCGACCACGCGCTTGTCTTCACGCACCAATTTGCCGGTGACGCCGACCACGCAGCAACTGAGGTTGGCGTATTCCTCCACCAGGTTGGTGGACAACTCCCGCGCCACGCCGGACTTGATCAGGCGGTACATGAACGGGTCACTGCCGCTCACTGCCTGCACTTCGCCACGCTCCAGCGCCGTGCCGAGCAGGTCGGCCGGGTACAGGCGCCACTCCACATCGCGCACCGGGTCGACGCCGTGTTTTTTCAGCAGGATCGAAAAGAAGTTGCGGTCCGGGCTGGCCATGTCGGTCACGCCGATGGCCTTGCCCTTGAGGTCTTCCAGTTTGCTCACACCGCCGTTGGCGGCACTGAGCAACCGCAGGCAACCGCCATGGGTGCCGGCGGTGAGCTTCACGTCAAAGCCCTGCTCCAGGGCCTTGAGCCAGCGCAACGCCATGCCCACGCCTGCGTCGGCCTTGCCGGTGGCGATGGCTTCCAGCAAGACCTCGGTGGAGTTGCCGAAGTTGACCAACTCCACGTCCAGGTTGTGCTTACTGAAGAAGCCTTGCCCATGGGCGATCACCACCGGCGCCAGGCACACCGCGTTGAGGTTGACCGCCAGCTTGAGTTTACGCGGCGCGTCGAGGCGGATGAACTCACCGGTGCCGGCGGGCTCCTGGGCGATGTTGTGGCCGGCATGTGCGTCGGCGGCAAAGCCCAGGCGCGGCAGCGACAGGCTCGCCAGGGTCAGGCCGGCCAGGCCCAGGAGGCGGCGACGGGTCAGGTGATCAAAAGCAGCCATGCGAAGTATCCCTATTGAATGGGTCAGCCCGCTCCAGAGAAAGGCCGAAAGCGACAAAAATTCCATTTTGATTATATTAACGACTGACTTTTATGAAAGAACCATATAATTCTATGGTTATGCCTGATGGGCAGGAAGCGTATGAAAGCGCCCTAAGCTCAGATCGAAAGAGTATTTATCGAATGGTTTTCAGATCATTAAGCTTGGATCTATTTCGCTGAAGATCGAGCCCACCATGTCCCTTCGTCGTCCCCTCGCCGCTGTATTAGGATTGCTGGCCCTTTCCGTTGCCGTCAGTGCGCACGCCCAGGAAACCGTGCGCATCGGTTACCAGAAATCCTCCACGCTGATCACCCTGCTGAAGACCCAGGGCACCCTGGAGAAAGCCCTCAGGGCCGACAACATCGAGGTGAGCTGGCATGAGTTCCCCAGCGGCCTGCCGCTGCTGGAAGCGCTGAACGTCGGCAATGTGGACATCAGCGCCGACGTGGCCGACACCGTGCCGATCTTCGCCCAGGCCGCCCAGGCCAAACTCACCTACTTCGCCCAGGAAGCGCCCTCGCCTTCGGCCCAGGCCATCGTGGTGCGCAAGGACTCGCCGATCCAACAATTGGCAGACTTGAAGGGCAAGAAGATCGCGGTAACCAAGGCCGCCGGCACTCACTATCTGTTGATTGCCGCGCTGGCCAAGGCCGGCCTGGCGTTCTCGGATATCGAGCCGGCTTACCTGTCGCCGGCCGATGGCCGCGCGGCGTTCGAGAACAACAAGGTGGACGCCTGGGTCACCTGGGAGCCCTTCCTCACCAGCGTGCAGCGCCAACTGCCGACACGCACCCTGGCGGACGGTGCCGGGCTGGCCAGCTACAAGCGTTACTACCTGACCGGCACGCCCTACGCCAAGGCACACCCGGAGGTATTGAAGGTGGTGTATGCGCAGCTTGAAAACGCCGGCCACTGGGTAAAAACCAACCCGCAGGACGCGGCCAAAGTGCTCGGCCCGCTGTGGGGCAACCTGGATGCAGCCACGGTGGAAGCGGCGAATGCGCACCGCAGTTATCAGGTGCAGCCGGTGACGATTGAGCAGTTGGGTGAGCAGCAGAAGATTGCCGATGCGTTCTTCAAGGCGGGGTTGTTGCCCAAGGCGGTGGATGCCAAGGACGTGCAGACCTGGCGGCCTTGAAGGCGGGTGTGATCTCAATGTGGGAGGGGCGGTGCGACGATTCGACAAGCCCGCTCACCACAACAGCCCTATCTGCCGGACGTTCAGTGTTGAGTCAACGTTATGTAGTTCCCTATGCTCATCGGCGGCAAGCCCCTCCCACATTTGGTTTGCATATGCGGTTAGAGGAGTGTGCGGGCTAAAGCCTTTTTCCACTCTGAGTAACGCTCCGCCATCGCCGGATCCTCCTGCGGCTCAAAGCGCTCGCGCTGGCGTTCCAACTGCCCCAGCGCCGCATCATTCGCCCACACCCCCAACGCCCGTCCCGCCAGGTGCGCGGCGCCCAATGCCGACACCTCCGGTGACAGGCTGCGCACCACCGGGCGTTGCAGCAGGTTGGCGAGGAACTGCATCAGCCAGCGGTTGCGCGTGGCGCCGCCATCCACCCACAGTTCCTTGAGCGGGCTGCCGATGTCCTGCTGCATGGCCTCGAACACATCGCGAATCTGATAGCCGATGGATTCCAGCGCCGCACGCAGGATATGCGCGCCGGACGTGGCTTCGCTCAACCCGCAGATGAGTCCACGGGCGTCGGCCTTCCAGTGCGGTGCGCCGAGGCCGGACAGCGCCGGGACAAAATACACGCCGCCGTTATCCGGCAATTGCGCGGCCTGTTCGGTCAGCGCATCCAGGGATTCTCCCGCCACCAGCTTCGACGCCCACTGCACGGCAGCGCCGGTATGGACGATATTGCCTTCCATGCCGAAAGTAGGTTGGCTGCCATCGTGCCAGGCCAGGGTGGTCGACAGGCCATGGGTGGAGGCAATCGGCCCGCCCATGGGCGTCATCAAGGACGAACCGGTGCCGAGGGTGGCCTTGACCAGCCCCGGCGCAAAACCGCCCTGCCCGTACAGCGCCGCATGGGAATCGCCGATCATCGACATCACCGGGATACCGGCGGGCAAGGCGCCCAACGCGACGGTTTCGGCGAAGAAACCGGCGCTCGGCCGGATCGGCGCCAACGCCGCAGCCGGAATGCCGAACAACGCCAACAGCTCAGGATCCCAGGCGCAGGTGTGCAGGTTGAACAGTTGGGTGCGCGCGGCGTTGGAATAGTCGGTGGCGAACACCTGGCCGCCGCTGAGTTGCCACAACAGCCAGCTGTCGACGGTGCCCAGGCAGATCTCCCCGGCAGCGGCGCGGGCGTGGCCATCCTCAAGGTGATCGAGAATCCAGCGAAATTTGCCCGCCGAGAACATCGGGTCCAACGCCAGCCCGGTCTTCTCCAGGATCAGCGCTTCATGGCCCTGCTCATGCAGTTGAGTGCACAACGCCGTAGAGCGTCGGCACTGCCAACTGATGCACGGCGACAATGGTTCACCGGTATGCCTATCCCAAGCCACCACCGATTCACGCTGGTTGCTGATCGCGAGCGCAGTGATCGGACGATCCACCTGGGCCAGGCATTCTTCAATCGCAGCCAACGTGTTTTGCCAGATCAGCAGCGGGTCCTGCTCGGAAAACCCGGCCTGGGGATGGCGGATGCTCAAGGGCCGCGAACCGCGCGCAATCACCTGGCCAAGTTCGTTGACCAGCACCGCCTTGGCGTTGCTGGTGCCTTCATCTATCGCCAGGATCAGCGGGGTGTTGTTATTCATTGGGTTCACCGCAACCGAGTGGCAGCCGCCACGATCCCAGCCGCGTCGATGTTATGCAAGGCGCGGGTCGGTTCGCGGGCACCGGCGGCGGCGTACTCGCCATCGCCGATACCCAGGCGGACCAGGGCAATGCCCAACCCGGCTTCGGCCAGCACTTCGGCGACCAGGCTGCCGACGCCGCCATTGATATTGTGTTCTTCCACACTGATGACGGCGCGCGTGCCGCTCAAGGCGCTGAGCAATACATCACGCTGCAAGGGCCGGATCGACGACAGGTTGATCACCTGGGCCTGGATGCCCTGCTCCGCCAGCAATGCCGCCGCCTCCACCGCTTCATGCACCACCGAGCCCAGGGCCACGATGCTCACATCGGCGCCCTGGCGCAGGATATCCACCTGACCGGGTGCAAACTGATAGTCGGCGCCATGCACGTCGGGCAAGGCTTTGCCGTCGAGACGGATATACACCGGGCCGTGGTAGCGCAGCGCGTAATCGATGATCTGCCGGCACTCGACGGCATCGGCCGGGGCGAAGATCTGCACATTGCCAAACCCGCGCATCACCGAAATATCGTCGAGGCTGTGGTGGGTGCTGGCGAGCGGGCCATAACTGGTGCCGGCATTCAGGCCGAACATCTTCACATTGGCCTGGTTGTAGCAGACGTCCACCTTGATCTGCTCATTGGCCCGCGAGATCAGGAACGGCGCCGCATTGCAGGTGGCGGCGATCTTGCCGCCCAGGGCCAGGCCCGCCGCGACGCTGACCAGGGATTGCTCGGCAATGCCCACATTGATCAGCCGCTCGGGAAAGCGCTGGGCAAACGGGCCGATCTTGGCCGTGGAGGTGGAGTCGCTGACCACCGGCACTACGTCCAGCCCGGCCTCGACAGCAGCGATAAACGCTTCCACCATGACGCTCGCCAAATGTTCACTCGCCATGGTTCAACTCCTCCAGTGCTGCGTTGATTTCATCACCCTTGGGCACGCGGTGGTGCCATTCGGGGCGGGCTTCGATAAACGACACGCCCTTGCCTTTGATGGTGTGGGCGATCAGCACCTGGGGCACGCCGGTCTTGGTCTGCATGCTTTCCAGGGCTTCGATCAATTGGCCGACGTCGTTACCGTCGCACTCGTTGACGCGGAAGCCGAAGGCCGCCCATTTCACGTCCAGGGGGTCCAGCGGCATGATCTCGGCGGTCAAACCGGCGAGCTGCAGCTTGTTTTTGTCGACGATCACAAACAGGTTATCCAGGCCGTACTTGGCCGCCGCCATCGCCGCTTCCCAGTTGGAGCCTTCGGCCAGTTCGCCGTCGCCGGTGAGCACGTAGATGCGCTTGTTGCTGCCGGACATCTTCGCCGCCAGGGCCAGCCCGACCGCCACCGGCAAACCGTGGCCGAGGGCGCCGGTGTTCAGTTCGATGCCGGGGGTTTTCTGGCGTACCGGGTGGCCGGGCAGGTGCGAGTTGAAGTGCTGGTAGGTGGGCAGCCACTCGGTGGGGATGTAGCCCGCCTGCGCCAGGCAGCAGTACAAACCGCCGACGCCGTGGCCCTTGCTCTGGATATAAATATCGCGCTCGGGGTCTTCGGTGCGTTCCGGGCCGGTGTTGAGGATGCGGAAATACAGGGTGGCGAGGATATCGGTCTCGGAAAGATCCGCCCCGGTGTGCCCGCCCGCCGGGGAGTCGGCATTCAAGCGGATCACATGGCGACGGATCAGGCGGGCCTGTTCCTTGATCTGGTGGGCGTCGTACTGGAAGGCATTCATGCAGCGGCTCCTTTGAGGCTGACCACGCGGGGTGAAAGTGTCCAAGGCTGTCTTTGAATATTTATTCAGCAGTGACAATATATTTCTATTTAGACGCCGATCCTCCAGCAGGTCAAGTGAGCGAACCGCTGAAAAACCAAATAAAACCCGGAAATATCCCTCGGACAAACGGCCAAAATCCCACGCCGGCTCATCTAGCCCGTGGCTTTGCGCCGGGCAAAAACACCGGATCAGAGGCATGCAAGAAAAATTAAGCGCTTGACTTTGACACGGTGTCACTGGAATCTGAATTAACAGTCAGGTACGCATAAATATTCAAGACGCCTGAAAGCACTCCAAAAAAAATAACTCAGGAGAACACTGTGGACGCCAAAGCTATTGTCCAGCACCCGGCCGAACTCAAGCCGCCACCCCGCCCACGTATTGTCAAACTGCTGCCCAGTAACATCGGCGGCCCGTTGATCGGGCTGGTGCTGCTGGTGCTGGTCTTCTCCTTCAGTTCCGAATTCTTCTTTTCGTTGCGCAATGGCCTGAACATCCTCGATCAGGTCACGGTGCTGGGCATCCTGGCGATCGGCATGACAGCGGTGATCGTGATCGGCGGCATCGACCTGTCGGTCGGCTCGGTGCTGGCCTTCTCGATGATGATGCTCGGCTGGCTGTATCAGGATCAGGCGGTGCCCCTGGGCTTTGCGATTCCGATCTCGATTGCCAGCGGCATGCTCGCCGGGCTGGTCTCCGGCGCGTTGATCACCTACGCCAAGCTGCCACCCTTTATTGCCACGCTGACCATGATGTCGGTGGCCCGTGGCCTGGCGAATATCCTTACCGAAGGCCGGCAGATCGTCGGCTACCCGGACTGGTTCACCAGCCTCGCGACGGTGCGCCACTTTGGTTTCCTCTCGGCCACCGTGGGCCTGTTCCTGGTGATGCTGGTGGTGGCCTGGGTGTTCCTGCGCTTTCGTGCCGGTGGCCGCAACCTCTACGCCATGGGCGGCAGCCCGGAAGTGGCGCGGTTGTCGGGCATCAAGGTGCGGGCGATTACCCTGTGGGTGTACGCCATCAGCGGTGCGCTGGCCGGCATCGCCGCGGTGACCCTGGCCGCGCGCCTGGACTCTTCGCAACCGAGTGCCGGGCTGAGCCTGGAGCTGGACGCCATCGCCGCCGTGGTGATTGGCGGCGCCAGCCTCAGTGGCGGCGTCGGCAGCATCGGCGGCACCCTGGTGGGCGTACTGATCATTGGCGTATTGCGCAATGGCCTCAACCTGCTCGGCGTCTCGCCCTTTATTCAACAAGTGGTGATCGGCGTGGTCATCGCCCTCGCCGTCACCATCGACACCCTGCGACGCCGCTCCAGCACTGCCCGTTAAACCTGTTCGACAGTTGACACCCTCCAACAATAAAACCAGGAGTCACCGACATGTTCAGCCCCAAGAAATTGCTGTTGGCCACCGCTCTCGCCGCCGCCACCCTCACCGCTGCCGGCACCACCTGGGCCAAGGATTTGACCATCGGCCTGGCCGTGGCCAACCTGCAGGCCGACTTCTTCAACCAGATCAAGCAATCGGTGGAAGCCGAAGGCAAAGCCAAGGGGGTCAAGGTGATCACCGTGGACGCCCAGGGCAACTCCTCCACCCAGGTCAGCCAGATCGAAGACCTAATCACCCGCCAGATCGACGTGCTGATCTACATCCCGGCCGGCGCCACTGCTGCCGGTGTGCCGGTGAAAGCCGCCAAGGCTGCGGGCATCCCGGTGATCGCCGTGGACCGCAACGCCCCCGACGCACCGGGCGACACCTTTATCGCCAGCGACAGCGTGGCCGGCGCCAAGACCCTGGCCGAGTACGTGGGCAAGATCACCGACGGCAAGGGCCGCATCGCGATCCTGCAAGGCCAGATCGGTACCACCCCCGAGAATGATCGCGCCAAGGGTTTTGAGGAGGGCCTGAAAGCCTTCCCGGACCTCAAGGTCGTCGCCCAGCAACCGGCCGAATGGGCCCAGGACAAAGGCTTCGCCGTGGCCCAGGACCTGCTCCAGCGTGACCCGAACATCACCGTGTTCTTCGGTCGTGCGGACGCCATGGCCTTGGGCGCTGCCCAGGCGGTGAAAGTCGGCAACCTCGATCACAAGGTGGTCGTGGTCGGTTTCGACGGTGACGTGGCCGGGCTCAAGGCCGTGCAAAGCGGTGTGCTGAACGCGACCATGACCCAGCAGACGCAGAAAATGGGGCGCCTGGCCGTGGCCTCGGCCATCGACCTCAAAGCCGGCAAGACCTTGCCCAAGGAGCAGTTGTTGCCCACCGTGCTGACCACTAAAGAAAACGTCGCGCCGTTCCTGCAACAGCACCCGTAAGCCTTGGAGGTCGTCATGCAAGCAGCAGCCGTTGACACCGCTCGATCCGACGCGGTGCTGTGCCTGCGCAATATCAGCAAGGCCTACGGGCCGGTGCAGGTGTTGTCGCAGGTCAACGTGGACATTCGCCCCGGCGAGGTATTGGCCCTGCTCGGTGAGAACGGCGCGGGCAAGTCGACCTTGTCGTCGATCATCGCCGGGCTGGTGCAACCGGAAGCCGGGGGCAGCATGACCTGGCTCGGCGCGCCCTACGCCCCCGCTTCACCGGGGGCTGCGCTGGGCGCCGGGATCGGCCTGATCCACCAGGAAATCCGCCTGCTGCCGCAACTGTCGATCGCCGAGAACATCTTCGTCGGCCGCCTGCCCATGCGCCGTGGGCGGGTGGATCGCGAGTACATGGAGGCCCAGGCGCAGATCCAACTCGAACGCCTGGGCCTCAAGGTGCCGGCCTCGCGCAAGGTCGAAGGCCTGAGCGTGGCGGCCCAGCAACTGGTGGAAATCGCCAAGGCGCTGACGCTGAAGGCCAGCCTGTTGATCCTCGATGAACCCACCGCCGCATTGGGTGGCGAGGAAACCGAGCTGCTGTTCAAGCAGGTGGAACGGCTCAAGGCCGAGGGTGTGTCGTTTATCTATATCAGCCACCGCCTGGAAGAAATCGCACGCATCGCCGACCGCGTGCTGGTGCTGCGCGACGGTCGCCAGATCGCCCTGCATGCCACGGCCCAGGTGCCGGTCCGGGAGTTGGTGGAGCAGATGGTCGGGCGCAGCCTGGAGCGGATCTTCCCTGCGTTGCAGGCACCCCAGGAGCAGGTGATGTTGCAGGTCAAGGATTTGACCTGCCGTGAGTTTGCCTTGCACGGCATCGACTTCAGCGTGCGGGCCGGCGAGGTATTCGGCATTGCCGGGGTGGTCGGCGCCGGGCGAACCGAACTGGTGCGTACCATTGCCGGCGCGGCCCAGGACATTCGGGGCCATATGGTGCTGGATGGCGAGATCCGCCAGTTGCGCTCGCCCTTCGAGGCGATCCAGGCCGGCGTGGTGCTGGTGCCGGAAGACCGCAAGCAGCAAGGCGTGGTGGTGGAGCATCGCATCGAAGACAACCTGATTTATGGCAACACCGACCTGCTGGATAAACGCGGTTGGGTGTTCCCTGCCCCGCTGCGCGAATTCGCGCGCACGGCGGTGGCGCGACTGGGGGTGAAAGGTGCGCCGCAGTCGCGGATTTCCAGCCTGTCCGGCGGTAACCAGCAGAAAGTGATCATCGCCAAGTGGCTGGCGCGCAACCCCAAGGTGTTCATCCTCGATGAGCCCACACGCGGCATCGACGTGGGTGCGCGGGCGGCGATTTATGAAGTGATCGCGGACCTGGCGGCCAAGGGCATGGCGGTGATTGTGGTCAGTTCCGACCTGGATGAAGTGCTGGGGTTGTCCCATCGGGTGATGGTGATGAGCCGGGGACGGCAGATGGGGATTCTGCAGCGCGGTGAGGCCACGCCGGTGGCGGTGATGGAAATGGCCACCGCCTAGGAACCCGGTCCTCACAGACAATGGAGATCAACTGTGGGAGGGGGCTTGCCCCCGATGAGGGAGTGTCAGCAGATGCATCTGTCACTGAACCACTGCTATCGAGGGCAAGCCCCCTCCCACAGGGGATCTACTGTGATTTCAAGATTGGAGTTATCCAGGCAACTTGTTAGACGGGGATTCTGGATCGCGGCGAGGCCGTCCCGGTTTCGGTGATGGAAATGGTCACCGCATAGCCAAATACCTACACAGATCCAACTGTGGGAGGGGGCTTGCCCCCGATGCGGGAGTGTCAGCAGATGCATCTGTCACTGAATCACCGCCATCGGGAGCAAGTCGAATCGTCGCACCGCCCCTCCCACAGGGGATCTACTGTGATTTCAAGATTGGAGTTATCCAGGCAACTTGTTAGACGGGGATTCTGGAGCGCGGCGAGGCCGTCCCGGTTTCGGTGATGGAAATGGTCACCGCATAGCCAAATACCTACACAGATCCAACTGTGGGAGGGGGCTTGCCCCCGATGAGGGAGTGCCAGCAGATGCATCTGTCACTGAACCACTGCTATCGGGAGCAAGCCCCCTCCCACAGGGGTTCACTGTAATTTCAAATAACGGAGTTAGTCATGCAGCTTTTTAGTCTTCAAGGCCAAGTGGCCTTTGTTACCGGCGCCGGCAGCGGCATTGGCCAGGCTATCGCCGTCGGGCTCGCTGAAGCCGGTGCCGATGTAGCCTGCTTTGATCTTCCGGGCAGCCCCGGCATCGCCAGCACCGTAGAACGCATCCAGGCCCTGGGCCGGCGCGCCCTGGCCTTGAGCGGCACCGTCACCGAGCGGGCCGCCCTGGATGCAGCGGTCGCGCGCACCGAGCACGAACTCGGCCCACTCAGCGTGGCCGTCAACTGCGCCGGCATCGCCAATGCCCAGGCCGCCGAAGACCTGGAGCTGCAACGCTGGCAAACCACCCTGGACATCAACCTCACCGGCATCTTCCTCAGTTGCCAGGCCCAGGCCGCGGTGATGTTGCCGCGTGGCAAAGGCGCCATCGTCAATATCGCCTCCATGTCCGGCAGCATCGTCAACCGCGGCCTTTTGCAGGCGCACTACAACACCTCCAAGGCCGGGGTGATCCACCTGAGTAAAAGCCTGGCGATGGAATGGGCCGACAAAGGCCTTCGGGTCAACTGCATCAGCCCCGGCTACACCGCCACGCCGATGAACTCTCGCCCGGAAGTCGCCGACCAGGTGAAGATCTTTGAACAGACCACGCCCATGGGCCGCATGGCCAGCGTGGACGAAATGGTCGGCCCGGCGATTTTCCTGGTCAGCCAGGCCTCGTCTTTCTGCACCGGTGTCGACCTGCTGGTCGATGGTGGTTTTGTCTGCTGGTAAGGAGTTTTGTCATGTCGCAACGTTTCAGCGGTAAAACCATCGTGATCACCGGCGCCTGCCGTGGCATCGGTGCCGGCATTGCCGAGCGCTTCGCCCAGGAAGGTGCCAACCTGGTGCTGGCCTCCAACGACCTGGAGCGCGTGACATTCACCGCCGACCAACTGGCCCGGGAATACAAGGTCGATACCCTGGCCCTGGGCATCGACGTGACCCGCGAAGAAGATATCGAAACCCTCTACCGCGAGGGTCACGCACGCTTCGGCAGCATCGACGTGTCAGTACAGAACGCCGGCATCATCACCATCGACCACTACGACAAGATGCCCCGCGCCGACTTCGACAAGGTGCTGCAGGTCAACACCACCGGCGTGTGGCTGGGTTGCCGGGAAGCGGCCAAATACATGGTCAAGCAAGGCAGCGGGCGCTTGATCAACACCTCGTCCGGCCAGGGCCGCCAGGGGTTTATCTACACCCCGCACTACGCCGCGAGCAAAATGGGCGTGATCGGCATTACCCAGAGCCTGGCGCTGGAACTGGCGCGGCATAACATCACGGTCAACGCGTTCTGCCCCGGCATCATCGAAAGCGAGATGTGGGACTACAACGACCGCGTGTGGGGCGAGATCCTCAGCACCGACGAAAAACGCTACGGCAAGGGTGAACTGATGGCCGAATGGGTCAGGAACATCCCCCTGCGCCGGGCCGGCAAGCCCTCGGATGTCGCCGGCCTGGTGGCGTTCCTGGCCTCGGATGACGCGGCCTACCTGACCGGCCAGGCGATCAATATCGACGGCGGCCTGATCATGTCGTAAGGGTTTGGTATCCTCACCCGCATTGATGTCATCACTGAGGCCTTCATGAGCCAGATCGAAGAACAGCGCCTGATCACCAAGATCGCGAGCCTCTATTACGAAGACGGGCTCAAGCAGTCCGAGATTTCCGCACAGCTGGACCTGTCCCAATCCTTTATCAGCCGCGCCCTGCGCCGGGCGCTGCAGGAAGGCGTGGTGAAGATCAGCGTGATGCGCCTGCAAGGCCTGCACCTGGAGCTGGAAAACCAATTGCAACGCCGCTACGACGTGCGCCAGGTGATCGTGGTGGAAGCCACCGAGCCCGGCAACGATGAAAGCATCAAGCAAGCCATCGGCTCGGCGGCTGCCCACTACCTGGAGACCAGCCTGTCGCCCCAGGACCATATCGGCATTTCGTCGTGGAGCAGCACCATTCGCGCCATGGTCGGCCACCTGCATGCCCAGCCGGGCAAACAAGGCGCCCAGGAAGTGGTACAACTGTTGGGCGGTGTCGGCAACAAAGGCGCGTTTGAAGCTACCTTGCTCACCCAACGCCTGGCCACCCTGCTCAACTGCCCGGCGTTCCTGCTGCCGTCGCAAAGCATCGAGCAATCGGTGGAGAGCAAGCAGCGCATCGTGCAGATGGAAGAGGTCAAGGAAGTGCTGCAACGCTTTGACAGCATCACCCTGGCGATCGTCGGCATCGGCGACCTCGAACCCTCGCAGTTGCTGCGCAACAGTGGCAACTACTACACCGAGGACATGCTGCGCCTGCTGGCCGAGCGCGGTGCCGTCGGCGATATCTGCCTGCGCTACTTCGATGCCCAGGGCAAGCCGGTGCTGGAGGAAGATGAAGAATTCGTGGTCTCGGTGGCGCTGCCCAAGTTGCGCAGTATCCACCGCGTGCTCGGCCTGGCCGGCGGGCTGAACAAGGTCCAGGCCATTCGTGGCGCGCTCAAGGGCGGCTACCTGGACATCCTGATCACCGACCTGGACACCGCACAGGCCCTCAACCAATAACCTTTTTTGGAGATTGCCGCTCATGACGTCCAAGCTCGAACAACTCAAGCAATTCACCACCGTGGTCTGCGACACCGGCGACCTGGAAGCCATCAGCCGCCTGCGCCCGGTGGACGCCACCACCAACCCGTCGCTGCTGCTCAAGGCCGCCGCGATCCCGGAATACGCCGAGCTGCTGCGCAATGCCGTCAACCTGGCCAAGGGCGACGTCGGCCTGGCCTGCGACCACTTCGCGGTGTCAGTGGGTGCCGGCATTTTGAAGGTCATTCCCGGGCGTATTTCCACCGAAGTCGACGCGCGCCTGTCCTTCGATGAAGACGCGCTGTGGGCCAAGGCCAACCAGTTGATCGCCCTGTACGACCAGGCCGGTATCCGCCGCGACCGCGTGCTGATCAAGCTCGCCTCCACCTGGGAAGGCATCCGTACGGCCGAACGCCTGGAAAAAGCCGGTATCCAGACCAACCTCACCCTGCTGTTCTCGTTCGCCCAGGCCCAGGCCTGCGCCGATGCCGGGGTGTTCCTGATCTCACCGTTCGTGGGCCGCATCTATGACTGGTACCGCAAGAACACCGGCCTGGACTACACCGGCGCTGATGACCCGGGCGTGCAATCGGTGACGCGCATCTACAACTACTACAAGGCCAACCAGATCAACACCGTGGTGATGGGCGCAAGCTTCCGCACCCTCAGCCAGATCGAACAGCTGGCGGGGTGCGATCGCCTGACCATCAGCCCGGAGCTGCTGCAGAAGCTCGACGACGACCAGGGCACGCTGGCACGCAAATTGGTACCGGTGACCGAAGGCGAAGCGCGCCAGCCAATGAACGAAGCGCAGTTCCGCTGGGCCTCGAATGAAGATGCGATGGCGACTGAGAAACTCGCGGAAGGGATTCGACAGTTTGCGCGGGATCAGGAGAAGTTGGAGGCGGTGTTGGCTGCGCTGTAACGCAGATACTCAGCAGGAGCAATCGGCGCAAACCGGGCGGCCCGCGCCCGGTGCGCTGAAATGCATGATGATCAGCATAAAGAAGTCTTGTCTGATTTTTTTGCAGGGACTTCTTCGCCAGTGCTGGGGCCTATACCCCGGACCGCCAATCTTGGCTAATCCGCCGCAATCACCATCTACCCCATCTAAAACCTGCTTACAACTGCTCAGATGATTCACACGAACGGCTGCCTTAGCATTGTCGCCGAGTAAGTCAATGGCGTACATTTGCTATGATTTTTATTGAAACCCCAGTTTTCACCCGACGGGTAATGGAGCTCATGAATCACGATGCCTATCTCGGTCTTCAGGTAGCGTTGATGCTGAACCCCGAAACTGGAGATTTGATCGAAGGAACGGGTGGCATTCGCAAGATCCGTGTCGCCTCAAAAGGCCACGGCAAACGTGGCGGTGCCAGAGTGATCTATTACCACTTCGTATCCGCTTCACGTATTGCGCTGTTGATGATTTACCCGAAAAACGAACAGCAAGACCTGACAAACGATGAACGCAAAGCGCTTAAAGCTGTCGTCGAACACTGGAGATAACCATGAGCAAATTCTTTGATGAGCTGATGGAAAGCGTGCAAGAAATGGATGAAATCGTCCGAGGCGAACGTCAGCCTTCGCGTGAGTTCACCGTGAACGCGCTTCAAGTAAAAGAAATCCGCAAGGCAACCGGACTGACACAAGCGAAATTCGCCGCGATGATTGATGTTCATCTCGGCACCCTGCGCAACTGGGAACAAGGGCGAAGAGAACCGACAGGGCCGGCCAAAGCACTGCTAAGGGCCATTCACAATGACCCGGTCCATGTTTTGAACGCCCTGGCCCTGTAACCCAATAGGCACCGGCGGCGGATTCAGGCGGCGGCGACACCCGTCCCAAACTTGCGAATCGCCAGGCAATACCCGATCAATGCCAGCGCCGCCAGCAACCCGCCCGCCACGCCGACCCAGGCGAAGCCGAAGTGGCTGCCGACCCAACTGCCCATCAGGGCGCCACCGCCGATGCCGATGTTGTAGATACCGGAGAACATCGCCATGGCCACGTCGGTGGCGTCCGGGGCCAGCACCAGTACCTTGGACTGCATGGCGAGGCCGAAGCCCATGATCGCCATGCCCCAGAACACGCTGAGGATCACCAGGTACGACTCGGCGCCGCTCAACGGCAGCATCAGCGCCAGGCACGCGGCCAGGATAAACACCGCGCCGACCACGAACAGGTGGGGGTTGAAGCGGTGCACCAGGCTGAACAGCAGCGAGCCGATGATGCCCGCGCCGCCGAACACCAGCAGGATCAGGGTCACCGCGCTGCCGCTCATGCCGGCCACGCCTTCAACGAAAGGTTCGATGTAGCTGTAGGCGGTGAATTGCGCGGTCACGGTCATCGCCGTGAGCACATACAACGCCACCAGCGCCGGACGCTTGAACAGCAGTGGCAGGCTGCGCAGGGAGCCGGAGTTCTGGCTCGGCAGCAAGGGCAAGGTGCGCGCCAGCCAGAACACCAGGGCGGCGGCGAACGCGCCGATCACCAGGAACGTGGTGCGCCAACCCATGGCTTCGCCGAGCAGACGCCCCAGGGGAATACCCAGCACCATCGCCAGGGACGTACCGGTGGCGAGCAGGCCGAGGGCTTGCACCTGTTTGCCTTCCGGCGCCAGGCGTACCGCCAGGGACGCGGTGATCGACCAGAACAGCGCATGGGACAGGGCAATGCCGACGCGACTGACCATCAACAGGCCGAAACTGGTGGCCACGCTGGAGAGGATATGGCTAGCGATAAACAGGCAGAACAGCACGATCAGCAGCTTGCGTCGCTCAACGTTGCGGGTCAGCAGCATCACCGGCAGCGAGGTCAGGGACACGATCCAGGCATAAATGGTGAGCATCAGGCCGACGCTGGACACGGGCATGTCGAAGCTGGCGCCAATGGCGCTGAGCAGCCCGACGGGGACGAATTCAGTGGTATTGAACACAAACGCGGCCAGCGCCAGGGCGATGACCGGTTGCCAGTTGGCTTGGGGGGTTGCGGCTGAAATGCTCATTGAAGGGCGAGGTACTCTGGCGATGATCAAGCGGCCACCCAGGACAAGCGCCGCCGCCTGGCATTCTATAGGTTTATCGGCCGTCTGTTGACGCTCATCCCCCTCAAAATACCCTCAGTTTTGTCACGGTGCCGTCATGGTGACCACGTAGTTGCCTGACTGGATCGGCTTGCCGAGGCTGTCCACCAACAGGTACGTCTGGTCGTAATAACGCCCGCTGCCGCTGTCCGCCACCAGCCGCAGACTGGCCCCGTTGACGCTGGCGACCGGCGCCATACTGCGGACATCGAACCGATTGCCACGGCTGGCGCTCGGGCAACCTGTCACGTCCATCCGGGCACCGCTGTGCGCATTTGTCGCACACAAGGGTTCGACAATGCTGCCCGTGAACCTGATGGTGCCTTGACCCGCCGGCTGCGCCGCGCCGCAGGTGCTTGCCCAAAGGCAAAGGAGACAGGTAGCTGCCGAAAAACCGTTGATACGCATGCTGATACTCCTTCCTGGGCTATTAGGAAGTAAGTCGTCAGCAAAGGCACTAACTTGAGGTTATTCGCCTTAGCGCAACAAACGGTTAAGGATCCACCTGCGCCATCAACTCCGGAATGCTCTCCGGCCGCTTGGCATAACGCTGCGCCAACGCCGCACAGACCATCAACTGGATCTGGTGAAACAGCATCAACGGCAAAATCAGCACGCCCATGCTCGCCCCGGCGAACAGCACCTGGGCCATCGGCACACCCGTGGCCAGGCTCTTCTTCGAGCCGCAGAACAGGATGGTGATGCGATCTTCCTGATTAAAGCCAAAGGCCTTGCCCAACAGGGTGGACGCCACCAGCACCAAGGCCAGCAACACGCAGCAGGCCACCACCAGGCCGCCCAGCTCCCACAGCGGGATCTGGTGCCAGATGCCTTCGTTGACCGCTTCGCTGAACGCGCCGTACACCACGAGCAGGATCGAGCCCTGGTCGACGAACTTCAGCCAGGCTTTATTGCGCCCCACCCACGCGCCGATCCAGCGGCGGGCGATCTGCCCGGCGATAAACGGCAGCAGCAGTTGCACGCTGATTTTCAGGATCGCATCGACAGTGGAGCTGCCTTCGCCGTGCACATTGAGCAACAACGTCACCAGCAATGGCGTGAGGAAGATGCCGAACAGGCTGGAGGCCGCCGCGCTGCAGATCGCCGCCGGGATGTTGCCCCGCGCCAGGGAGGTAAAGGCAATCGCCGACTGCACCGTGGCCGGCAAGGCGCAGAGGTAGAGCATGCCCATGTACAGGTCTTTGCCGATCAGCGGCGACAACACCGGTTTGAGCGCCAGGCCCAGCAGCGGGAACAGTACAAAAGTCAGGCTGAACACCAGCAGGTGCAGGCGCCAGTGGCCCGCGCCGGCGACGATGGCCTGGCGCGACAGCTTGGCGCCGTGCAGGAAAAACAGCAGCGCGATGGCCAGGTTGGTGACCCAGCCGAAGGCCACGGCGGTCTGGCCGCTGGCGGGCAGCAGGGAGGCGAGGATCACCGTGGCGATCAAGGTCAGGGTGAAGTTGTCGGGCAGAAAACGGGGGCGAGTCATAAGCGAATCTTCCGGGGGTTGCCAAGAGCGTCATGGCGACTCTAACGTAACGCCTTGTTACCGACTAACGCCAATGAGCCAGTAAATGCCGCCTAAAGGACATGCCAACACCGTACGCCGCAGTGTGCCTGGGCTTTCCAGCCTGCCACGACCGGTGTATGGGCGCACCGAATCGCTGCCCAACCGCGCCCTGACCCGCCGGCACAGCCACCCGTGGGTGCAATTGTCCTACGCCATTTCCGGGGTGCTGGAGATCCAGACCAGCGCCGGCCGCTTCGTCGCACCGCCCCAGCGGGCGGTGTGGATCCCCGCGGGCATGCCGCATCGGGTGTACAGCTCGCCCCACACCGAGATGCGCAGCCTGTACCTCGATTGCAGCGTCACCGCCTGGGCCGCCGAACGCTGCCAGGTGCTGGAGGTGAGCAGCCTGCTGCGCGAGTTGATCCGCAGCTTCAGCGAGCTGCCGGTGGAATATGCCGAGGATGGGCCGGATGGGCGCCTGGTCCAGGTAGTGCTCGACCAACTCGCCGCAGCGCCCAAGGTCGACTTGATGCTGCCATTGCCCCATGACCCAAGGTTGCGACAGATCTACCGCAGCTTGAGCCTGCGCCCGGAACAGCACACTACCCTGGGACACTGGAGCGAGAAACTGGGGGTCAGCGAAAAGACGCTGAGCCGCCTGTTTTTGAAGGACACCGGCCTGACATTTCGAGCCTGGCGCCAGCGTTTAAGGTTATTGAGCGCCCTGCCCGCCCTGGAGCAAGGCGAACGGGTCACCGATGTGGCGTTGAATTGTGGCTATGAGTCCACCTCGGCGTTCATCAACGCGTTTCGGCAGCAGTTCGATGCCACGCCCGGTGAGTTCTTCCGCTGACCTCACCGACGATGAAGAATCACTGTGGGGAGGCCCCCTACCTCTTCGACGTAGCGCGTCTAGAGGGAGTTTGCTCCCCCCACATCAGACTTGTATGTACCTTCAGATCCCAGCCTTGGCCAGGATGGCCTGGAGCAACACATCCGCCCCTGCCGTCGACCACTCGGGGGAGATCTCCTCCGCTTCGTTATGGCTCAGCCCGTCCACGCACGGTACGAAGATCATCGCGGTCGGCGCCACCTGGTTCAGGTAGCAGGCGTCGTGCCCGGCGCCGGAGATCATCGGCCGATGGCTGTAGCCCAACGCCTCGGCGGACGCGCGTACCACCTCTACACAATCGCTGTCGAAGGCAATCGGTGCGTACTGGAAGATCTGCTTAACGCTGTGCTGCAAGCCGATGCCTTCGGCGATGTGCGCCACGGCGTCGCGCAACTGCTGGTCCTGGCGTGCCAGCACGGCCTCGTCCGGGTGCCGGAATTCCACGCTGAAAAACACCCGTCCCGGCACCACGTTGCGCGAGTTGGGAAAGATATTCGCCATGCCCACCGTGGCCCGTCCTTCCGCGCCCTGCTCCAGGCCCAGCCCATTCACGGCCTCGACCACACGGGCAAAACCGAGCAGCGCATCCAGGCGATGGTCCATCGGGGTGGTGCCGGCATGGGCGCTGCGCCCGCTCAATTCGACTTCGTACCAACGCTGGCCCTGGGCACCGGTGACCACGCCAATGGTGATGCCCTGGGCTTCAAGGATCGGGCCTTGTTCGATATGCAGTTCAAAGGCGGCATGCACCGCCTGGCCACCCACCGGGTGGGGGCCGGCATAGCCGATCTGCTGCAAGGCCTGGCCGATGGTCACGCCGGCCTTGTCCACACGGGACAACCCGTATTCCAGGTCGAACACGCCAGCGTAGACGCCGGAGGAAATCATCGCCGGGGCAAAGCGCGAGCCCTCTTCGTTGGTCCAGTTGACCACTTCGATGGGCCGGTCGGTTTCAATCCCCAGGTCGTTCAGGGTGCGCAGCACTTCCACTCCGGCGAGTACGCCATAGATGCCGTCGTACTTGCCGCCGAAGGGTTGGGAATCGCCGTGGGAGCCGGTCATCACCGGCGCCAGGTGGTCATGGCGCCCGGCGCGACGCGCAAATATATTGCCCATGGCGTCCACCCGTACCGTGCAACCGGCCGCAGTGCACCAGTGCACGAACAGATCGCGGCCACGCCGGTCCTCGTCGGTCAATGCCAGGCGCGACACACCGCCCTTTTCGGTGGCACCGATCTGCGCCATCTCCATCAACGAAGCCCACAGGCGTTCGCCGTTGACCCGTGCCAGGTTACTCATGGGGTTTGGCCCGATAACGGAAGTCGCAGTGGTGCGCGCCGCCCATGATGGTCTGGGTGCGGGTCAGTTCGATGTTCGGGTTGTAGCCGACGATAAACAGCTCGTCGCGGTTGCACGACAGCAAGTGGCCGATCTCGCCCAGGCCCATCTCGTGGTACATCTCGGCGTAGCGGCAGCGCTTGACGTCGTAGTCATAGTGCTCGGCATCGCTGGCGATGATCTCGACCTTGAGCGCGTCATCCTTCTCCCACAGCACTTGCAACTCCACAAAGCTCTTGAGGTCGGCGCCCTGCTCTTCCAGTGCGGCAAAATGCTTGCCGGCCTGGATCGCCGCATTGCCCACGGCTTCGCCGATCACGGCGGCGGCAAAGTCCTTGCCCTGCTCGCGCTTGAGGATCTCGTAGATGGGCTTGATGATTTCCGCCTCGATCCGGCGCCGGGCAAGGATGCCCAGTTCACCTTCCAGTTTGCTCATTGCATCTCTCCATTGACCCTTGCAGGAGCGAGCCAGCTCGCACCTGCAGAGGGGGTGGGTTTATTGGCCGCCCGCCACACTCACCGGCTGCCATTGATTGGCCTTGACCTGGTAAACGGTGAACGACGGTTGCTTCAAGTTGCCCTCGGCATCGAACGCAATCGTGCCAGTCACGCCCGGATAGCTGATGGCGCGCAGCACCGGCAGGTACTTCTGTGGGTCGGTGGATCCGGCCTTCTCGATGGCCGCCACCAACACACCAACGCCGTCATAGGCAAACGGTGCATGCAGTTCGATCGCGGTTTTGTAGCGTTCTTTATAGGCCTGTTCGAACGCCTTGCCACCCGGCATCTGCGCAATCGCCAGGCCCGGCTCCAGGGCAATCACGCCCTCGCCTTCGTTCTGCGCCAGTTGCAGGAAGGTCTGGCTGACAAACCCACCGGCGCCCATCAGCGGTGCCTTGAGCCCCAACTGCTTGATACGCCGGGCCAGCGGTGCAGCCTGGGCGTCGACGCCGCCGAAGAAGATCAGGTCAGGGTTCTGGCTACGGATATTGGTCAGCACGGCACTGAAGTCGATGGTCTTGTCGTCCACGTATTCGCGGGCAACCACCTTGGCACCCCCGGCCTCGATGGATTTGACGAACTGGTCCGCCAGGCCCTGGCCGAATGCGGTGCGGTCGTCGATCACGGCAATACGCTGGGCTTTCAAGGTGTTCAACGCATAGCGGCCGGCCACCTGGCCGCCATCGTCGTCGTGGCCCATGATGCGAAAGCTGGTGTCGAAGCCCTGCTGGGTGTAGGCATGCCCGGTAGCGACTGGCGCCACCTGGGCGATACCGGCGTCGTGGTAGACCCGCGCTGCCGGGATGCTGGTGCCGGTGTTCCAGTGGCCGACCACGCCGACCACGCCCTCATCCACCAGGCGTTGGGCAACGGTCACGGCGGTGCGCGGGTCGGACTGGTCGTCTTCGGACACCAGCTTGAAGGTCACCGCCTCACCTTTGATTGTCGGGTGCTTGGCGTTAGCCTGGTCGATGGCCAGTTGCGCGCCATTTTCCAGGTCTTTACCAATCCGGGCCGAGGGCCCGGTCAAGGGACCGGCCAGGCCGATCAGCACGGTCTGGTCGGCCTGGGCCATGGCGCTCGCCAGGCTGCTCAGGGCCAGGCCAATCAGTGCGGTTTTGTTGAAAGTCTTCATCAGTCGTTCCTGTTTCTTTTCGGGCGGGTCGGAACACGCCGGGCGTCCGGTAGCGTCATGGGTGTTTTTTCATCGAGCCGTTATTCACCGAGGTAGGCGCTGCGCACCTCGGGGTGTTCAAGCAAATCTGCGGAGGGCCCGCTGAGGCTGATGCGGCCGGTGTCCATCACATAGGCGCGGTCGGTCACTTGCAGGGCCAGCCGTGCGTTCTGTTCCACCAACAGCAGGGTCATGCCCTGGCGACACACGTCGTCGATCACCTGGAAGATTTTTTCCACCATGATCGGCGCCAGGCCCATGGACGGCTCATCGAGGATCAGCAAACGCGGGCGTGACAGCAGCGCACGGGCCAGGGCGAGCATCTGTTGCTCACCGCCCGAGAGCAGGCCGGCGGACTGCTGCAGGCGCTCTTCCAGGCGCGGGAAGTGTTCGAACAACTGGCGCATTTCGCGCTGCACCTGCTCGTTGTCACGGCGCAAAAACGCACCGGACTGAAGGTTCTCCAGCACGCTCATGCGCGCAAAAATCCCGCGCCCTTCCGGGACCATGGCGATGCCCTGGCGCAGCAACTGGTCCGGCGCCTGGCCGAGGATCGAGCGCCCGGCAAAGCGGATTGCACCCTGACTGGCCGGCAGCAGACCCGTCAGCGCCTTGAGGCTGGAGGTCTTGCCCGCACCGTTGGCACCGATCAGCGTGACGCGCTCACCCTCGGCAATGTGCAAATCCAGGGATTTGACCGCCTCGATGGCGCCGTAGCGCACCTGCAAACCCTCGACGTTCAACAAGGCTTCAGACATGGGCACTGGCTCCCAGGTAGGCCTGGATCACTGCCGGGTGCTGGCGCACTTCGACGGGTGGCCCTACGGCGATGACTTGGCCGTAATCGAGCACGCTGATGCGGTCGCATACGCCCATCACCAGCTTCACGTCGTGCTCGATCAACAGCAGGGTATGGCCGTCGTCGCGGATCTTTTCCAGCAGGCCGCGCAACTGCACTTTTTCACTGGCATTCATACCCGCCGCCGGCTCATCCAGGGCCAGCAGGCGCGGTTCGGTGGCCAATGCGCGGGCGATTTCCAGGCGGCGCTGATGGCCGTAGCTCAAGCTGTCGGCGCGATAATGGGCGAACCCCGCCAGCCCGACATACGCCAGCAGGCGATGGGCGTGGGCACGGGTTTGGGCTTCCTCGTCGCGAGCACGGCGATGCCGGCTCAAGGCGGCCCACAGGCCATTGCGGGTGCGCACATGGCGCCCGACCATGACGTTTTCCAGGGCGCTCATGGCATTGAACAAGCGGATATTCTGAAACGTGCGGGCAATGCCGGCTTCGGCCACCTGATGCACGCTGGTCGGCCGGTACTCCCGGCCATCGAGCTGGAAGCGCCCGGAATCCGGGGTATAGAGGCCGGTCATGACATTGAAGAAGGTGGTCTTGCCCGCGCCGTTGGGGCCGATCAGCCCGTAGATTTCGCCGGCCTGGATACTCAGGCTCACATCGGTCAACGCCGCCACGCCCCCGAAGTGTTTGTTGACCCGGTCAATCTGCAGCAGAGGTGCGTTCATCGTGCCACTCCTTTGGGCCACAGCCCGGCGGGTCGATAGAGCATCGCCAGGATCAACGCGAGGCCGTAGAACAGCTGGCGGATGATTTCCGGGTCCACCAGCACTTGGCCGAACAACGCCTGCTGCAACGGGCCCATGCTCGCGCGCAACGCTTCAGGCAATGCCGCCAGCAGTACGCAGCCAAGGATCACCCCCGGGATATGGCCCATGCCGCCGAGCACCACCATCGCCAGCACCGCAATGGACTCGTTGAGGGTGAACGATTCCGGCGAGACAAAGCCCTGGAACGAGGCGAACAGCGCGCCGCTCACCCCGCCGAACGCGGCGCCTATTGCAAACGCCAGCAACTTGAGGCGCACGGTGTTCACGCCCATGGCCTGGGCCGCTTCTTCGTCCTCGCGGATCGCCACCCAGGCACGGCCGATGCGCGAGTGCTCCAGGCGAATGCAGGCAAACAGAATCAGCACCACCAGCGCGGCGAACAGGTAGTAATAGAGGTACACCGACGGCAGGCGCAGGCCGAACAGTTCCTGGGTACGGCCCAGGTTCACGCCGAGCAGGTTCACCGGATCGACCTGGGCGATGCCTTTGGGGCCATTGGTGATATTCACCGGGCGGTCGAGGTTGCGCAGCAGGATACGGATGATCTCGCCAAAGCCCAGGGTGACGATGGCCAGGTAGTCGCCGCGCAGGCGCAAGGTCGGCGCACCCAACACCACACCGCATCCCGCCGCGAGCAAGGCGCCCAGGGGCAGGATCAACCAGATCGAGGTGTGCATGCCCGCCGGCAGCAACGCCGCCAGGGCTGGAAACTGTTGCAGCAGATGGGGCGACGACAGCAACGCGGCCAGGTAGGCGCCCACCGCGTAGAACGCGATGAAACCCATGTCCAGCAGCCCCGCATAACCGACCACGATGTTCAGGCCAAGGGCGAGCATGATGTACAGCAGGGCAAAATCCAGGGTCCGCACCCAGGTGTTGCCACCGGCGTGGCCGACGATCCACGGTGCCAGCACCAGGGCCACGGCAAACAGCAGCAGGCCCAGGCTGGCGCGTTGATTGGCAGTGAGTGGGTTGATCATGCGCGGATCGCCAGACGTTCGCCCAACAGCCCGGAAGGACGGAACACCAGCACCGCGATCAGCACGATGAAGGCAAACACATCCTGATAATTGCTGCCGAACACCCCGTTGGTGGCGGCGCCCAGGTAGCCGGTGCCCAGGGCTTCGATCAGCCCCAGCAACAGGCCGCCGAGCATGGCGCCCTTGAGGTTGCCGATACCGCCCAGCACCGCGGCGGTGAAGGCTTTGATCCCCGGCAGGAAGCCCATGTAGAAATGCGCGCTGCCGTAGTTGCTGGCCATCATTACCCCGGCCAATGCCGCCAGGGCGCCGCCGATGGCGAAGGTGAGCACGATGACCCGATTCGGGTTGATGCCCATCAGGCTCGCGACCTGGGGGTTTTCCGCCACGGCACGCATGGCCCGGCCAAAGCGCGTGCGCTCGACCAGCACCAGCAGCGCGACCATCACTGACAGCGCAATGGCGATGGTGGTGAGGGCCGTGGCGTTGGTGACAGCCGGGTGCGCGGAGACCCCGGGCAGTACTTCGATGGGTTCCAGCGGCAGCAGTTGCGGGAACATTTGCGGGTTACGGGTCCAGACCAGCATCGCGATGGTTTGCAAAAGCAGCGACACCCCGATGCCGCTGATCAACGGCGCCAGGCGCGGCGCGTGACGCAACCGGCGATAAGCGACGCGCTCGATCACCACCGCCAGCGCCGCACAAAATGCCATGGCGACCAGGGTGGCCGTCAGCAACACCAGCAGCGGTGGCAACGCCGGCCAAGTCGCCTGCAACAGGCGAATCATCGACAAGCCCACGAGCGCACCGATCATCAGCACATCGCCGTGGGCGAAGTTGATGATGCGCAGGATGCCGTAGACCATGGTGTACCCCAGGGCCACCAGCGCGTAGAGACTGCCCGTCATCAAGCCGTTGAGCAGTTGTTGGATAAACCCATCCATGAAGACCGTCGACCTCAGTGCGTACAAGGGCGGCACACTAAGCATCTATTCTGTTTTTATCAAATATCAGAAAGTTATAGGGTTATGCCAAAGCAATGACAGGGTATTTGTGCCGCAAATACGGCACTTATGGCTCTTTATTTGGGCTAAAACTTGGTGTTTAATTCAATACATGAATAAATCAGAACAGTTAGCCAATGACCCTCCCCTGCGTGCCGTGCGGACGTTCGAAGCGTTTGCGCGCCATGGCGGGGTCAATGCTGCCGCACGCGAGCTGGATGTGTCCGCCTCTGCCATCAGCCATCAACTGCACCTGCTGGAAGACTTCCTGCAGCAGCCACTGACCCTGCGCCAGGGCCGCAACCTGGTGCTGACCGATGAAGGGCGCGAGTATTACCGTGCCATCCGCTCGGCCTTTGCCGTGCTGCGCAGCGCCACCGAACATGTGCGCGAGAAAAGCGCCACCCGCCAGGTGACCATCAGCCTGATCCCGCTGTTTGGCATCAACCTGTTTATCCCGCGCCTGGAGAACTTCCTCAAAGACCACCCGGCGCTGGACATCAACGTGACCTACGCCAACCACCGCAGCTACCCCAGCGATGCCGCCGACCTGTCGATTCGCTTCGGCACCGGGCACTGGCCGGGCTATCACAGCGAACCCCTGTTCTCCGGCGCGGTGACCCCCTATTGCAGCCGCAGCTTTCTCGCCCAACACGGCCCCATCGACACGCCCCAGGCCTTGAGCGAACTGCCGTTGCTGCACGATGAAGAACGCGGCACCTGGGGCCAATGGTTCGAGGCAGCCGAGGTCGACACCACGGCGCTGAATGGCTTGCTGCTCGAAGACGGCCAACTGGCACTCACCGCCACCCTCACCGGCCTGGGCTGCGCGTTGCTGCGCGCGCCGCTGGTAGCGCCCCATGTGGCCAATGGCGAGCTGGTGAAGCTGTTTGATCTGGAGGTCAATGATGGCCGCCAGTACTACCTGTGCCGGCGAGCCAACAGTGAGTTGTCGAGCGAGGGGAATGACTTGTATGACTGGATCAAGCGCAGCTTGAATGCGGTATAGGCATTGTGGAGATCCAAATGTGGGAGGGGCGGTTTACAGGTCAGCTGCCGTTACCGCCATGGGCCTCTTCGAAGAAGTAGTCCTTCCAGCTCGCCGCCTTGTTTTTCAGTACGCCCAGTTCCTGCAATTTCTCGGCGTAGATGAAGGTACGCTGCGGCACGATGGTGAAGTCGGTTTCCGGGTCCTGGACGATTTTTTCCACCAGGTCCAACGGCAGCTTTGACTGTTCTACACGGATATACGTCTTGGCCGCTGCCGGTTTGTCGGCCTTGATGATCTGCTCGGCTTCGGCCAGCGCGGCGTAGAACGCCTGGTAGGTCTTGGGGTTTTCGTCGTGGAATTTCTGCGTGGTGTAGAGCACGTTGAACGTCGCCGGACCGCCGAGGATGTCGTAGGAACTGAGCACCTTGTGCACGTTGGGGCTCAGCAGCTCCTGGTACTGGAACGGCGGACTGGAGAAGTGTGCGTTGATCTCCGAACCACCGGCAATCAACGCGGCGGTGGCGTCGGGGTGGGCCAGGCTGATGGAGATGTCATCGAATTTCTTGTAGTGGGCATCGCCGAACTGCCTGGCGGTTTCGATCTGCAAGGTCCGCGACTGGAAACCCACCCCGGCGGCAGGCACGGCGATGCGGTCCTTCTCGCTGAAGTCCTTGAGGGTCTTCACGTTGGGGTTGTTGGTCAGCAGGTAGTTGGGCATCGAGCCCAAGGAGGCGATGGCCTTGACGTTCTGCTTGCCCCTGGTACGGTCCCACAGGGTGAGCATCGGCGGCACACCGGCGGACACCACATCCAGGGCGCCGGCCAGCAGCGATTCGTTCATGGCGGTGGCGCCGGAAATGCTGTTCCATTCCACCTGGATGTCCAGGCCCTGGGCCTTGCCGTGTTTTTCGATCAGGTGCTGGTCGCGCACCACATCGAGGATCAGGTAGCCGATGCCGAATTGCTGGGCGATGCTGATCTTGCCTTCGGCCTGGGCACCGGGGCTGAGCAACACGCTGGCGGCGGCGAGGGACGCGGCCAGGAGGGTCAGGGAGGAACGCTTGAACGTCATGGGGAATCTGCCGCGTTTTCGAGAAGGTGATGGAGCGTAGCCGCGGTTTTTTAGACAGCAAAAGAATATCTGGGTCTATTGTTATGCAAATACCCCTAAAACAGCGCGCGGCTGGTATCGTGCCGCGCTTTGAAAAAACTGCCGCACACTGTGAGGAACTGCACGTTGAACACTGACGAAAAAATGACCGGGGACCTGTTCGAGGTGGATAAGCGCCTGTCACTCAAACCCGTGGTGGACTTCAACAGCTACCTGCGCAGCGCTTTCGGCGACGGCCCGTGCACCTGCATACGCTGCACCGCCAGCGGCGGTGACGAAACCGGCTACGCGTTCCAGCACACCTTCAGCTTCGACGGCAAACCGACCCAGCGCCGCTTTGCCTCCACGGCGGGCAGTGATGTGTTGATGGCGCTGAAAAAGGCCTGGTTGTCTTTCACCAAGGCTGAGTTGCCTTCGAGTGGCGCGCTGGCGCTGGAGACGGTGAAGGAATTTGTCGAACCGCAGTTGCACAAGCGCCTGGCGCCGCTGTTCCTGGCCAGTGGGCTGGTCAAGGAGGTGGACGGCGAGTTGCACCTGCAGCCACAAGCTGCGGCCTGAACCTAATCGTCAGCGCAAACGGGTGACGGTGAGCGCCACCACGGCGATCCGCTCCACACGCTCATAGCCGGGCTTTTCCAGCTCTTCGCCGAACACATCGGGGTCAAGTTCGCGGTAGGTCCACCCAAAGGCATCGCTGTCCAGCAACGGCGTGACGGCGGCCAGGAACGGATCCTCCCCGGCGACAATCGCCACGCCGGTGTAGAGCACCAGGCTGCCGCCCAGGGCCAGGCGCCCAACGGCCTCGCCGGCGATGCGCACCGACAGTTGCTCGCCCAGTGCCCCGCCGCCATGCCGGTAGGCCCGCTGGCGGTCGTCATTCATATAGGGCGGGTTGGCGACGATCAGGTCGAACGTGCCTTCGACGCCGACCAGCACATCGCTGTGGTACGCCGTGACGTTCGCCAACCCGGCCAGCTCGGCATTCACCGCTGTCAGGCGCAAGGCGCGCGGGTTGATGTCCACCGCCAGCACCTCGGCGTCAGGCCGCGCCCGGGCGACCACCAACGCGCCTACACCGGCGCCGCAGCCAATGTCCACGGCGCGCTTGATCGGCTCGAAGCGCTGTTGCATATGGGCTTCGATCAGTTGGGCAAACCGATAGCTGTCAGGCCCGAAAAACACCGCGTCCGCTTGCGTGGTGGGGTACGCCGAGTGGGCAAACAGCAGGTCGTCCAGGCTCGACCAACGCACCGCACTGCGCCACAGCGCCTCGTGTTTTTCGACCACATCGGCCTGCTGCAGCTCCTCTCGAAACGCCTCCGGCAACAGCTCGCGGTCAAACGGCAGCGACCAGCCGAAGACGTCCCGCAGGTCCTTCGCCAGCGGCGCCCCCTGGCGCTGGAAAAACCGCTCATGGGTCAAGGGCGTTGGCGTGATGAACCGGTAGCCATTTTCCTTCAACCCCCGGCCCAGGTTCAGCAGGGCGCGGTCGGCGAGTTGTTGTGCAGACATGGGTGATTTCCTTAGCGCAGGCGCGAACGCAGTTGGATAAAGCGGCGAGTGGCATACAACCCGGCGGGCGTGCAGTGACGCTGCGCCGACAGCCACGGGATCAGCGCATTGAGCTGCTGTTCATCGGGCAGGTTCCACAGCGAATCCACCAGCGCCTGGGTGTCCGGGTCGGACGGGCGATGCTGCTCGCGGGAGAAGCGGCTGCCGCGTCCGGGCCGCACGGGCGCCACACGTTGAGCGCTGATCCAGTCACCCGCGATCCAGTCGCGCAGCAGCTGTTTCTCATAGCCGCTGAACACGCCGAACATCGCCGCGCCCGCGCCTTCGATCAATTGCCAGAAGCGACTCTCGGCCGGATCCTGGTTGCGCTTGATCCAGCCCTTGTCTTCCAGGGCCTGGAGAAAGGCGCCGATCTGCCCCGGCCGCGCCAGCCATTGGTTGACGGTCTTGCCTTCGAAGCGGCAGTAATCCGAATGCATGTGCTGGCCGAACGTGCGCTTGCGTTCAAGCATGGCGACCACTTCGTCATTCAGGTTGAAGTCGTGGATAACCGCGCTGGTCCCCGGGCCGAGGTCATTCAGGCGATACCCCTCGGCCACGCGGCGATAGAACTCCTCCCTGCCCTCCCCCAGCGGCAGCAGGTTCAACACCGACTGCGCCGCCTTGCAGGCGTGGCCGCTGCTGGCATTGTCGATGGTGACGTGGAGGGTGAAGTAATACGGGTCGATGCCCAGTTCGCTCAGCTCATACGCGGTGATCAGCAGGTGCAACGGCAACTGCTCATAACCGAGGTTGAAACCGATGATCTCCGGCAGGAAGTCGTCGGCGCACAGGCCCAGCGCCAGTTGCAGGGCGCCTTGCAGGTAATGGTTGTCCTCAAGGCCGGCGTCGCTGTCGGCATCATGCTCGCTGAGTAATTTGCGGTAGATCACCACATGGTTCTGCGCCGCTTCGCCGTTACCCAGCTCTTCCAGGTAGGTGGTGAGCAGGCCGTCGAAACGCGGGTCGTGCCAATAGCGCAGCAGGCCATTGAGCCAGGCCCCGTCGACCTGTTTGGTCGGCGCCACGCGCTGCAGGAAATACAGCGCATGGGCCTTGTTCTGGAAATAACGACGTGGCCGGCCTTGCTGGCGTTGTTCCAGGTAATCGGCATAGGCCTGGGCCACGTCGGCACAGCGCTGTTCGATCCAGGCCGGCAGTTGTTCGGACATCTGCGGCAACTCACTGGGCGCGTCGCGCACCTGCGCCAAGTGCGTGTGTAGAAACTCCTGCGCAACCTCTTCAGCGCCAGGGGCTTCGCCATACAGGTGTTGGTACAACCACTGGTACTGACCCGGTTGGGTGATGGAGGCCGGCTGGCCCGACAGCGCTGTGAGAAGCGTCATGATGGCAGTTTCCGCAAAGTCCGATCCAACCAGGCCTCCCCACAAGGAGGCCCCGCAAGCGCGCTCAACAGCACACGCGTCTAAAATGCAGAACCTGCGGGCATGGGGAAAATTCAATCGGGGTTGTGCGGCTGCGGATCAGTGGTCGTCAGTAGCCCACGCCGCGGATTCTGGCGCAGCGCAAAAGCCGGCGCGCGACGTCACTTATACAAGATCGCCTGATGGATATCCTCCAGCGCCATGATGCGCTGGGCGGCATTCAGCTTGATGGCCTCCTTGGGCATGCCGAACACCACGCAACTGGCCTCGTCCTGGGCCACCGTGGCGGCTCCGGCCTCGAGCATCTCCTTGAGCCCGCGCGCGCCGTCGTCGCCCATGCCGGTCATGATGATGCCGGTGGCGTTCCTGCCGGCGAACTTGGCCACCGAGCGAAACAGCACATCCACGGATGGCCGGTGCCGGTTGACCAAGGGCCCATCAATGACCTGGGCGTGATAATAGGCGCCGCTGCGGGTCACCATCAGGTGCTTGCCACCCGGCGCGATCAGGGCCAGGCCCGGCAGGATGCGGTCGTTGTTGCGGGCTTCGCGCACCTCGATCTCGCATACGCTGTTGAGGCGCTCGGCAAACGAGGCGGTGAATTTTTCCGGCATGTGCTGCACGATCACCATGCCTGGGCACACCCTCGGCAGTGCCGTCAGAACCGCCTCCAACGCTTGGGTACCGCCGGTGGACGTGCCGATGGCGACGATACGCTCGGTGGTCTGTGCCATGGCATGGCCATTGGCGGCAGGCAGGATCGCATCCGCGGTGAGCTTGCTGGCCGGGGCCAGTGCCGGCGCCGGGCTGGCGCTGCGCTTGCCCAGGTTCCTGACGTTGGAGTTCGCTGCGGCGCGGATCGCGGCCACCAGCTCGGCCGCCGACTCGATCAGGAAACTCTTCAACCCGGTAGTGGGCTTGGTGATGATTTCCACCGCGCCCGCCGACAGCGCCTGCAGGGAGGTTTCCGCGCCTTTCTGGGTCAGCGAGGAACAGATCACCACCGGCGTCGGCCGTTCGCTCATGATTTTCTTGAGAAAGGTGATGCCGTCCATGCGCGGCATTTCCACGTCCAGCACGATCACATCCGGCCATTCCCGGGCGAGTTTATCCATGGCGAAAATCGGGTCGGAGGCGGCGCCCATGACGTGTATATCCGGCGTATCGCTGAGAATCGCAAGCAGTACCTGGCGCACCACGGCCGAATCATCGACGAGCAGCACACTGATTTTTTTGGTAGGCATCTTGTTGAATTGTTCCCATTGGTTGGTGCCGGACCCAGACGTTGCCGTTCCACAGGTCGAACATGATCGTGCGGTAACCGGTACTGCCCATGTCCTGGGCCGTCAGGTGCAGGTGATAGCGCTCGGCCAGGGCCAGCGCCGCGCGAATATTCAGGCTGGCCACGTCCTGCGTCGGCAGGCGGCGCAGCTGGGGAAACATCTTGCCGCCGCCGAACAACTTGACCTGGTAATCCTGTGCATGGGTGCCATTGATCTCGGCGTGGCGCAGCAGCAGTTCCAGGGCTTCGTCGGCATATCGGCCGTCCAGGGGCTGATGGTCGCGCACGCGCCCCGGCAGCATGAAGTGACACATGCCGCCGATCAGCCGTTGCGGGTGCCAAAAGGTGATCGCCACGCAGGAGCCGAGCAAGGTGCGCAGGCGCGTCGGCCGCGTCGCAAAGCTGACCTGGCCAGGCGCCAATACCACTTCGGCCGTACCGACGGGCTTTTTCATGGCTTGCGGTAAATCGACGGAGCCACCAGCTTCAAGGTGTCATTGACACCTTGGAGGCTTTCCGAGTGACTGATGATCAGGTAACCGCCCGGCTTGAGCAGCGGCAACAGGCGCGCGACCACCTGGCTCTTGGTCTGCTGGTCGAAATAAATCATCACGTTGCGCAGGAAGATCACCTCGAACTCACCCAGGGCCGGCAGCGCTTCGTTAAGGTTGACCTGTACAAAATTGACGCGGCTACGCAAGGCCTTGTCGATCAGCAAGGTGCCCTCCTGGCGACCAATGCCCTTGAGGCAGTACTTGGCCAGCAGCGGTTGGGGCAATGTCTCGGTGCGTTCCAGGGAGTAATGGCCGGTGCGCGCCTTGGCCAGCACTTGGGAGCTGATGTCCGAGCCGACCACTTCCCAGGGCGTGCTGCCGAGGCTTTCGGCCAGGGTCATTGCCAGGCTGTAGGGTTCTTCCCCGGAGGAGCTGGCCGCGCTCCACACGCGAAACACCTTGCCCGGCGCGGCCCGGGGCAGCACGTGCTGACGCAGGAAGTCGAAGTGCTTGGGCTCGCGAAAAAAATAGGTTTCGTTGGTGGTCAGCAAATCCAGCGCAACCTGCAGTTCGCCCTTGCGCTGGTCATTCATGATCAGCTTGAAATACTCACCATAGCTGTGCAGCTCATAGTGCTTGAGGCGCTTGAACAGGCGCCCGGCCACCAGGGCTTTCTTGGTCGGCGACAGGTTGATGCCCGCCGCGCGGTACAGCCAGGTCTGGAACTGACCGAATTCATGGTCATCGATGGACACGGTGTCTGCCATGGTCGGGTCTCAACGCGGGTCGAGGTCGAGGGCCGGCGCCTGGCCGGCCTCGGCGAGGCTGGACATCTCATCGATGGACAGCACCTTGTCCACCTCCAGCACGATCACGAACTTGCCGTCGACCTTGGCCATGCCGCTGATGAAATCGGCGCGAATTCGTGCGCCGAAGTTGGGTGGCGGCTCGATCTGCGTCGCCGGGATCTCCCGCACCGCAGACACCGTATCGACCAGCAGCCCGATGTCCTGGGCCTGGCCATCTTCGGTACTCGCCTCGATGATAATCACGCAGGAGCGCCGGGTGATCGCCGAGTTGGCCCGGCCAAAGCGCGCCGACAGGTCGACCACCGGCACCACCGCGCCGCGCAGGTTGATCACCCCGCGTACGAACGCGGGCATCATCGGCACCACGGTCAGGCTGCCGTATTCGATAATTTCCTTGATCCCCAGAATGCCGATGGCGAACATTTCGCCGCCGAGCATGAAGGTCAGATACTGCGCATCCTCGTCGACCGCTGCTGCGGTCTGCCGAGTCGTCATTGCTGCACCCATGTCACTCTCCCTAGTAGGCCCGTATTGATCGTGGGATCAGAAGCGGGTGAAATCCGCTTCGTCCGGGGCACTGGCCATGGTGTAGGCGAACGCCTTGCGCTGCGCCGGTAGTTTTGGCTGTGGCGCCTGACGGTTGGGCTTGCTGCCCGGGCTGTCCACGCTGTTGCTTTGAACCGCAGCCTTGGGCGCTGAATCCAGCACGAAAAAGCTCATGGCCTGTTGCAGTTGCTCGGCCTGGCTGCTCATTTCTTCCGCCGTGGCCGCCAGTTCCTCGCTGCTCGAGGCATTTTGCTGGGTCACCTGGTTGAGCTGGGTCATCGCGGTGTTGATCTGCGCGACACCGGCGGCCTGTTCCTCGGACGCGGCGCTGATTTCCTGCACAAGGTCGGACGTCTTGTTGATGGAGGGCACCATTTCGTCGAGCAACTTGCCGGCTTTCTCGGCCATGTCCACGCTGCTGGAGGACAGTTCACCGATTTCCTGGGCGGCAACCTGGCTGCGTTCGGCCAACTTGCGCACTTCGGCGGCCACCACGGCGAATCCCTTGCCGTGCTCGCCGGCCCGAGCGGCCTCGATGGCGGCGTTGAGCGCGAGCAGATTGGTCTGGTAGGCGATGTCATCGATGATGCTGATGCGCTGGGCGATTTTCTTCATCGCCACCACGGTCTGCTGCACCGATTCGCCGCCCTCGGTGGCTTCCTTGGCGGCCTTGCTGGCCATGCCATCGGTGACCTTGGCGTTTTCGGTGTTCTGGTTGATGCTGGCACTCATCTGCTCGACCGACGCACTGGTTTCCTCGACGCTGGCAGCCTGTTCACTGGTGGCCTGGCTCATCGATTGCGCGGTGGCGCTGACCTCCTCGGAGGCGCTGGCCAGGTTATCGGCGGCGTTACGCACCTCACCGATGATATGCGCCAGCTTGCCGACCATGTTGCGCATGGCGTTGAGCACCATGCCGGTTTCATCCTTCCCGCCCGGCTCGATGTGCGCGTTGAGGTTGCCTTCGGCCAATTGCTCGGCGGCGCTCGCGGCCTGGCGCAATGGGCGAGAAATGATCCGCGCGATGAACATCGCCAGGCCCAGGCCAATCAACAGGGCCGCGACCAGTACCGCGATGATCGACACCCGCGCGCTTTCATACAGCGCCGAGCCCTTGTCACCTGCGGCCGTTGCGCCGGCATCATTGAGCTCGACCATTTTCTGCAGACGGGCCGTCACCTCATCGAAATGCCCCTTGGATTCTCCCCTGAGCAAACCGCGCGCCTGGGCTTCCTGGTTCTGGCGAGAAAACTCAAGCACCTGCTTGCTGCTTGCAAGGTAGGCGTCCCAAGCGCTTTTCACGCTGGCCAGGAGCTGCCGATCTTCATCGTTCGACAGCAATTGCTCGTAGGTGCCCATGCGGGTTTCGAACTGTTGGCGCGCGTCGGCGGCCTCGCGTTCGGCCTGGGCCTTTTCCTCGGCAATCTCGGTGCCGATGTGGCGGTTCTCTTTCAAGCGATAGTTGGCGGCAAAAAAGCGCATGCCTGCCGCGGCACGCATGGAGGGCATCCAGTTGCCCTTGATGTCCTGGGCGGCCTGGTTGACGGCACCGAGCTGGAGGATGGCGAAGCCGCCCATGGCTCCAGTGAGCACCAGGACCACCAGGAATGAACAGATCAACTTGGTGGAAATCTTAAGATCGTAGAACCATTTCATCGGGGAACCTCCATGGAATTGCAAATGCGTCAGCGAGCGACGGCCGGTGGCGACTGAGATGCCTGGGCCGTGCGGGCTTCCAGTTGTACGATTTGGTTGAGCAGTACCGGTACATCCAGGATCAGGGCCACCGCGCCGCTGCCCAATATGGTCGAGCCGCTGATGCCACGCAGTGCACCGAACAGCTTGCCCAGGGGTTTGATCACGGTCTGGAACTCGCCGAGCAGGTCATCCACCACCAGCCCGGCCTTATGCTCGGCGTAACGCACCACCACCACATTCTGGCGTCGGGACGCGGGGCCTTCGTGACTGAAGTGATCGCGCAGGTGCACCAACGGCAACACCTGGCCACGCAGGTCCAGGTAGCCCGTGTCGCGACTGGACTGGCGCTGCTGTTCATCCAGCTCGATACACTCCTGGACCATGTCCAGGGGAATCACGTAGGTGGATTGGTCGATGCCGACCAGGAACCCATTGATGATCGCCAGGGTCAGCGGCAAGCGAATACGCACCACGGTGCCCTGGCCGGGGCGGCTGTCGAGGTCGACGGTGCCGCGCAGCAAGGTGATATTGCGCTTGACCACGTCCATGCCGACACCGCGCCCGGACAGGTTGGTCACCGCCTCGGCGGTGGAGAACCCGGCTTCGAAGATCAGGTTGTAGATCTCCTGGTCGGTGAGCACCGCACCGCTGGCCACCAGCCCGCGCTCCTGGGCCTTTTGCAGGATGCGATCGCGGTTGAGGCCGGCGCCGTCGTCAGCGATCTCGATGACGATGCTTCCCGAGTCGTGGTAGGCATTGAGGCTCAGATGGCCCTTGGCCGACTTGCCGGCCGCACGCCGCGCATCGGCGCTTTCGATGCCGTGGTCCATGGCGTTGCGCAACAGGTGCATCAGCGGGTCGCCGATCTTCTCGACCACGGTCTTGTCCAGTTCGGTTTCCGCGCCGCTGATGCTCAGTTCGATGTCCTTGCCCAGCTCCTGGCTGATATCGCGCACCACGCGGCGAAAGCGGTTGAACGTGTCGCCGATGGGGATCATGCGCAAATGCAGGGCGCCATCGAGGATCTCTTCCACCAGCCCCGAGACTGTCGAGGAGGCCTCGTGCAACGGGTCGTTGTTACAGGACCGGGCCAGCAGGTTCGCGCCGGCGCTGGCGATGACCAGCTCGCCGACCAGATTAATCAATTCGTCGAGTTTGTCGGCGTTGACGCGCACGTAATTGCCGTCGCGGCTTTTCGCTTCGCCGGCCGCCAGGCGCTGCGGTGCAGCCGTCACAAGACTTGGCTCGGCCTGCGTGCCCGGCTCGCCCGCCGGGGCCTGGGTGCTGTCGGGCGCTTCATCGACGGCACTGATGTGCACGTCACAGTCGTCACGCACGAAATCGAACACCTCGTTGAGGCTGGCGTGGCTGGCGGTCGAGCGCAGGTCGATCTCGAAACCCAGGTAGCAGCTTTCCGGGTCCCAGCTGTCCATGGACGGGATGCTGTCGGTCAGGGTGGCGACCTGTATCAACTGCCCCAAGGTCTCGAGGTAGCGCAGAAATGACAGCGGGTCCATGCCATTACGGAACACATCCGTGCCGAAGCGCAGGGAAATATGCCAAAGCACTTCGACCGCCACGTCGTCGGTCACCTCGGCGGTTTCGACGCGGGCAACGGCGGTTCGCATCGGCTGGTAGGCACTCAGCGCCTCGCGCAATGCCTCGCCGCGCTCCAGAGCGGCAGGGGTCGGCGTTTCACCGCGGTCAGCGACCACTTCGACCAGTTCGAGTATGTGGTCGCCGCACTTGAGCAGCAGCGCGATCAAGGCGGCGTCCACCGCCACACTGCCTTCGCGCAGGCGGTCAAGCACGTCTTCGACGATATGGGTGAACCCGACGATCGACGCCAGGCCGAAAAGGCCCGCCGAACCCTTGATGGTGTGCGCGGCGCGGAAAATCGCGCCGATGGCATCCTGGTCGCCGGGCTCGCTTTCCAATTGCAGCAGGGATTGCTCCATGGCCTGCAACAGCTCGCGTGCCTCAACGATGAATGTCTGTTGTGCCTGATCGAGATTGATGCTCACCGTGACTTTCCTTGTCGATCAAAAAACCTGGGAAGCGCGGCTATGAGGCCGCGCTGCGACACAGTTGGAGCGCCTGCGTGACCGCCTGGCTCTGGCCGGTCACGCTCAAGGCTATGCCGGCATTACCGGCCTCACGCCGGATGACCGCGAGCAACTGCAAGCCGGCGCCATCCATTTCCGTGACCTCAGACAGGTCCAGCTCCAGGCGGGGTGCCGCGCCCATCTGCGGCAGCAGCGCCGCCGCCAGTTCCGCTACGGTGTAGATCGTAAGCTCGCCGTCAATGCGCACGTGGGCCGTGTCGTCGAGTGTTTCAGTGGTAATCGGCATGGGAGCCTCCCTGGCGCCGGGGTCAAGGCAGGATCAGTTTAGACACAGCTGCCAACATCTGCGCAGGCTGGAACGGCTTGACCACCCAGGCCTTGGCGCCGGCGGCCTGGCCCTCGGCCTTCTTCGATTCCTGGGACTCGGTGGTGAGCATGATGATCGGGGTGAACTTGTAGTTGGCCAGCTTCTTGACCTCCTTGACGAAGGTGATGCCGTCCATGTTGGGCATGTTCACGTCGCTGATGATCAGGTGCACTTTCTGCCCGGTCAGCTTGCCCAGGGCATCCTTGCCGTCGCTGGCCTCGATGACGTCGTAACCGGCGCTTTTCAAGGCTATGCCGACCACTTGCCGCACGCTGCTGGAGTCGTCGACCACTAATACACTCTTCGCCATGATGTACTCCTAAAAGAAGGTGATGTCTTGAGAATTCTGCTGCACGGCCGCCTCTCCATGATGGAGGCGCCGTTGCTCGTCGGTGGCATAGGTGGCTTCCATGCGCGCCAGCCATTGGCGGGCGTCGACGGCCACCGGCTGGTCCGGGGCCTGGCTGGCCTGCAGGAGGTGCTCATGCAGGGCCTGCATGTTGTCGCGCACGTGGCTGAGGATCTGGCTGACCCGGTCCTGGAATTGCAGGTTGACCAGCACTTCGGTCATCTCATCCCGGATGCCGTAGCTTTCCTGCTTGAGCAGGTCGGCGGACTCGGCCAGGCGCCCGGTGATGTTCTGGAAGCGTTCGAGCACCACTTGAATACTGTTTTCGGACTCGGCCACCGAATGGCTGTCCTGGTCGGCACTGCTGGACGCGGCCTGGACCAATTGCGTAATGGCGTTGTTGATGATGTCGACCTTGGCCGACATCTGCTGGCCGGTTTCACTGGATTTGCTCGACAGGCTGCGCACCGCGTCGGCCACCACCGCAAAACCGCGCCCGGCCTCACCGGCACGCGCCGCCTCGATGGCGGCGTTGAGGGCCAGCAGGTTGGTTTGCGCGGCGATCGCCGCCACATCGGCGGCCATGGTCCGCAGTTCGCCGGTGTAGGCGGTCAGGCTGCGGACCTGGGCCAGGGTCTGGTCACGGCTGGTTTGGGTGGCCTTGAGCGAATTGATCACCTGGCTCAGCTCGCTGTCACTGCGTGCCAGCACCTCAAGCGCACCGTCGGCGGCCTGCCCGTCCAGTTCGCCGGCCGCGTGCTGCGAGGCTTGTACCGTTTCCTGCAAGCGTGCGGCGATCCCGGTGAAACGGTTGGCCAGGCTCACGATCGCTTCTTCGGTCTGATGGCGCGAGCTTTCCACCTGCTTGGCCCAGATGGGCATGGCGCCCAGCAATACCTCATCGAGCTGGGCACGGGAGGCCATGCCGTCGTGCGCCGCGTGCGCATCTGACTGATCCGCCTGTGCAAGCGCTTGCTGCATTGCGTTGCGCTGCGAACTCGCACTCCAGGCACAGGCACCGAGGCCGATCAGCACCAGTACCGTGCAAGCCAGCAGATTGGCCGGCGAGGTTGATTGCACAAGTATCCACAACACGGCGGGCACGACCGGGATCAAAGCGAACCAGCGAAAACGCGGATAAACGGGAAGAGGCAGGCGGCTGGATTGGCGCTGGGGCATGAGTTCGATCCTTGAACGTTGTTGCGGATGTAAGTGACATAGTTGTTATCTGCGCTGTAACTCGCAACTTGAGGTGACTTGAGTGCCTTCCGTCTGGTTTATGACCGCAGGGTGACAGGCCGGGCAATTCTGGGTCCTTGTTCCTGAAGGATCAGCGGTGGTTTACCGAACAGGGGGTTGTCGCAAGCGCTGGCTAGCGAGTCTGTCTTTCAGGCTGAAAAATCTCTTTGTGGTGAGGGCGGTTGGTTCCGTGGCGGCCTTCGGGCCGACCATGTCGTTGGGTTTGACCGAGTACATATCCGTTGCTGCGGTCACGGCTGCCTACGGTTCCGCCCTTACGGCGGGTCACTTTGGAAAAGCCCCAAAGTAACCAAAGGGCTCTTGCCCCACCACTCGGTACCTCGCCTAGGCTCGGTATGCCCGAACGCAGGCTTGAATCCGTGGGCCGCCGTCATGGGCCATCCCTGGCCCAGGACGGCTAACCCGGCGTCCTGCCGGGTTACCCACGGATTCAAGCCTGCGTTCGGCCAGCGTGGTTAACGGGGCGCCTAGGATCAAGATCAAAAGCCAGAGCAAAAGCAGAGCAAAAGCAGACCGAGTTCTAGCTGATATGTGGAGATCCAAATGTGGGAGGGGCGGTGCGACGATTCGACTTGCCCCCGATGAGGGAGTGTCAGTCACTTATTTTTTAACTGACCCGGCGCTATCGGGGGCAAGTCGAATCGTCGCACCGCCCCTCCCACATTTTTAACCGAGTACACCAGACCCAACTCCGGTCGGCTCTAAGGCCGCCGCGCTTCGGCTTTTGATCTCAAATCGCCCCGTCAAACACGCTGGCCGAACGCAGGCTTTGGAGCGTGGGTAACCCGGCAGGACGCCGGGTTAGCCGCGCTGGGCCAGGGATGGCCCATCGCGGCGGCCCACGCTCCAAAGCCGGAGTGAGGGCACACCGAGCCTAGGCGAGGTGCCGAGTGTTGGGGCGAAGACCTTTTGGTTACTTTTGGGTCTTTCCAAAAGTGACCCGCTGTAAGAGCGGAACCGTAGGCAGCCGTGACCGCAGCAACGGATATGTACTCGGTCAACTCCAAATACATGGTCGGCCCGAAGGCCGCCACGGAAGCAAGCTTCCTCGCCACAGACCAATGAAAATTGTGTAGACACCCATACTCAGGATTACCTGACCACCGCGCGCCATCGGTCACAGAGCTGCGCCTTCATGTTTGCACCAAAACAAAACGGCACCTGGGTGCCGTTTTGTGTTCGACGCCCCGGCACGTTTACTTACGCGCTGCCTCCCACTGCTTGAGCAGATCGCCATAGGCCACGGTCTCGCCTTTCGGTTTCTCGTTGGCCAGTTTCGGTTTCGGCGCGCCCGGCTGGTCGAACCAGTATTGCGCGTCACGCTCGGGGTTCATTTTCGGGCCGCACACCGGTTGCACCTTGGAGCGCTCCAGGCGCGTCATGATCGCGTCCTGCTCCTTGGCCAGGTTGTCGAGGGCCTGTTGCGGGGTTTTCTCGCCGCTGGCGGCGGCGGCGATATTGCTCCACCACAGTTGCGCCAGACGTGGGTAGTCCGGCACGTTGGTACCGGTCGGGGTCCACTCGACCCGCGCCGGGCTGCGGTAGAACTCCACCAGGCCACCGAGTTTCGGCGCCATGTCGGTCATGGCCTGGGAGTTGATGTCGGACTCACGAATCGGCGTCAGGCCGACGATGGTTTTCTTCAGGGACACGGTTTTCGAGGTGACGAACTGCGCGTAGAGCCAGGCCGCGAGTTTCTGTTTCTCCGGGGTGGACTTGAGGAAGGTCCAGGAACCCACGTCCTGGTACCCCTTCTTCATGCCTTTTTCCCAATACGGCCCGACCGGCGACGGCGCCATGCGCCATTTCGGCGTGCCGTCGGCATTCACCACCGGCAGGCCCGGCTTGGTCATGTCGGCGGTAAACGCGGTGTACCAGAAGATCTGCTGGGCGATGTTGCCCTGGGACGGCACCGGGCCGGATTCGGAGAAGGTCATGCCCGCCGCTTCCGGTGGCGCATAGGCTTTCATCCAGTCCACGTATTTCTGCGTGGCGAACACCGCCGCCGGGCCGTTGGTGTCGCCGCCACGGGTGACGCTGGAGCCTACCGGGTGGCAGTCCTCCACGCGGATGCCCCACTCGTCCACCGGCAAACCGTTGGGCAGGCCCTTGTCGCCGCCGCCGGCCATGGAGAACCAGGCATCGGTGAAGCGCCAGCCCAGGGACGGGTCTTTCTTGCCGTAGTCCATGTGCCCATAGATGCGCTTGCCGTCGATTTCCTTGACGTCTTCGCTGAAGAATTTGGCGATGTCTTCATAGGCCGACCAGTTCACCGGCACGCCGAGGTCATAGCCGTATTTTTCCTTGAACTTGGCTTTCAGCTCCGGACGCTCGAACCAGTCGGCGCGGAACCAGTAGAGGTTGGCGAATTGCTGGTCGGGCAACTGGTAGATCTTGCCGTCCGGCGCGGTGGTGAAGGAGATGCCGATAAAGTCCTTGATATCCAGGGTGGGCGAGGTGAAGGCCTTGCCTTCGTTGGCCATCAGGTCGGTGATGGATTCGGTCTTGCCATAGCGAAAGTGCGTACCGATCAAATCGGAATCGTTGACCCAGCCGTCATAGATATTCTTGTCGGACTGCATCTGGGTTTGCAGTTTCTCCACCACGTCGCCTTCCTGCAGCAGGTCGTGGGTCAGCTTGATGCCGGTGATTTCGCTGAAGGCCTTGGCCAGCACCTTGGATTCGTACTCGTGGGTGGTGAGGGTTTCCGATACCACGTTGATTTTCATCCCACGGAACGGTTCGGCGGCCTTGATAAACCACTTCAACTCCTCAAGCTGCTGGTCGGCCGTAAGGGTCGACGGCTTGAACTCGCTGCCGATCCATTTCTTCGCCGCATCTTCATACGCATCAGCCCAGGCCGAAGCGCTCAAACCGCTGAGGGCCAGTACGGCGGCCAATGAAATGCTATGTCGCAGCTTATTGTTCTTATTCAACATAGAGACCTCCTGGTTGTTTATTCATAAGGGCACTAGCCCCAACGCATCACACTCAACAGCCATACCAGGGAGAGCGCGGACGCTACCCAGATGCTCCAGTCGGTAACGCCGATCACCAGCAAATGCAGGTAGGCGCTGCCGAGAAGACCGATAAACAAGCGATCACCACGGGTGGTGCTGATCGGCAGGACGCCGCGCCGCGGAATGCTCGGCGAGCGCAGCTCCCAGGTGGTCATGCCCGCCAGAATCAGGGCAATGCCGCCAAAGAACAGTGCAGTAGGGGTGGTCCAGGCCATCCATTCCATCATCGACTCCTCAGACCCGGCCCAGGGCAAAGCCCTTGGCCACATGGTTGCGAACAAACCAGATCACCAGCATGCCGGGCAGGATGGTCAACACCCCCGCCGCCGCCAGCACGCCCCAATCGATACCCGAGGCCGACACCGTGCGGGTCATCACCGCGGCGATGGGCTTGGCGTTGACCGAGGTCAGGGTGCGCGCCAGCAGCAGCTCGACCCAGGAAAACATGAAGCAGAAAAACGCGGTCACACCGATGCCGGAGCCGATCAGCGGGATAAAAATCTTCACGAAGAACTTGGGAAAACTATAGCCGTCGATGTAGGCGGTTTCGTCGATTTCCTTGGGCACCCCGGACATGAAGCCCTCCAGGATCCACACCGCCAGCGGTACGTTGAACAGGCAGTGGGCCAAGGCCACGGCGATGTGCGTGTCGAACAGGCCGATGGACGAATACAGCTGGAAAAACGGCAGCAGGAACACCGCCGGTGGCGCCATGCGGTTGGTCAACAACCAGAAGAACAGGTGCTTGTCACCCAGGAAGCGGTAGCGCGAGAAGGCATAGGCTGCCGGCAACGCCACGCTCAGGGAAATCACCGTGTTCAGGCTCACGTAGTACAGCGAGTTGAGGTAACCGGTGTACCAGCTCGGGTCGGTGAAGATCACCTTGTAGTTGGCCAGGGTGAAATCCTGCGGAAACAGGGTCAGGCCGCCGAGGATTTCGGTGTTGCTCTTGAAGGACATGTTCAGCAGCCAGTAGATCGGCACCAGCAGGAACAGGATGTAGATCAGCAGCGGAATAACCTTGCGCTTGCTCATGTTGGCGGCCTCAGCGGTTGGCGTCGGAGTGGGTCATGGCGGTGTAGAACAGCCAGGACACCAACAGGATGATCAGGAAGTACACCAGGGAAAACGCCGCCGCCGGGCCCAGGTCGAATTGGCCTACGGCCATCTGGGTCAGCGTCTGACTGAGGAACGTCGTGGCATTACCCGGCCCGCCCCCCGTGAGGACGAAGGGCTCGGTGTAGATCATGAAGCTGTCCATGAAGCGCAGCATCACCGCGATCAGCAGCACGCTTTTCATCTTCGGCAACTGGATATGCCGGAACACCGCCCACGCCGAAGCCCGATCGATACGTGCGGCCTGGTAGTACACATCCGGGATCGCTCGCAGCCCGGAATAACACAGCAGCGCCACCAGTGAGGTCCAGTGCCACACATCCATCACCAGCACGGTGACCCAGGCGTCCATGGTGTTGGCCGCGTAGTTGTAGCTGATGCCCAGGGCGTTGAGGCTGTAGCCCAACAGGCCGATATCGGCGCGGCCGAAGATCTGCCAGATGGTGCCCACCACGTTCCACGGAATCAGCAGCGGAATGGCGAGGATGATCAGCACCAGCGACGACCAGCGGCCCTTGGTCGGCATGGTCAGGGCGATGGCGATGCCCAGGGGGATTTCGATCAGCAGCACGCAGGCCGAGTAGATGAACTGGCGCAGCAGCGAGTCGTGCAGGCGCGGGTCGAGCAGCACCTGTTTGTACCAGTCGGCGCCGACAAAGTAGCGGCTGGACTGGTCGAAGATGTCCTGCACCGAATAGTTGACCACCGTCATCATCGGGATCACCGCACTGAACGCCACCAGCAGGAACACCGGCAACACCAGCCACCAGGCCTTGTTGTTCTGCACCTTGTTCATGGCTGCACCTCCAGCAGGTAATCGTCGGCATACACCATCAGCCACTGCGCGGGAAAGCTGATGGACGCCCTGCCCTCGGGCACCGGTTTGTCTTCGGCCAGGCGCACCTTGAGGGTGGTGCCGTCAAGGTTGAGGGTCATGATCTTGTAGGTGCCGAGGTCTTCGAGGTGAGTGACATCGGCTTGCAGGGCGTCAGGGTTGTACTCGTCCCATACGTGAATGAATTCCGGGCGGATCCCCACCTGCAGCGTCTTGTAGTCGCTGCCGGCAATGCGTTGCTGCAAGGCCTCGGACAACGGCAGAAGCGTGCTGGCAAAGCGCACACCACCGGCCTCGGCCTGCACCTCGATCAGATTCATCCCAGGGCTACCGATGAAATAGCCGACAAAGGTGTGGCTGGGCCGCTCGAACAACTCACGGGGCGTGCCGAACTGCACGATCTGCCCGCCGTACATCACCGCGATCTTGTCGGCGAAGGTCGAGGCCTCAAGCTGGTCATGGGTGACGTAGACCATGGTGATATTGAACTGCTCATGGATCTGCTTGAGCTTGCGCCGCAGCTTCCACTTCAGGTGCGGGTCGATCACCGTCAGCGGTTCGTCAAAGAGGATGGCCGACACATCATCCCGCACCAGGCCACGGCCCATGGAGACTTTCTGTTTTTCGTCGGCGGTGAGGTTGCGGGCTTTTTTGCTCAGCAGGTTTTGCAGGTCGAGGACTTCGGCGATTTCCTGCACCTTGCTGTGAATTTTCGCCTCGGCCATGCCCTGGTTTCGCAGGGGAAAGGCCAGGTTATCGAACACGGTCATGGTGTCGTACACCACCGGGAACTGGAACACCTGGGCGATGTTGCGTTTTTCCGGGGTGAGGTCGTTGACCACTCGGGTATCGAACAGCACCTGCCCTTCGGACGGGCTCAGCAGGCCGGAGATGATATTGAGCAACGTCGACTTGCCGCAGCCCGACGGCCCTAGCAAGGCGTAGGCACCGCCCTGCTCCCACACGTGGTTCATTGCCCGGATGGCGTAGTCCTCAGGGCCGCTCGGTGTGGGACTGTAGCTGTGCGCCAGGTTCTGCAAATGGATCTCGGCCATCAGGCAACCCTCGCGACGCGGCGCCCGGGGGCCTGGACCAAACGGCCCTGGCCATCGAACACAAACAGTTTATGGGTGGGGATGTACACACGGATCGGCGCGTCGACGTCGTACTCATGTACCCCCGGCAGGTGCAGCACCAGCAGGAAGTGCTCGCTGCGCACATGCAGGAAGGTTTCCGAGCCGCTGATCTCGGCGACTTCCACGGTCACCGCCAGTTCGAGGTCGTCGTCGTTACTCGGCACCAGGCTGATATGGCTGGGGCGCACACCAAAGCGGAATTCGCCTTCGCCGATGGGGCGCAGGTCGACGTTCAGCGGGAAGTGCACGAAATTGGCGAAGCTCACCTCGTTACCGCTGATACGTCCCGGCATCAGGTTGATCGGCGGCTCGGAAAACAGCTCGGCGGCCAACACCGTTTGTGGTTGGTGATACACCTCGGCAGCCTTGCCGCTCTGGATCACCCGGCCTTCGTGAAGAATGGTGGTGGTGCCGCCCAGGGCCAGGGCCTCGTTCGGTTCGGTGGTGGCGTAGATGGCGATGGTGTGCCGCGCCTTGAACAGCTCGCGCATTTCCTGACGCAGCTCTTCGCGCAGTTTGTAGTCCAGGTTCACCAGCGGCTCGTCGAACAGGATCAGTTCGGCATCTTTCACCAACGCGCGGGCCATGGCCGTGCGTTGCTGCTGGCCCCCGGACAACTCCAGCGGGTGACGTTGCAGGAATTTCTCGATGCGCAGCATCCGCGCGGTTTCCAGCACCTTGCTCTGGATCAGCTCGTTGGACACACCGGCCTGGCGCAACGGCGAGGCGATGTTTTCGAACACGGTCATGGTCGGGTAGTTGATGAACTGCTGATACACCATCGACACGTTGCGCAGGCGCACCGGTTTGTGGGTGACATCCACGCCGTTCATCAGGATGCGCCCGCTGTCGGGCTTGTCCAGGCCCGCCATCAGGCGCATCAGGCTGGTCTTGCCGGACAGGGTGCGGCCCAGCAGGACGTTGAAGGAGCCGGCTTCGAAGCGCAGGTTGGCGTCGTCGATCCAGGTTTGGCCTTCGACGACGCGGGAGACATGTTCCAGGGTCAATGACATGACACGACCTTTTTATTATTGGAATGAATCTGGCCAGTCGTCAGAGCGAGTTTCATGCCAAAAACGGCAGGTGCTTGATCCGCAAGGAAATGGGTTGAACGTGATGTTCAGGAGCGAACAGAAATGAACAGATCAGGCTGAACAACTGAACAATCCTGGGGTTGACAATGAACAGTTATGAACAACACTCTTTGAACCCGATTGATCTGGTTACATCCGCTGGATTGTGCAAGACCCCAAAACAATAAAAAGAAGGTCGCCCGATGGCCGAACCCCTGGCTCACGACACCCTTATCCAGGAATCCTGGCGCCGTTGCCGCGCCTTCGGCCTGGACCACCAGAGCACGCCCAGCTTCGATCAACTGCCCGCCGAGGGCATCAGCCAATTGCTGGAAAGCCAGCATTCCCTGGTGCAGACCACGCACCAGGAAGTCCTGCCCTACTACGAAAACATCCTGAGCAATTCCAACTGCCTGATCATGCTGGCCGACAACCAGGGCCAGGTGCTGACCAGCTGGGGCACCCAGCGCTTTATCGAGCCCAAGCTGGCCCGGGGGTTCAGCGCCGGCGCCAGCTGGATGGAGCGTTCCAGCGGCACCAATGCCATCGGCACCGCGCTGGCCTGCGCCCAGGCGGTGCATATCGAACATGACGAACACTTCCTCAAGGCCAACCGCTTCATGACCGGCTCGGCAGCGCCGATCTTCGATGCCCAGCGCGAAATCATCGCGGTGCTGGATGTCTCCAGCGACAGCTACTTGCCGCCCTCCCACACCCTGGGCATGGTCAAGATGATGAGCCAGACCGTGGAAAACCGGCTGATCCTCAACCTGTTTCGCGGCGAACACTTCCAGCTGACCTTCAACACCGGCCTGAGCAACCTCGACAGCCAATGGGCGGGCCTGCTGATCTTTGACGAGAGCGGCCAGGTGCTCTCGGCCAACCGCCGGGCCGACAACCTGCTGGGCATCAGTCTGTCGCGGGTGATGATCGACAGTCTGTTCAAGGTGTCGCTGCTGGAGTTGCTCAATCAGCCGGAGGGCCTGCCCTTTTCGCTGCAGGCGGCCGGACGCAATCGCTTCCAGTGCCTGCTGAAGCGGCCGAAGCAGATGCCGGTGCAGGCCCGCGTGTTCAGCGAGCCCATTGCGCCAAAGCCCGCCGCGATTGGCCTGAAGACCTTGCACTTTGGTGATGTGCGCGTGGAAAAAGCCGTGCACCAGGCCGAGCGCCTGCTGGAGAAGGACATCCCGCTGCTGATCCACGGGGAAACCGGGGTGGGCAAGGAAGTCTTCGTCAAGGCCCTGCATCAGGCCAGTTCCCGCAGCCAGCAGGCGTTTATCGCGGTGAACTGTGCGGCGATTCCCGCCGAGCTGGTGGAATCGGAACTGTTCGGCTACGAAAAAGGCGCGTTCACCGGCGCCAACCAGAAAGGCAGCATCGGCCTGATCCGCAAGGCCGACAAGGGCACGCTGTTCCTCGATGAAATCGGCGATATGCCGCTGCCGACGCAAGCGCGCCTGTTGCGGGTATTGCAGGAGCGTTGCGTGCAACCGGTGGGCAGCAGCGAGTTGTTCCCGGTGGATTTGCGCATCATCTCGGCCACTAACCGGGCCTTGCGCGAGCAGGTCCAGGCCGGGCGCTTTCGCGAGGACTTGTACTACCGCATCGGCGGCCTGACCCTTGAATTGCCGCCGTTACGCGAGCGCAGCGACAAGCGGGCGCTGTTCCAGCAGCTGTGGCAGCAACACCGGGAGCCAAGCCAATGGGCAGGGCTCAGCGCCGAGGTGCTGGCGCTGTTCGAACAGCACCCGTGGCCCGGCAACCTGCGCCAGGTGAGCAGCGTGCTGCAGGTGGCGCTGGCGATGGCCGAGGAACAGCCGATCCGTCCGGAGCATCTGCCGGACGATTTTTTTGTCGATTTGAACCTGACGGCGCCACTGCCCGCCAGTGAACACCTGGATGCCAGCATCGACCTGACCCAGCGCTTGAAGGCCGCCGGCGGGAATATTTCCCACCTGGCGCGGGAGCTGGGCGTGAGCCGCAACACCCTGTACAAGCGCCTGCGCCAGAACGAACGCTAGCGCGGCTTGACCACCACCAGCAGGTCGGTGAAGTACTCCACCTGGATCGGCAGGTTATCCGCCAGGGTCGACAGCGCCGCCGCCGTGTCATCCAGCTTGAACACCCCCGTCACCCGCAGGTTCTGCAAGGCCTGGGGGTCGAAGCGCAGCAGGCCGTGGCGGTAGCCGGCCAGGGTTTGCAGCACTTCGCTCAGGGGTTGGTCGTTGACCTTGAGCAGGCCACGGGTCCAGGCGTCCGGGTCGGTGTCGTCGGTGGCCTGGGGCGGTTGGGCGCGACCATGGTCGAGGATCGAACGCTGGCCGGCAGTGACCTTGACCCCTTCGCTGCTGTCCCCTTTGACCGCCACGGTGGACTCGATCACCGTCACCACCGTCGTGCCGTCTGGCGCGCGCCTGACCAAATAACGCGTGCCCAGTGCCGTCGCCGTGCCCTGGTCGGTACGCACCACGAAGGGCCGTTGCGCATCCTTGGCCACGTCGACCCAGAGTTCGCCTTGCAGCAGTTCGATCACCCGTTGGTGGCCGTCGAATTTCACGTCCACCGCCGAGTTGCTGTTGAGTTGCAACTGGCTGCCGTCTTCAAGGGCGATCTGGCGCCGCTCGCCCACGTCGGTGCGCTGGTCGGCCATCCACACCGGCAGGTGCGTAAGGCCCAGCCAGCCGCAGAGTAATACGCCGAGCACGCCCATCGCCTGGGCACCGCGCGCGCGACGCGGGGCAAATGCGCGGTTCAGGGCCACGCGTGCGGGTTGTGCAGGCAAGGCATCGAGGCTGCCCCACAGCGCGCGCATGCGGTCGATGGCAACCGCGTGGCGAGGGTCTGCCTGGCACCAGGCGTTGAAGGCCTGACGCTCGGCGTCGCTGACCTCTTCGTCGTGCAGGCGGGTCAGCCAATTCGCCGCTTGCTGGATGATCTGTTCGGAACTCATGCCAGCGGGTCTGCCGCGTGCAGGCTGTGGTAGCAGTGCACCAGGGCGCTGGAGATGTAGTTTTTGACAGTGCTGGCGGACACCTCCAGGCGCGTGGCGATTTCGCTGTAGGTCAGCCCGTCGAGGCGACTCAACAGGAAGGCTTCGCGAGCCTTGGCGGGCAAGCCGGCAAGCATTTCGGCGATGCGTTCCAGGGCTTGCAGGGCCACATGGATCGCGGCCGGGTCGGGCATGCCGGCATCCTCGCTCTGGATCACCAGGGCTTCCATGTAGGCTTTTTCAATGCGTCGACGCCGGGCGCCATCGATCAGCAGGCGCCCCGCCGTGGTGGCCAGGAAGGCCCTGGGTTCCTGGATATTTTGCGGCTCGGCCAGCATCAGCACACGGATGAAGGCATCGTGGGCCAGGTCGGCGGCGTGCTGGGAACACCCCAGTTTTCTGCGCAGCCAGCCCTGCAACCAGCCGTGGTGCTCGCGGTACATCGCCGTAAGGGTCTGCTGACGCACTGAATCGCCCAGCGCGGCCGGAATATCATGCATGCGCAAAAGAGTCTCAAATGGGAAGAGTTACCAATTGCGCAAACAATGCCAGTAAAACGATAGTGGGGCAAGGGGCGCACAAGCCCCCTCCCACAGGTTGATCTCCATGCAGCAGGTAACTGTGTGTCCTCTTAGCGCCAGCTCCATGAGACACCGGTGTAGATCCCGCGGCCATCGGCCGGGGTTGAGCGTGCGACATCCAGGCCCTTGTCGTCGTAGCCCGGCGTGACGGTGTTGGCGTAGCGACGGTTGGTGAGGTTGCGCAGGTCGACCCAGGCTTGCCAGTCCTGCTTGGGTGCGTCGTAGCCGAAGGTCGCGCCCAGAAGGGTGTAGGACGCGGCGTAATAGGAATTGGCGTAGTCCACCGCCACCCGTGAGGAATACTCGGTATTGAGGCCGGTGTAGAAACCCGTCGGGTGGCTATAGCGCAGTTGCGCCTGATAGTAGTGCTGGGGGATGCCCGGCAAGCGGTTGCCGCCGAAACGGTCGTCGTCGCGGTAGTGGAAGTCGCTGAAGGTATAGGCTTGGCGCAGGTCGAGCTTACCGCTGCGGCCACCGTCCCACAGCGGGCTGAGCAGGCCCAGTTCCACGCCCTGGTGCACCGTGGGGCTGGCGTTGGATTCGGCGACGATGGCATTGCTGGTCGAGGTCTGGGCCTGGGTTTCCACGGTGAGCAGTTCATGGCGCACTTCGGAACGGTACAGCGCCAGGTCCCACTGGCCGAGCCATGCTTCGCCACGGCCACCGATTTCCAGGGTGGTGGCGGTCTGGTTTTTCAGGCTGACGCCTTCGCGCTGTAATCCAGTGGCCGGGCCGCTGCCCGCTGGAAAGTACTTGTTGGAACCCCAGATCATCGACCACGCATGCGGCGGCTCGACCGAGCGGCTCAGGTTGCCGTACACCTGCAGCTGCGGAGTGAAGTCATAGCGCAGGCCGATGCGCGGTGCGTAGTCCCAGTCATGCTGGCTGAGCGGCGCCTGGCCTTCGGGATAGGTGACCTGGGTTTCACGGCGGGTGTAGATCGCGGCCAGGCCGGTGGTCAGCCACAAGTCCTGGACCAGCTCCAGGTCGTTGCCGATATGCAGCACGGTGTCGGAGCCCAGGTAGCTGTAGTCGCGGGTCTTGGTGCCGGGGGTATAGGTTGCGGTGTTGCCGGCCGGCGTGCGCACGTATTCCGACGTGCCGTTGTTGGGCATCGCCTGGGTGGTGCGCAGGCCGAGGGTGGTTTTGCTGTCGTGGCCGAACAGCGTGTCCTGGCGGATGTAATTCAGGGTGCTGCTGATATCGGTGTAGGCCACCTTGAGACGGTTGGTGCCTTCGCGCAGGTCCATCGGGTAATCGTGATAGGCCAGCCCGACTTCCAGGCGCGAATTGTCGTCCAACTGCAAGGTGGTCTTGTTGGCGATCCAGGTGGAACCCGGTTGCAGGCGCTTGGAATCGCGGGCAACGTTGAGACTGTTGGCGGCACGCGGGTCGTGGCTGATCTGGGCGCGGGTGAGTTTGCCGGGGGTGTCGTTGGTGGTTTCGCGGTAGCGGAAATAAAAGCGGGTTTCCAGGTCCGGGTTGAAGCGGTAGCCGAAGTTGGCGGCCATGCCCTTGCCGGTGGCGGCGCTCTGGCGCTGGTAGCCGTCGGATTCCGAGTCGGTGAGGCTGAAGTAGTAGTCGGCATCCCCCAGCACCTGGCCAGAACTGATCTCGCGCTGGGCATAGCCACGGCTGCCGGCTTCGTAGCGCACTTGCAGCTTGGGCGCATCGTAGCCGGTATGGGTCACGTAGTTGACCGCGCCGCCCAGGGCCAACGCGCCTTGATCAAAACCGTTGGCGCCACGCAGCACCTCGACGCGGCTTTGCCACAGCGGGTCCTTGAGTTCATAAGGGGTGCCGCCGGGGCCGGTCAGCGGCAAGCCATCGAACATCTCATAGAGCCCGGAGGCGTGGGCTCCTGGGCTGCGGTTCAAGCCCGAACCGCGAATGGACAGCTTCCCCCCTTCGTTATTCGCCGCCTTGGCATACACACCCGGCTGGTACTTGAACACGTCTTCATTGGTACTCACCCGCCCCTGCTGCACGCTGCTCATGTCGATGTAATTGGTGGCGCCGGGCACGCTCTTGAGCTGCGCCTGGGCCACTTCGCCGGCGCCGGCCTCGGGCGTGGTGACTTCGACCGGTGCCAATTGCAGGTCTTCGGCGTGCACCAGGGAGCTAAAGGTCAGGGCGGCAAACAGGAACGGAGGTGGGCGCAGCAGCATGGGCGGATCCTTGGAATTCGGGGGCGTGAAAGGCTGGGCCGTCACGCGAACAGTGATGGGAAGACAACGATGCCCGCCAAGTCACGCCTTGATAACGGACCAGACGCTTCCCACAACAGCGTCGGACCGGATTTATTTTTTAAGTCCAAAATCGAATTAATACATGCAAACTCAGTATTTAAAGAAATAACCAGTACCCATTACTGTGGAGCCATCGAGTCACCTACGAGATCGCCTCCCATGCCTGCATCCGCCACCGTCATCGACTTTACCCTCCACCGCAAACGCCGCCAGGCACGTGCTGCGGCCGAGTTGATGTGGGCGATGTACGCAGCGCGCGCAGGGTTGGCGGTGTTTACCACCCACGCCGCAACGCCCAGCGATACACGCCGGGCGTAGGCCAATGAATTTCCTGCATGTGATTCCCGAACCGCCCGAACCGCTGCCCAAGCCCAACACCGATGACGATGTGATCAGCCTGTGCGTGGCGCATAACCTGCAACGCCTGCGCAGCAAACGGTACTTGTCACTGGACGCCCTGGCACGCGCCTGCGGCGTGAGCCGGGCAATGCTGGCGCAGATCGAATCCGGGCGCAGCGTGCCGTCGATCAAGGTGTTGTGCAAAATTGCCAAGGGCTTGAAGGTGTCGGTGGCGGCGTTCCTGGAAGATCGCGCGTTCGAAGGAGTGGAAGTGTTGCCGGCGCAGCAGAGCAAGCGCCTGGTGAGTGCCGATGGCGCGTTTATCAGCCGCGCATTGTTTCCCTACGATACGGCACGCCAGTCCGAGTTCTACGAGATTCGCCTGCGGGCACTCGGCGAGGAAGTCTCCCAAGGCCACGGGCCGGGCATCCAGGAAAACCTGGTGGTGGCCCAAGGCGTACTGGAAGTCAGCGTCAATGACGAGCGCTACCTGCTGTCCACCGGCGATTCAATCCTGTTCTACGCCGACCAGCCCCACCGCTACCGCAACCCGGCGGACAGCGAAGCCGTGGCGTTCCTGGTGATCACCTACCCCGAGCGGCTGGATTAATCACGGCAAAAAAAACGCCCCGACTTATCGGGGCGTTTATTCATCGCGCGGGACCTGTCAGCAGGTGCAGCACATCATCGGCATGCCGTTGCAGCTCATCATCATGGGCATGGCGCAGTCGTTCATCATTTTGTTCATGAGCATGCAGCAGTTGTTCATCATGTCCATGCTCATGCCCGGCATCGGCATCATTTTGCACATCATGCCGTCGGCCATCATGGTGCATTCCATGACGCACTTCATCATGGGCATGGGCATGCCCATCATCGGCATCATGTTCATGCCGGTCATCATGGCCATGGCGTCCGCCGACATGCACATCATCGACAGGTTGGCGCACTGCATCATCATCGGCATGCCGCAGTTCATCATCATCGCCATCATTTCGGCATTGGTCTTGAACTGGGCCATGTCCATGCCGGCTGCCGGCTTCATGGTGCACATCATGGCGTCAGCGGCCATTTCGCATTTCATGGTGGCCATCATCATCGGCATGCCCATCATCGGCATCATTGGCATGGAGGTGTTCATCGGCATCTGCATTGCATTCATCATGTTCGAAACTCCGTAATCGACAGGAAATGGCTAGGTTCTGGCGCCGATTCTAGAGAGACCTGAAGGCTGCGCAAGACGCCGGCAGAGCAGCAGGAACGGGTGTTCCCAGGCACGCTTAGTCGAACAAGACAGCGGTATTTGGCGTAATAACAGTTATTAGGACGCTATTGCGTTACTTATCTCCGTTACCTGGCGGATATGGACGTCATGGATATTCGATTGAGGAATCTCGTCCAATCTTAAGGAAATAAACGGTCTAACGGATGAGCCTAGCCGTCGGGCTTTTCCAGCGACTGCATCAATTCATCGGCCTCCGACCCCGGTGGCAACCTGAACCCATGCATTTCATCAGCGGCCAGAATTTCATCCAGGGCGGCGAGCAACTGCGCCTCTGTCGGCGAGTCTCGCAGCAATTTATGCGCGGGCAGCAACAGCTCAGAGGGGACGCCGTGAACGCTCGCGGCGTCGATCACAGCGAAAAGGATAAAGCGCAGGCGTATTTCGCGGTCCGTCGGCCAAGCCGTTTTTCGCTTACCCAAGGTAGGGCCTCGTTTTTTCAGAAAAATCCGAGGCTATTGCGCACAGGGAGGTGTTTCAAGCATCGGAATGCAAGATAGGCCGCTTCCTACATCCAAAGGAGAAACAGCATACCGAACAACCCAATTACTGCACCGGCAGGAAATTCATCAACAACAGGCTTTGTGCATAGTTAAGCCCAATACGGCGGTAGCGTTCGTCGAGCATCTGGGTCAACAGGTCCAGACGCGCAACAATCTTGCCGAACTCGACGGCGAAACTCAGGTTGCTGCCCTCCTCCGAGATCTCGTTGGAAAACAGGAGCAGGACACCGTTTGCATCCTGGCGCTTGCTGAGCAGCCAGGTGGCCTTCTCGATATTGCGCGCGGCATTGCTGACGAACTGCGGGTTGATCGAGTCGGTAATGTAGAACTCGGTACGCCCACCGTGGGCGGTCACGATCATACTGCCGATGGCATAGATAAACGCCCCGACCCGGTCGCCCTGAAACTCAGGGCTCAAGGAGTAGCTCAGCGCTGCCAGGTCGCGACGCTCCCCGAGGGCGGGCAATGAGCGGCGCTGCTCAATGGCCAGGCGGATCTCCCGCGCAGCGCTCACCGCATCCGGATAACCCGACTGGCGCCACTGGTTGGGGTTGCGCAAATAGAGCTTGTTCATGAGCAAATACAGGCTTTGCAAGTTGTCGCGCATGCCCAGGGTCGCCATGCGATCGACACTGGTCTGGAAGAATTCATCGGGTTTGCCATCGCTGAACTGCTTGGCGATGTCCCGCCCCTGCTGCTGGGTGCAGCCACTGGCGCAGAGTATCAACACCACGGCCAGCCACAGGGGCCGAGGCACTCGTCGAGTCTTGAATAAAAGTAACGTGCGATCCATCGGCACCCGATCTGGTTCTTTTGCCCACGCGGGAAATCGGCAGGGCTGGGACAAGGATAGATTGGATAAATGAAAAAAAGTGCGATGGGCTGGGCAGATAGTTGTAAGCAGAGCCTGCCGGGGGACTGAATCGGCCCAATCGTGAAAGATTCGTTTCAGGGCCTATACTCAATGGAACAGTTGCGAGTGTTGTTGGCGATCCAGGGAGGATCTACATCGCGCACGGCACTTCCCCACGCAGCTGTACAGGAGGGTCGCACAGATGAAACATCCCATTCGAGCTCAGATTTTTGTCCAGGTGATTTGCCTGCTATCGGTGGCTCAGCTTTTCTGCTGAGCCATGGTTCACTGCCTTTAAGATCAGCTGCGCGTGTGGCTGGGGCAGGTTTCGCCCTGTATTTGGGCCCATCAACTTAAATGCCATTGCTGCCGCAGTAGAGTTCGCGCGGGTTTCAAGCGCGGACGGCCCGACACTACGAGTCTGGTATTAACGCGAATGTTTCATTTATCCAGATTCACCAGTTCGTGCATCCGCGCCCCTATCATTCCCCGCAACCACTCAGCATGAAACGCCATTTCGTCCAGAGAGATCCCCTCACCCAACCGATATTCGAAAACCTTGTCCTTGGGTCCCTGACCCACGAGGTGGAAATGCCCATGGCGATCAAACCGGGCGAGGACGTAGGGGCAGACGTAAATGATGTTGCTGAATGGCACCCGCACTTCGTAGGGCCCGCGGCCACGACGGATAACCGTGAGGCTGAGCAGTTGCTGGTTTTCATCGAACGTAAAGGCCTCCACATGAGGCGTAGAGGCCATCCAGGCAAACATCGCACCGATGAGCACTGCGGTACCGAGCATGAACAGGATGAGCGCCGACGTCGTAAAACTCGATTCAGCGCTGGCCGGCGTGCCCTGCAGCGCTCCGAGCCCGGCCAGGAGCAACATCACCAGCCCGTAGCCCGGCAACAGCATCAGTAGCGCAATGTAGAACCCCAGGATCCCCCGACCACTGCCGCCAACGCTCGGTAGATCCGGGCCGTAATACCAGGTGGGTGGGTGCGCGACAGGGCTTGCAGCGCTTGGCGCTCCGGGAAGCGTGGCGACAAGGTGAGGTGGGTCTTGACGGTTCATCCAACGGGCTCCAGGGGTTGCAGCGTTCAATAATGGGCGAAAAGCCAGGAACCTTCGCGTTCCCCTCAAACCGTTAGTTGGACGCCCGCCTAAGGGCGGCCTTACTTGAGCAGGGCAATCACCGCGCAGACAATCATGATCGCCAGCGCCGGCCACTGCATGGGCATGAAAAAGAAGTGATGGCGCACGCCATCTTCATGCACCTGCCGATTCAGGACAAAGCCCAGCACGGTGTTGATGGCCGAGCCAATCCCCACCCCCATCAACAGTTGCATCAGTGAGGTATTGCCGGGTTTGACGCTGGGGTCGGGCCACACCCCCATCAGCAACAACACCATGGCCACCGGCGTGAACAGTGTCAGCCAGCCTGCGCCGCGATAGATCATCGTTTAATCCTCATGAATGACACGATTGGCTCAAGCCGGCTCGCGTGCTTGCTCTTCAGCCGCAAACACGGCATCGAGTGTGTTGAGGAACAGGTCGTGGCTCAGAATGCCGGTGGCGATGGTCGACAACACGGGTTTGCCGCTCTCGTCCTTGATCACCACCTTTTCGGTCCAGGCGTTAAGGTCGACGGTACGCAGCGACGACATCGGCACCTTGCGCCCCTGGTATTCGAGAAAATCCTGGCTCACCACAATCGGCGTCGTGGTGATTTTGAGGAAGTTGCCGCTGACACGCTTGCCCCAGACCTGCCCGGAGCTGATGCAATTAAACCTGACTGCCCCACCCGACTCCAGCGTCGCCAGCACCCCCGGCAGACGTGCACGTACGTGCAGCTCACGGACCAACTGCTGGAAATCGTGAAAACCCTTGAGGCTCTCGATCACTCGATGAAACGGCTCGGAGGCATTACGACGGTAAGCCACGTTGGTGATCATGCCGGTCAGCACGGTTTGCCCGGAGCCGAACAGATACAGGTCATCAATCTCGGCAAAGGCGGTGTATTCGCGCTGATCGTTGATGATGCGCTCGATGCCATGCTCATACACGTCGTAAAGCGGCGCACGCAGTTTCCTGTGCCAGGCGTAAGCGGCAAATACACCCAGCCCGAGAACCGCCAGCAAAGCGCTGGTGGCGTAAATCAAGGTATGGGGGCTGCTGAAGCTGAAGGCCATGCCACGGGACGTCTGGAGGCTGACCGGCCCTTCATTGCCCGGTGGCAGGATCGTGCCCAGATACAACACAAACCCGGCGAGACCTAACAACACAACGCCAAATATCAAACTGAAAATCAGAAAACCCTTGCCGTGACGGAAACTGGCGATCAGTTCGCCGGTGGCGGAAGGCGCTTGGGAGGGGGATGACTGCATAACGCTTGCGTCCTTGTAATGGGGTTGCGCGCACCGCTGTTTATGCGGGGACGATTGAACCCTGCCGTCATTGGGCGGGCTTGGCACGGCAGGTTGGAACATGGCCCATTAACATCGTTCCCTGCGCATATGGGTTAATGCCAACGGGTTCACAACGTTCGCGACATTGGGGCCGGAAACACGAAAGCCCCGCTAAGGCGGGGCTTTCGTTTAAGTCCTGGCGGGAAACCACGCCTGGGACCCTCGTCATCTTTCGGACAATGCAGCGCTTGTTTCACCAGCTGGCAAAAGACGTCCCCGGACGTGGAATCATTATCGGGCTTGGCGAAGCACAAGCTCCGACAGACGGGTCTTAACTCGGAAGCAGAACTCACGAATTTGAAATTGATAAGCCGGCATAACCATGTAGTTTAAATCGGGACCCAATGAGTCTTTAATTTCCATGTATTTGGCAGTCTTGGCAGCAATGGCCTGGTATTGCGCCTCGTATTTATCGTAAGACGCTTTGTTGTAGACCTTTAAAACATCCAGTTCTTTACGGCATTGCTCAGCGCGATTTTGGTTCAAATTTGTTTCTGTTTCTGACTGAGCAGACTCCAGAGAAGCTGCTTTCGGGGCGTCAGCACTGGCGTTCACAGGTGCAGCCTCGTATCGCACAGTCCACTTTTCTGGGGTCGAAGGTGCGACCTCAGGCGGTGCTTCCTGGACGACGGCAGGAGGTGGAGTCACATCAGGTTTTTCGGGAGTTTTCGTAGCGCATCCAGAGAGGGCAAGCCCTACCACTACAACGATGCCACACATTTTATCCATCGGTTCCACCAAGAGGTAATTACGGATGGCTGAGTCGTTAGGTTCTGGGTAAAAGTAATAACTCATTCAATGATCGAGTGTAATTTTTCTACCAGCCTCAAGGCGCTCAGCCTCTCTTCCTTGAGTGCGCAGATGAACGATAGTAGTAAAAAAATAAAAAGATGACGAGCAAAAGCTGGCTGGAAAAACCACGAATTAAATGAGCCAGTGGAAGTGGCTTCAATTGCTTGATTCAGGTCCCGGGCTGCATCGGCAATCATCAGTATTGGCTGCGCGAGTCTGCTACAGGGCACAGTAAGCAGAAGATCGCCAAACCCCAGAAACACAAAAGCCCCGCTTTCGCGAGGCTTTCGTTTGAATCTTGGCGGGAAACCAGGGATTCGAACCCTGGGAACGCTATTAACGTTCGCCGGTTTTCAAGACCGGTGCATTCAACCACTCTGCCAATTTCCCTTGTGCATCACAGGATTAGGATAGCCCATCCTGTCTCAGCGGGCGCCATAATACCCGAATGAAACACACTGTCAAACTCTCGCCATCGCTTGTTACAGAGCGTCTGTTATGATCTTTGCGACTGAACGTTTCAAAACCGAAGGAGTGTCGCCATGCGCGAACAGAATTACGCAGTGAATGGTAACGCGCAGGCTGAGCAGCTTGAAGTCAGCCGCGTGTTGCGCAACACCTATGGACTGCTCGCCCTTACCCTCGCATTCAGCGGCTTAATGGCGTTCGTGGCCCAGCAGATGCACGTCGGCTACCCGAATATCTTTGTCGTACTGATCGGTTTCTATGGCCTGTTCTTCCTGACCAACAAGCTGCGTGACTCGGCCTGGGGCCTGGTGTCGGCGTTTGCCTTGACCGGTTTCATGGGCTTTATCCTCGGCCCGATCCTCAACCGTTACCTCGGCATGGCCGGTGGTGCGGAAGTGGTCAGCTCGGCGTTTGCCATGACCGCCCTGGTGTTTGGTGGTCTGTCGGCCTACGTGCTGGTCACCCGCAAGGACATGAGCTTCCTGGGTGGTTTCATCACCGCGGGCTTCTTCGTGTTGCTGGCAGCGGTGGTGGCGGGCATGTTCTTCCAGATCAGCGGCCTGCAACTGGCGATCAGCGCGGGTTTTGTGCTGTTCTCCTCCGTGTGCATCCTGTTCCAGACCAGCGCCATCATCCACGGCGGTGAGCGCAACTACATCATGGCGACCGTAAGCCTGTATGTGTCGATCTACAACCTGTTTATCAGCCTGTTGCAGATCTTCGGCATCATGAGCCGCGACGACTGATTTACTTGTTGCATAAAAAATGCCCCGTATCGAAAGATGCGGGGCATTTTTGTTTTCACTGCATTAGTACTGGTTGGGTTCCATTTCCAGCTCGACCTTGAAACGCTGGGCGATGTCGCGCTGGATACGCTGGGCCAGGTTGGCAATATCGTGCCCTGTGGCGCCGCCATAGTTGACCAGCACCAGCGCCTGCAGGACATGCACGCCGGCATCGCCGTCACGAAAGCCCTTCCAGCCGGCCTTGTCGATCAGCCAGCCAGCGGCCAGCTTCATCTGCCCATCCGCCTGCGGGTAAGCCACCAGGTCCGGATACTGCGCCTGTAACTCTTCAGCCAGGGCCTTGGACACCAGCGGGTTCTTGAAGAAGCTGCCGGCATTGCCAAGCACTGCCGGGTCGGGCAATTTTTCGCTACGGATACTGCAAATCGCGCGACTGACATCGCTCGGTGTCGCCTCGGTGATCCCCTGCCCTGCCAGGCGCTGCTGCACTGGGCCGTAGTCGAGCTTGAGGCGGCTGGCGCGACTCAGGGCGAAGCGTACCCGCAGGATCAGCCAGCGCCCGGTTTCGTGCTTGAACAGGCTGTCGCGGTAGGCAAAGTTGCATTCTTCCAGGCTGAAGTCACGCAACTCGCCCGTCTGGCGATCGAGGGCGGTCAAGCCGGCAAAGACGTCCTTGATCTCCACGCCGTAGGCACCGATGTTCTGCATGGGGGCAGCACCGACGGTGCCGGGGATCAGGCTGAGGTTTTCCAGGCCGCAGAAGCCCTGCTCCAGGGTCCACAGTACAAACGGGTGCCAGGCTTCGCCGGCTTCGGCTTCGACCACCACCTGCATGCCATCATCCTGAAGCACCCGAATGCCCTGGGTGGCCATACGCAACACCAGGGCAGGAATGTCCTGGGTCAGCAGCAAGTTGCTGCCACCGCCAATCACCAGCAAGGGCAACGCCTGGGTCGACGCATAGGCCAGTGCCTCGCGCACATCGGCGTCACTGCGGGCCTCGGCGAAGAGTTGGGCACGCACATCAATGCCAAAGCTATTGAATGGCTTGAGCGACACCTGCGTCCGCACTTGCAAGGTCATAACCGTCCCTTCAATTCGATCACCAGTAAATCGCACGCCCGCTCGATCAGGTCCAGGACCCGTTCGAAGCCTTGTTCACCTTCGTAGTAGGGATCCGGCACCTCGTCCACTTCAGCCTCATAGCGGCGCAGGAACAGGTCCAGCTCCGCCTTGCCCTGGCCGGGCTGCATGGCCTTGAGGTTGCGCAGGTTGCTGTGGTCCATGGCCAGGATCAGGTCGTAGCGCGCAAAGTCGGCGCGGGAGACCTGCCGGGCCCGCTGGGCCGACAAATCGTAGCCGCGCACCAGCGCCGCACGTTGGCTGCGCGGGTCCGGCGGGTTGCCGACATGCCATTCGCCGGTGCCGGCGGACGCAACATCGACCTGCCCCGCCAGCCCGGCTTCGCGCAATTTATGGCGCAGTACGCCCTCGGCGGTGGGCGAGCGGCAGATATTGCCCAGGCAGACAAACAGAACCTCCATCAGGCCCCCAGCAGGCGACGGACGCGCTCAAGGTCTTCCGGGGTATCGACACCCGCAGGCGGTGCTTCCAAGGCGTCCCCCACGTGGATACGTACACCGTGCCAGAGGGCTCGGAGCTGCTCCAGGGATTCGGTGTTTTCCAACCAGCAAGGCCCCCAACTGACGAAGTCATGCAGGAAACCGGCACGGTAGGCGTAGATGCCGATATGGCGACGGTACGGCACGCCTTGCGGCAACAGGTCAGGGTTCCTGGCGAAGGCATCACGCGCCCAGGGCAAGGTCGAACGGCTGAAAGTCAGCGCCAGGCCGTTGACATCACTGACCACCTTGACCACGTTCGGGTTGAACAGGGTGTCGATGTCTTCAATCGGCTCGGCCAGGGTCGCCATACGCGCTTCACCATGGGCGGCCAGGTTGGCGGCCACCTGGTCGATCACGCCCGGCGGGATCAACGGCTCGTCACCTTGCACATTGACGACGATGGCGTCGGGCGCCAGGCCCAACTGCGTGGCCACTTCGGCCAGGCGATCGGTGCCGGAGTTGTGATCTTCACGGGTCAGCACCGCTTCGGCGCCGAACCCTTTGCAGGCTTCGATGATGCGCGGGTCATCAGTGGCCACCACGACACGCTCAGCGCTGCTTTTGCAGGCCTGCTCCCACACCAGCTGGATCATCGGCTTGCTGCCGATCAGTTGCAGTGGCTTGCCCGGCAGGCGTGTCGAGGCGTAGCGGGAAGGAATGACAACGGTAAAGGCTGTGGTCATTTATCCAGGCGCTCGTCGGTGGTCAGGGTGCGGGCTTCGCTTTCCAGCATCACCGGGATGCCATCACGGATCGGGTACGCCAGGCCGGCGCCCTTGCTGATCAGCTCGGTTTTATCGGCGCTGAGCTTGAGCGGGCCTTTGCAGATCGGGCAAGCGAGGATGTCGAGCAGTTTGGTGTCCATGAGTGTTTCCTGGATAGCAGCGTTTAAGGCAAAAGACGGGCGGGCAGCAGACGCATCAGCTGCGTGTCGAACCAGGCGACGAACGCCGGCGACGGCACCGCATCCACCGCAAGGTACCACCAGTCGGGCTGGGCAAAGGCGCGGCACTTCACCGCGTCCTTCTCGGTCATGACCAGTGGCAATGACGGGGTAAAATTCAAGACCTCGGCGCTGTAGGGCGCGTGGTCGGCAAAAACATGGGGAATCGGCTGCCAGTGTAGCGTTTCAAGGGTGTTGAAGAAACGTTGTGGATTACCGATACCGGCGACCGCATGTACCTGCTGCCCCTCAGGAAAGTACGCCAGCGACTGGCGCTCGCCGCTGTGCAGGTTGACCAGTGCGGTAGGTTGCAGGCGAAACCCAAAGCCATCGTCGCGATCCGAGCCGGCACCGTTGTAGAGCAGCGCATCCACACTGTGCAAACGCTCAACCGGTTCGCGCAATGGCCCCGCCGGCAGGCAACGGCGATTGCCCAGGCCCCGGGCGGCGTCGATCAGCACCAGTTCCAGGTCACGGGCCAGGCGGTAGTGTTGCAGCCCGTCGTCGGAGAGGATCAGGTCGAGGGTCTCGCTGGCAAGCAGGGCCTGCACCGCACGACTGCGATCGGGATCGATCATCAGCGGCACGCCGCAGCGCTGCACGATCAGCAAAGGCTCGTCGCCCGCCACAGTGGCGCTGTGGCTCGCCTCGACGCGCCATGGCAACTGCGGCGGCTTGGCGCCATATCCGCGGCTGACCACACCGACGCGCAGGCCACTGCGTCGGCAGTGTTCGATCAACCACAGGATCAACGGCGTCTTGCCGGTGCCGCCCACGGTGATATTACCGACCACCACCACCGGCACCGGCGATTGATAGATCTCGCCCTCTCCCGCCAGGAACCGCGCGCGCTTGCGCTGCACCACCCGGCGATACAAAGACTCCAGTGGCCGCAACAACGCCAGCGCCGGATGGCCCTCGTACCAGGCCTTGAGCAAACGATCGGACATGGCCATCAGGGTTGGCTCGCCGCCTCGACAGTGCTCATGCGCAGATGGCTGAAACCGAGCTTGCCGGCGGCGTCCATCGCCGTGATCACGGCCTGGTGCTGGGTCTTGCCATCGGCACTGATGGACAACGGCATCTTGGTATCGCCGCCGGACTCTTTCTCCAGGGCCGCCATGAGGCTGGCGAGGTCGTTTTTCTCCAGCACCTGGTTATTCACCGAAAACGCCCCGTCGGCGCTGATGGCGATGTCCAGTTGCTTGACTTCCTGGTCTTCGGCCGGCGAACCACTCACGGCTTCCGGCAGGTCGACGCGCAGTTCGGTCTGCCGGGTGAAGGTGGTGGTGACGACAAAAAACAGCAGCAGGATAAACACCACGTCGATCAACGACGCGAGGTTGATGTCGACATTTTCCCGTTGCTTGCGGCGAAATTTCACGCTTTGCCCCCAACCAGGTCCACATCACGGTCGCCCTGCACCACTTCCACCAGCTTGATGGCTTCCTGCTCCATACCGACCACCAGTTCATCGATGCGCCGCTGCAGGAAACGGTGGAAGAACACCGAAGGAATACCGACCATCAGGCCCGCCGCCGTGGTAATCAGGGCCTTGGAGATACCGCCGGCCAGCACGGCCGCGTTGGTGGTCATGCCCGAGCCCATGAACGAGCTGAAAATATCGATCATGCCCAGTACCGTCCCCAGCAAGCCGAGCAACGGCGCCATGGCTGCGATGGTGCCGAGGGCGTTGATATAGCGCTCAAGTTCATGGATGACCCGGGCGGCGGCCTCTTCGATGCACTCCTTCATGATCTCGCGACCATGCTTGGAATTGGCCAGGCCGGCGGCGAGGATCTCACCCAGGGGCGAGTTGGCGCGCAGTTCCTTGAGTTTGTCCTTGTCCAGTTGCTTGTTCTTGATCCAGCTCCAGACCTGCCCCAGCAGATGCTCGGGGGTGACGCGACTGGCGCGCAGGGTCCACAAACGTTCGGCAACGATGCCGAGTGCGGCGATGGAGCTCAGGATGATGGGCAACATCATCCAGCCGCCAGATTTGACCAATTCCCACACAGTGAATGTCCCCTCGAAAAAGTGCGCCACTTTACCATATAGGTTCGGCGGCGGGGTTCGTCGGCCATGGACCCGTCTGTCCCAGGCGCCGGTCTTTGGCATGGCCGGCTCAGGGTAACGTTTCGCGCCAAAAACGGCGTTGACTACGCGCAACAGTCGGTGGCTGGAAAGCCCCTAATTGCACACGCACCGCGCCCTGCTCGGCACTGTCGTATATCTGGCTGCCCAGTCGCTGGTAGCGCTCTACTACCTGCGGGTGAGGATGGCCGAACGCATTGCCACGCCCACGGGAAATCAGCACCGACGTGGGCGCCAGCCGCTGTAGAAAAGGCCACGACGACGAACTGCGGCTGCCATGGTGAGGCGATTGCAGCCAATCGGTGCGCACTGCCAGCGAAGACGCGAGAAATGCTCGCTCGGCAGCCCGATCAATATCCCCCGTGAGCAGCAGCCGCTCACCATTGGCCTGGACCTGCAGAACACAGGACTTGGGATTGCCATCAATCGCATCAGGCCACTGCCACAGCTCGAATGCCACACCGTCCCACTCCCACCGTTCGCCGCTGACACAGGGCTGGGTGGCGAGAAACCCGGGCAACCCCTCGGTTTCACCGCCCACGACACGCCGGATCGGCAACCCTCGGGCCACAGCCGACGCCCCACCGGCATGATCGGCGTCGGCGTGGCTCAGCAGCATCATATCCAGCGTCCCGACGCCGAGTTTTTTCAACGCAGGCACTACCACACGGGCACCAAGGTCAACCGTCCCCGAACGCGGGCCGGCATCGTAGAGCAACGTGTGATGGCGGGTACGCAGGATCAAGGCCTGACCTTGCCCGACATCCAGTTGCACCACCTCCACCCGCCCATGGGGCACGAGCTCGCGGGGTGGAAACACGGCCAACAACAGCAGCGGCAAGCCCAGGGGCCGAAACGGCACGCCGCTGGGCAGCAGTAACAGCACCGCGCCGACCAGGCTGATCAGCCAGTAACCCAGGGGCACCTCGGCCGGTATCCAGGCAGGCATTAGCCCAGCGAGCCATGCCAAGCTCCGGAACAACCCGTCAAGCGCCCCACCCGCCAGCCACAACAAGCCCTCACCCGCATACGGCAGCGGCAACAATGCGCTCCCCAGCAAGGCCAGGGGCAACACCACCAGGCTGATCCACGGCACGGCAACCAGGTTGGCCAGCGGCGCACTGACGCTGACGGGCAAGCCGAGCACCAGCAACACAGGAAACAGACCAACGGCAATCAAGCACTGAGGACGTGTCCATGCCTGCCAGACACTCCACGGCCCCAACCGCCCACCAAATCCCAGGACCAGCACCGCGACAGCCATGAAGGACAGCCAGAATCCGGGTTGCAGGCTGGCCAGTGGCTCCAGGATCAGCACGCCATTGAGTGCCAGCAACAACGGCCACCAGAAGCCCAGATGACGAAAGCGCAGGCGCCACAACAACACCAGCCCCACCATGACGCAGGCCCGTTGCACCGGCACGCCAAACCCTGCCAGCAGGCCGTACCCCAGCGCGGCGGCAAACGCCAGGCCGCACGCCCAAGGCAGCCACGGCCAGGTACGGGGCCAGCAGCCGTAGCGTGCAAGTAGCGCGACCAAGCCGTAGATCAACCCCGCCAGCAAGCCAATGTGCTGGCCGGAAATCACCAGCAGGTGCACCGTGCCAGTGTCCTGCAACACCTGCCAGTCTTCGGCCGCCAGCCCGGAGCCATCCCCCAGCACCAAAGCCGCCAGGCCCGCCTCGCGGCCTTGGGCGTCCACCGCCATCAGGCGTTGGCGGACCGTGTCACGCCAGGCATGACGCGCCGGCGCCAGGCGCTCACCATCCTTCACCGAGCCGGTGGCGCCAATGCGCTGGGCCAGCAGCCAGGCCTCCTGATCGAAACCGTGAAAATTGAGCAGCCCGGCAGGCCGTTTCAGCGTCACGGCCAGACGCCAGCGCTCGCCACTGCGTACCGGCGGCCCGCCGTGCCAAAACACCCGGATGCGCTTGGGCAACCGGGCGTTGCGCGCCTGGCTGTCGGCCAGCTCAAAACGCACGCCCGTCCCTGTCTGCTGCGGTAACCCGGTTACACGGCCTTCCAGCCATCGCGTCTGGCCATCCAGCACCGGCCGTAGTCGATCATCCAGCGCCCACTGCGCACTGATGCAGGCCCAGCTCAAGCCCAGCAGGAAAAATGCCAGTGGCGACGTACGAAAGGGCAATAGCATCAATGCCAGCACCAACATGGCTATCAGCCACCCCGTCGACGGCAACGCCGGTAAAAAACGCAAGGCAAGCAACCCCAGCGCGAGCGCGAACATCCCTGTCTTCATGAACCATCCTTTTCAAGTGATCCACTCAGTCTTAGACGAGGGCCCAGCGTGTCCTATGATGTTTTGTCACAAAGTCTGAATTTTCTGTTTATAGAATGCGGGCATACTTGCCCCTCGAACTGACCTGGACCCCCTATGCCTCGGCGCTTATTCAAACGGTACATGCCCGACCCCACCAGTATCAGGGAACACAAGTCATTACAGTTTCTTGGCACGTTGCTGCACGACCCGAACCTCTGGCACCTGAACCGGCACTCCGTGGCACGCGCCATGGCCGTGGGTTTGTTCGCGGCGTTTATCCCGATCCCGTTGCAGATGCTGCTGGCGGCAGTGCTGGCGATCACCGTGCGCGGCAATATGCCCATCGCCATCAGCCTGGTATGGCTGACCAACCCGATCACCATGCCGGTGGTGTTCATCTGCACCTACATGACCGGCGCCTGGCTGATGAATGTGCCACCGCGCAGCCTGCCCGACGACCTGACCTGGGAATGGATCAGCGGCCAGTTGAGCACGCTGTGGCAGCCCTTCCTGCTGGGTTCGGTGGTGTTGGGGCTGGTGCTGGGCGCACTGGCCTACTGCCTGACCATGGGGTACTGGCGCTGGTGGGTCGCGCACCAATGGAAAAAGCGCAAGCAGCGCCGAGGCTGAGACCTATCGCGCCGGCAACCGCAGGTGCACACGCAGGCCCTGGCCGGTATTTTCCGCCCACAGGCTGCCGTCCTGGCGTTGCACGGCATTGCGCGCGATGCTCAGGCCCAGCCCGAAGCCACCATCGCCGGGCCTCGAACCGTCCAGCCGCGTAAACGGCGCAAAGATTCGCTCCAGATCCTGCTCATCGATTCCCCCGCCCTGGTCTTCCAACCAAAGGTGCCAATACTCCCCCTCGCGGCATCCATCCAGGCACACGATCCCCTGCGCCGGGGAATGGCGTATGGCGTTGCGCAGGATATTCTCCAGGGCCTGGGCCAGGGCATTCAGGTTGCCCCGCACCCAACTGTCGGCGCCCAGAAGGCAGGGCAGCCGCGATGCCGGCCAACCGCTTTCAAAGCACGCGTTCTCGCGCAGCATGTCCCACAGCGCCTGCACCTGAATATCTTCTTTGGGCAGCGGCGCCCGCTCGGTATCCAGCCAGGCCAGTTGCAGACTGTCTTCCACCAGGCGCTGCATGGCGTCGATCTCCCGCCCCAGCCGCTCACGCAGGCGCGCAAGATCCTGCTCACTGTCACAGGCCACCCGCAAACGGCTCAAGGGCGTGCGCAGTTCATGGGACATGTCCCTTAACAGCTGCTGTTGCAGCATCACCGTACCCTGCAAGCGCTCGGACATATGATCAAACGCGCGCCCCAGCTCGCCCAATTCGTCCTGGCGGCTGGTGGCGTCGTGGGACATCCGCGTATTCAACTGATCGGCACGCCATGCGTTGGCCTGCTCGCGCAGTTGATTGAGGGGCATGATCAGCAACCGATAGAGGCCGATGCACAGCAACAAGGTAAAAAGGCCGGGAATCACGCCGTTGGTCAGCACCCGCCAGAACAGTTGGTAGCGCCCCGGCATAAAGCGCTGCGGCAGTTCAATCACCAGCGAACCGGCGCCCGGATCCACCGCAAACGGGATCTTCAACCACGGCAACCCCTTGACGTGGCGGCTGACCGGCCAGTCCAGGCCCCGCAGGAAGGTCAGGCGCTGGCTTTCCGTATCGGTCAGCGGGTAGCTGCTCAACGACTGCAAGTCATTGCCGATCACCCCGACCCACGTGCTTTCGCGCTTGCCCATTGCCTGCAGCCACGCATCGACGCCGGCATTGCCGCCCTGGTTCCAGGCCTGCTCGGCGCCTGCCGCATAACCACTCAAGGTGCTCCTGGCCTCATCGGACAGGTAGGCGTTCTTTTGCTCCATGTACCGACCCCAGGACCAACTGAGCCAGATCATCAGCAAACAGAAGGCGATCAGCAGGCAGGCGAGCTTCCAGAATAACGAGTGCCTGCCCGGCAGCCGTTTCAGCGATGCCTCAAAGCCCATCGTCGTGACCGCTCAGCACATAGCCCTTGCCCCACACCGTGCGCACCTCACGCTCGGTGTAGCCGATGGCCTTGAGCTTGCGGCGGATCTGGCTGATATGCATGTCGAGGCTGCGATCATGGGGCGCATAACCCCGTTGCAACACGTGCTGGTAGAGGAAGGCTTTGCTGAGGACTTCTTCAGCGTTGCGATGCAGGGTTTCCAGCAGGCGGTATTCGCTACGGGTCAGGCCCGCCCAGCGCTCCTGATGAAAAACATCGCACAGCTCATCATCGAAACGCAGCGTGCGGGTGTCCTCGCGCACGGGCGCAAGCGTCGGCAACGGGCGCCGATCCAGGGCCACCCGACGCAGGATGGCTTCGATACGCACGCGCAGCTCAACCATGCTGAAGGGCTTGGGCAGGTAATCATCGGCCCCCAGGCGAAAACCGCTGACGCGATCGGTTTCAGCGCCCAGGGCCGACATCAGGATCACCGGAATCGAATGGCTCCGGCGCAAATGGGTGAGGATCGACAAGCCATCCAGGCCCGGCAGCAGAATATCCATCAACACCACGTCGAATGCCTGGTCGCGCGCCATCTCCAGGCCCTGCTGACCGTTCTGGCACCAGGTGACCTGGAAGCCACAGCGCCCCAAATGCTCGTGCACATAGGCACCCAGCACGGGGTCATCTTCAATTGTGAGGATACGGGGTAGGCCAACTGCCGCGGGATTCATTAGCGTCTGCAAGTCATTCTCAATCACTGATTATTCAAGATAACCCCGCCGCAGGCAATCGCCACACGGCGTCCAACGGCCCGAAGATTGCCCTCTGTCATTAATTTGCAAGATTCCAGGCCGCGCAAATGGCTACACTGCGCAGGTGGCGCGGGCCGGATGCCGGCGCGGAAGATTGATATCAGTGTGGTAGCAGGAGAGTGGCGTGCTTAAAAGAATGGGGATAAAAGGCCGCGTACTGTTGCTGACCTTATTACCGACCAGCCTGATGGCCTTGTTGTTGGGGGGTTACTTCACCTGGATGCAGCTCTCGGAGTTACAGGCCCAGTTGCTGCAACGCGGCGAAATGATCGCCGAGCAGCTGGCGCCCCTGGTGGCCCCCGCCATGGGCAGCAGGAACACCGACCTGCTGGAGCGTATCGCCACCCAATCCCTGGAACAGACGGACGTGCGCACCGTGGCATTCCTGGCGCCGGACCGCACGCCCCTGGCCCACGCCGGCCCGACCATGCTCAACCAGCCGCCGGTCGGCAACAGCTCCCACCTGCTGCAACGCACCGGCAACGACGCCACGCGCTACCTGCTGCCGGTGTTTGGTCGCCATCGCAACCTGGCGGGCGATTTGATCCCCGATGAAGCCGATCGCCTGCTCGGCTGGGTCGAGGTGGAGTTGTCCCACAACGGCATGTTGCTGCGCGGCTATCGCAGCCTGTTCGCCAGCCTGCTGCTGATTGCCATCGGCCTGATCTGCACTGCGGCCCTGGCCTTGCGCATCAGCCGTACGATCAACGCGCCGATTGGCCTGATCAAGCAAGCGGTGGCCCAACTCAAGGACGGCAACCTGGAAACCCGCCTGCCACCCTTGGGCAGCCAGGAGCTGGATCAACTCGCATCGGGCATCAACCGCATGGCCGAAACCCTGCAAAATGCCCGGGAAGAATTGCAGCACAGCATCGACCAGGCCACCGAAGACGTGCGCCAGAACCTGGAAACCATCGAGATCCAGAACATCGAGCTGGACCTGGCGCGCAAGGAGGCCCTGGAGGCCAGCCGCATCAAGTCCGAGTTCCTGGCGAACATGAGCCATGAAATCCGCACGCCGCTCAACGGCATACTCGGCTTTACCCACCTGCTGCAAAAAAGCGAGCTGACCCCGCGCCAGTTGGACTACCTGGGCACCATCGAAAAATCCGCCGACAACCTGCTGGGCATCATCAACGAAATCCTCGATTTCTCGAAGATCGAGGCCGGCAAGCTGGTGCTCGACAGTATCCCGTTCAACCTGCGGGATCTGCTGCAAGACACCCTCACCATCCTCGCTCCCGCCGCCCATGCCAAGCAACTGGAACTGGTCAGCCTGGTGTACCGCGACACGCCGCTGGCGCTGGTGGGCGACCCGCTGCGGCTCAAGCAGATCCTCACCAACCTGATCAGCAATGCGATCAAGTTCACCCGCGAAGGCACCATCGTGGCCCGGGCGATGATCGAGGACGAGCAGGAAGACAGCGTGCAACTGCGCATCAGCGTGCAGGACACCGGCATCGGCCTGTCCAGCCAGGACGTGCGGGCGTTGTTCCAGGCGTTCAGCCAGGCCGACAATTCACTGTCGCGCCAGCCCGGCGGCACGGGGCTGGGCCTGGTGATTTCCAAGCGCCTGATCGAACAAATGGGCGGTGAAATCGGCGTCGACAGCACGCCGGGCGAAGGCTCTGAATTCTGGATCAGCCTGAACCTGCCCAAGACCCGCGACGACGTCGAAGACCTGCCCTGCGCGCCGTTGCTGGGCCATCGCGTGGCGGTACTGGAAAACCACGACCTGGCGCGCCAGGCCCTGCAACACCAATTGGAAGACTGTGGCCTGGAAGTGACGCCGTTCAATACCCTGGAAAGCCTGACCAACGGCATCACCAGCGCTCACCAGACCGAGCAGGCCATCGACCTCGCGGTACTCGGGGTGACCGCCAACGATATTCCGCCCGAGCGCCTCAACCAGCACCTGTGGGACCTCGAACACCTGGGCTGCAAAGTGCTGGTGCTGTGCCCCACCACCGAACAGATGCTGTTCAACGAGTCGGTACCCAACCCCAACAGCCAGTTGCAGGCCAAGCCGGCGTGTACCCGCAAGCTGCGCCGTGCCCTGTCCGACCTGATCAGCCCGCGGCCGTCCCGCAGTGAACCGGGCGAGCCGCTATCCAGCCGTGCGCCGCGCGTACTGTGTGTCGATGACAACCCGGCAAACCTGCTGTTGGTGCAGACCCTGCTGGAAGACATGGGCGCGCAGGTCCGTGCAGTGGAAAGCGGCTACGCGGCGGTCGACGCGGTGAAACAGGACACCTTCGACCTGGTGCTGATGGACGTGCAGATGCCGGGCATGGACGGACGTCAGAGCACCGAGGCGATCCGCCAGTGGGAAAGCGAGCGCCATGGCACGCCCTTGCCGGTGGTCGCCCTCACCGCCCATGCCATGGCCAACGAGAAGCGCGCCTTGCTGCAAAGCGGTATGGACGATTACCTGACCAAACCCATCAGCGAACGGCAACTGGCCCAGGTGGTGCTGAAATGGACCGGCTTGGCCCTGCGCAACCAGGTGCCGGAGCGCGCCGTCGAAGGCCTGGGCCCCGGGGTGCAATTGCCGGTGCTGGACCACGAGGAAGGCCTGCGCCTGGCCGCCGGCAAGACCGATCTGGCGGCCGACATGCTGGCCATGCTGCTGGCCTCCCTGGAAGCCGACCGCCAGGCCATTCACGTCGCCCGCGAGGCCAAGGACAACCTGGCCCTCATCGAACGCGTCCACCGCCTGCACGGCGCCACCCGCTACTGTGGCGTGCCGCAACTGCGCGCCGCCTGCCAGCGCGCCGAAACCCTGCTCAAGCAGGACGACGCCAAGGCCGTGACCGCGCTGGACGAGCTGGACATGGCCATTGCACGGCTGGCCAGTGAAGCGCGGGTCAGCGCCTGAATTCATCAAAAAGGAAGCCTTTGATGCGCGTGATTCTTTTCAGCAGCCAGACCTACGACCGCGACAGTTTCCTCGGCGAGCCCTTGCCGCACGGCCTGGAACTGCAATTCCAACCCGCCCGGCTCAACCTCGACACCGTCGCCCTGGCCGAACACCACGAGGTGGTCTGCGCCTTTATCAACGACGACCTCAGTGCCCCGGTGCTGGAACACCTGGCCAAGGGCGGCACGCGGTTGATCGCGTTGCGTTCGGCCGGCTACAACCATGTGGACCTGCCTGCCGCCAAACGCCTGGGCCTGACCATCGTGCGCGTCCCGGCCTATTCGCCCCATGCGATCGCCGAACACGCGGTGGCCCTGATCCTCGCCCTCAACCGCCGCCTGCATCGCGCCTACAACCGCACCCGCGACGGCGATTTCAGCCTGCATGGCCTCACCGGCTTCGACCTGGTGGGCAGGACCGTCGGCGTGGTCGGCACCGGCCAGATCGGCGCCACGTTCGCCAGGATCATGACGGGCTTCGGTTGCCGGCTGCTCGCCTACGACCCGTTCCCCAACCCGCAGGTCCAGGCCCTCGGCGCTGACTATGTGAGCCTGCCTGAGCTCTTGGCCCAGGCGCAGATCATCAGCCTGCACTGCCCGCTGACCGCCGACAGCAAGCACCTGATCAATGCGCACTCCCTGGCGCGGATGCAACCCGGCGTCATGCTGATCAACACCGGTCGCGGCGGCCTGGTCGACACGCCGGCGCTGATCGAAGCACTCAAGGACGGCCAGCTCGGCTACCTGGGGCTGGATGTGTACGAGGAGGAAGCCCAGCTGTTTTTCGAGGACCGCTCCGACCTGCCCCTGCAAGACGATGTGCTCGCGCGCCTGCTGACCTTCCCCAACGTGATCGTCACCGCACACCAGGCGTTCCTTACCCGCGAAGCCCTGGCGGCGATTGCCGGCACCACATTGGCCAATATTGCGGCATGGGCCGATGGCCGGGCGCAGAACCTCGTCGAAGGATGATCAGCGGTCACATACCAGGCTCATGATCAGCAGGCACCCGTGATAGGATGCCGCGCCTATTTGGAGGATCCATGGCCGAACACGATTTCCGCTTCAGCTTGCTGAGCCCGCAACACACCCTGATCGAATGCCGTGCCCTGGTGCCGGGCCGTTACCAGGTCACCGGCAACGGTGGCTCGATCAAGCACGACGACGTGCTGATCGTCACCCTGCGCGGCAGTAAAACCTTGTCCATGCGCCTTACCGTCGAAGGTGACGCGCGCTACTCCATCCGCCCTGCCGGCCAGTGGGTCGCCATGGCCCGCGGGCCGAAGTTCGGCGAGCTGGAGATTCACACCTGGAAGGTCAACTGCGACAGCTGCGACACCGTGCTGGAGTTTGAATTCGCGGTGGAAACCAAGCTGACCAAGGAGCCGCTGCAACCGGCCGCCAACGCGCGCATTGCCGAGTTGGGCTGGGCCAGCGAAGGCGACAAGCACCGTTGCCCGAAATGCCAGAAGGCCGGGCAATGAAAGGCCTGCTTCTGCTCGCCGCCGTCGGTGCGGCCCTGAGTGGCTGCGCCGGTGACGCGGCCAAGCTCAAGCAGGATCACAGCTACGTGGTGGAGTGGATTGGTGAGCGGCCGTTGATGGATTACGCACACCTGACCGTCACCCTCGGCGCCGATGGGCGTGCCTACGGCAACGGCGGTTGCAACCACTGGTTCGCGCCGTACACCCTTGAGGGCGACAAACTCAGCTTCGGCAAGCTCGGCAGCACCCGCAAGCTCTGCGCCGAGGCCCTGATGGAGCAGGAACAGCGCTTCTTCCAGGCCCTGCAAGGCGTACAGCGCTGGGACATCTCGCCGATCGAGCAGACCCGCTTCTGGCCGGCCGAAGGCAAGCCGATTCGCCTGTGGCTCGAAGAGGGCTGATTCCACCGATCTACAGGTTGGTGAGATTTAAATGTGGGAGGGGGCTTGCCCCGGTACAAACCGGGGACATCGTTTACATTTCTAACCGGGGACATGGTTTACAGGCTAATACGCATGATCAGGAGGTAACTGATCATGCCCTGGAACCAAGAGTCCCCCATGAATCAAAGAATCAAGCTGGTAGCTGATTGGCTTTCTGGCAACTTCACTAAAAGTCAGTTGGCACGCCGCTTTGACGTTAGCCGACCTACCGTCGATAAGTGG
>NZ_FWZV01000020.1:0-97738 GCF_900177315.1 Pseudomonas sp. LAMO17WK12:I1 | reverse complement strand
TGTCCCCTTCGTCTAGTGGCCTAGGACACCGCCCTTTCACGGCGGTAACAGGGGTTCGAGTCCCCTAGGGGACGCCACGATTACCCGCTCTGCGGGATTTTTAAGGGTCATTCAATTATTGAATGGCCCTTTTGTTTGTCTGGCGTTTGGCCAATTCTCTCTCCCCATTCCCTTTGCTCTGCTGACCAGTGGTCATGCTTGTCGCTTGCTAAATATTATTATGGTAATAATATTCAACCCATGAAAGTCGGAGGCAACGATGAGCGATAAAAAAGCGCAAACCCGCGAACGTATTCTGCAAGCCGCCAGCGCTGCATTGACCCAGCGTGGTCCGGCCGAGCCTAGCGTGGGCGAAGTCATGGGCGCGGCGGGGCTGACCGTCGGTGGTTTCTACGCGCACTTCGAAAGCAAGGACGCCTTGATGCTGGAGGCGTTCACCCAGTTGTTGGCGCGGCGGCGTGCATCTATCGACGATATGGACGCACAGCTGACGGGAGAAGAGCGCAGGGGCCTGGTGGCGGCGTTTTATCTGTCACGCAAGCACCGCGATTCTACAGTCCAGGCATGCCCGATCCCGGCCACCGTGGGCGAGATGGCGCGGCTGCCGGACGCCTTCCGCGAGGCGCTGAGCGAGCATGTGGAACTGATGGCGGCCCAGCTTGCCGCGAGTCCCGAAGACACTGACAAAGCCTTGGCTGATATGGCGTTGATGATCGGCGGGCTGGCCTTGGCGCGTGCCCTGGGGCCGGGCGAGTTGTCGGACCGAGTGTTACGCGCGGCCAAGTCGGCTGTGCGCTAGAAGAGGGTGCGAGGATGGGCGCGTTAACCTGGATTCGTCGCTTCAACGGCACCGTTGGACACCTGGCACCGCAAACCGTCGCCAACAAGATGCGGCGTGCCTTCATGACGCCACGCGACCTGCCGCCACGTGACTGGGAGCTGCCGCTGCTGGCGCAATCGGAGCGCATCACCTTGCGTTTCGGCCTGTCGGCCCTGCGCTGGGGCCAAGGCCCTGCGGTGTTGTTGATGCACGGCTGGGAAGGCCGGCCAACCCAGTTCGCCAGCTTGATCACCGCGTTGGTAGGCAACGGTTACTCGGTGATTGCCCTGGACGGTCCGGCCCATGGTCGTTCGCCGGGACGGGAAGCTCACGTGCTGCTGTTCGCCCGAGCCATGCTGGAGGCGGCTGCCGAACTGCCGCCGCTGCACGCCGTGATCGGCCATTCCATGGGCGGCGCCAGTGCGATGCTGGCAGTGCAGTTGGGGCTGCGTACCGAGGCGTTGGTGAGCATCGCCGCACCGTCGCGCTTCCTGGATGTGCTGCGCGGCTTTACCACCATGGTCGGTCTGCCGGCGCGGGCACGCTCGGCGTTTATCCAGGAGGTGGAGTTGACGTTCGGCATGCCGCTCAAGCACCTGGATGTGGCCCACTACCAGATGAATATCCCCGGCCTGATCGTGCACGCCGAAGACGATACCTTTGTTCCGGTCAAGGCGTCTCAAGCCATCCACGAAGCCTGGTTCGACAGCCGCCTGCTGCGCCTGGAGCAAGGCGGGCACCAGAAAGTGCTGGCCGATCCCCGGGTGATCGAGGGCGTGCTGGCGCTGTTGGCCGGCTGTCGTCTACAGGACCGGCAAACCGCCTGATACACTGCTCCCGCCGACATCAATCGACTGGAGCAAGGCATGGGCTGGGATTTGGCAACGCCGTTTATCATCGATCTGCAGGTCGCCCCTGAAGACATCGACGGCCTGGGGCACGCCAATAATGCGGTGTACGTGTCCTGGCTGGAGCGCTGCGCCTGGCGCCATTCCCAGCGCCTGGGGCTGGACCTCACCGAGTACCGCCGCCTGGACCGTGCCATGGCCGTGGTGCGCCATGAAATCGATTACCTCGCGGCAGGCTACGAAGGCGATGAGCTGCAGCTGGCCACCTGGATCGTCGATTGGGACCAGCGCCTGAAGATGACCCGTCGTTTCCAGCTGGTACGCCCGCGTGACGGTGCGACCTTGCTGCGGGCTCACACCACCTTTGTCTGCATCGAATTGTCCAGCGGCAGGCCCAAGCGCATGCCGGCCGAATTTCTCGACGGTTATGGTCCCGCCCTGACAGGGGGTTAACGGTTGCCGCGGGAAACCCAGTAAACTGCGCCACGATTTTTGTTGAGTGTTTTCCATGCAAATTGCTTTGGCGCCCATGGAGGGGTTGGTCGACAACATCCTGCGGGACGTGTTGACCCGCGTGGGCGGTATCGACTGGTGCGTGACCGAGTTCATTCGCGTCAACGACCGCCTGCTCACCCCGGCGTATTTCCACAAGCTCGCCCCGGAACTGCTGCACGGTGCCCACACCGCAGCCGGTGTGCCGTTGCGCGTGCAATTGCTCGGTTCCGACCCGGTATGCCTGGCGGAAAACGCCGCCCTGGCCTGCGAGCTGGGTTCCGAGGTGATCGATCTGAACTTCGGCTGCCCGGCCAAGACCGTCAATAAGTCCCGCGGCGGTGCGGTGCTGCTCAAGGAGCCGGAGCTGCTCAACCAGATCGTCGAACACGTGCGTCGTGCCGTGCCGGCCCATATCCCGGTGACCGCCAAGATGCGCCTGGGCTTCGACAGCCCGGATGGCGCGCTGGTGTGTGCCACGGCCCTGGCCGAAGGCGGTGCGGCGCATATCGTGGTGCATGCGCGTACCAAGACCGATGGCTACAAGCCGCCAGCCCACTGGGAGTGGATTCCACGGGTACAGGAGGTGGTCAAGGTGCCGGTGTTCGCCAACGGCGATATCTGGAGCGTCGAAGACTGGCGGCGTTGTCGGGAGATCAGTGGTGTTGAAGACATCATGCTCGGTCGCGGCCTGGTGGCGCGTCCGGACCTGGCCCTGCAAATCGCCGCCGCGCGTGCAGGCGAAGACGTCGTGGAAATGACCTGGGCGCAAATGCAACCCATGCTCCAGGACTTCTGGACCCAGTCGGTCGCACAGTTGACCGAGCGCCAGGCCCCTGGCCGGTTGAAGCAGTGGCTGGCAATGCTGACGCGCAACTACCCCGAAGCTGTCGCGCTGTTTACCGCCTTGCGCCGCGAGACCGAACTGGAGCAGGTCAGCCGGTTGTTGGGGATGGATACTCCGGTCGCCGCCTGACCTTTCACCGCGCTGTGTCGAACGCCTGATATGTTTCACAGAAGGCTCCTTGTCGAAAGACAAGGAGCCTTCTGCGTTTAAAAGTCTTTGGATAAGGACTGAATCATTCTGCACGTTCTGGTGACTGTTCCTGCGACGCTTTGATGATTGCGGGTGGATGTTCTGTGCGTGTGAATTATCACAGTTCAACTATTAGTGGTGTGTTCAGTTATGTCTCTTAATTGCATGTCCAGCACTTTATGAGTGGGTATGTCTGTTAGTACGGCGCCGGTGCGCGATGAATCAAGATTTTCTTGGAATGACCATGGGGTAAAGTCTGAAAGTTCGCGTTGGTTTCCTTATGTGAGGCGCGATTTCTGGAACTCGATAGTCTCACGCTCCACGAAGTAGGGACTGTAAGGCAGCGCTGTTGTTTTCCAGTACATATAAATCCTGTCGCCACTCCTGGCGTGTAACCGCCGGGCGGCGCCCACTAAGGAGCGTATTCATGTCCATCTCGATTAATGGTTCACCCTCTGTAAAGGTTGAGACCCCACGTCATCATTTGCTGCCATCGACACCTGTTAAAAACAATGAGCCGCTGAGTTCTTCCAAGGCGGATCCAATATGGATTTCGCCTGCGCTTCGGCCTGATATTGCCCGAGCGCCTCACGGTGAAATGATGATCAACGCCGGAGCATTTTCAAAATTGTTCGACATGCTTGAGCAAGTCTTCAAAACCATGCGTGAGATGGTGTCGGGGAGAAACATGACCCCCGCCCTGGCCACACATTCCGATAAAACACCCAAGCACACGCCGGATATGACGACCCTGCTGAAAGTGAAGGCAGATCCAGCTCAGTTGACGGCGGTCAAGTCGGATACGACGACCCTGCTGAAAGGGAAGGCAGATCCAGCTCAGTTGACGGCGGTCACGTCGGATACGACGACCCAGTTGAAAGCAAAGGCAGATCCAGGCAAGTTGCCGCAGGCCGCGCCGGCCATGATGACTCAGCTGAAAGCAAAGGCAGAGCCCGCTCAGTTGACGGCGGTCACGTCGGATGCGACGACCCAGCTGAAAGCAAAGACGGAACCAGCCACGTTGCCGGGGACCACCCCGGACCTGGCGACCCAATTGAAAGTGAAGGTGGAACCAGGCACAACGCCCAGGGCTACATCGGATACGACGAACCAGCTGACAGTGAAAGTCGACAAAGGGACGCTTCAGTCGGTCCCTGTGCCCCATGTCAACGTGAGCAACGACTCGAATGCGCAGGTCAAGGTAGAGCTCAATATCGGCAATTGCCACTGTCCTGATACCCATGTGGAGCGCGACGGAGGAGGGGTCAATCCTCTTTCGGTGCCCACCCCCGGGGTGACTCCACAACCCGATGCCAAGGTGCCGCCCATCAGGCCTGAGGTACGGCTTAATGCTCACCCGTTGCACAGGCTCGACGTGACTCCACGGCACGACACCAAGTTGCCGGACACCAAGTTGTCGGACACCAAGTTGTCGGACACCAAGTTGTCGGACGCAAAGTTGTCGGACACCAAGTTGTCGGACGCAAAGTTGTCGGACTCCAAGGCTCCTGACGCCAAGGTGACACCACCCTCCAAAGCCAAGTCTTCAGGCATCCATCCTGGCGCGCTGCACCGGCTTGAATCGACGCCCCTGCCCGGAACTACACCGCGACCTGACACAAAGACCGTGACCTCGACCGATAACAGGCAGAAGGATATTCCAGATCAGTCAAAGCCCGAAGCGGACGTCACCAGTCCTGGCCCTGCTGAAAATGAGACTGACTTCAAGGGGTGGGCCTTTATCAACCGTCGTCGGTTAGGAAACTGATTCCTGCCATTGCGTCGCAACTTCTTGGATAAATAAAACGGTGTTTCTCCGGGCGGCACAGCGCTTGGAGAAATACTCGGAAAGTGGAGTGAACACCATGTCGTATTGTTCGATTCATAATATTGCGCGCGTAGTGAATGTTCGTCAGGCGTATAACAGAAACTTGCCGGCGGCCGTCAACGAACCTGCACCTTCCTATCGGTTTAAATCTATCGAGTTTGGTACAGGCGCTGCATCTGCTACCGCAGGCGGGCCACGCGGTCAGGCGGCGATAGGCGCCGATCCAGATCCGGCTGCCAGCGTTATTGCGTTGTTCACTTCGTTTTTTACGCAGTTATTTAATCTTCTAACGAGTAAAACGGATAAGTTGGTTCCCGATAGTACGCCGCGCCCTCAGGTAAATCCGACCGTCGAGCCCGTCGTGCCGCCGGAGCCGCAACCCAAACAGTATGTGCCTATACCGAACCTGTCGGATAAACGTAATGGCGCAAAACCTGACAATATCTGGAGTGGGTTTCGTCAAGGCCCGGATGGTAACTGTGTCACGGTATCGGCCATCAAGGCAGCCATGTACAAGTTCGGCCAAAGTCCAACGGATATCTATAAAGAGGTGATCAAGACAAGTGATGGTTACCGGGTGACGATGCGCGATGATTTTGTACTTAACTTGACGGATCAAGAGTTAAAAATTGGCGCCGCGGCTTCGCGTTTTATCGGCCGCGATAAAGGCATGCTCAAGGACGCGCAATTCCTGTTCGCCGTCAGTGCCAAGCGTGCGCAGATGGAAAACAACGACGGCTGGGCGAGCCGCAGTTATCCCGCCGGCGTGAGAAGCTTGAACAATGGGGAGGATGAGTTTGGGCCAGGCGAGGGTTTCCTGCGTCTGGGCCTCAGGAAGCACATGAAGAGGGTGAGTGTGCGAGATCTCGCCAGGGGGCAGCTGGGCATGTGCAATCGAGCCTTCCATTCCGTGGCGGTGATCAATGGCCGCGAAGAGATGTATGGGCGCCAGGGTTCCGCGCCGACTCGTGGGGACGCCATCGCATTGGTGTGATGTGCGCGTGCAAGAGGTGCGGCCAGTGCCCTGGCTGTACGTTTTCGTCCAGCCTTGAGTGAGCAGTCCGATGAACACTTTGATTGAGGGGCATCGCACGGTCATTGCAAAACGGCTGCCTGAGCATGGTTCAAGTATGGTCCGCTCCGGGGCCGGGATGAGCCTTGATGGGCCTGTGAATGCATTCGCAGCCGCCGAGCGTCGATTCGGCGAAAATATGGACTGCAGTACTCACGTGGCGGTTATCAAACTGATGATGATGACCCTCGGCCCGCGTCCCTCCGATGTCTTCCACCAGGTAACCCAGGCAGGTGAAGGTTATGCCGTCACCATGAAGGATCAATACAGGGTGCATGTGTCCCAGGCAGAGCTTGAACAGGTCACCCGGGCGTCAAGGTTCACAGGGCAGGACCCTGATGCGCTGAAGCACGCCAACTTCATGTTGGCGGCCTTTGTAAAGCGCAAGCAGCAACTGGGCGGCTACGCGACGTTCGACGCCGCCCTGGCGAAGACCCTTGAGGGCGAGACAAGCAAGCGTTGCCTGGAGGGAATGGGCGTGTATGGGGTGTCGCGATGGGTTGCCGCCCGCGACATGGTCGGCAGGGATTTGGCCTGGGTCCGCCAGACCCATGACTTCGGAGCGGCGCTCGTGGTGGGCGGCGCCAATCACACGCACGGCGAAGGTTACGGTTATGTGCTGTTTGATGATCGTGAGACTCCACCGCAGCGTGACAGGGGCCTGGCTCAGGTATCGGAAAGTATCCGGCACGCCGATATCTGGAGCGGTTTTTATCAAGGTGTGGAGGGCAATTGCGTGACGGTGTCGGCGATCAAGGCGGCTATCACCCGTTTCCCCGAAGGCATCTACACGGCCATCTACAGAACGCCAGCCGGATGCGAAGTGACCATGCGCGATGGCTTCCGGTTGCGCTTGAGCCATGAGGAACTGAGGCAGGCTACCGCCGCGTCGAACTTCTATGGCAGCAACCCGGTATTGCTGGATTACGCCAACTTCCTCTATGCCTGCAGCGCCAAGCGGGCGCAGTTGGAGAACAACGATTTCCGTGCGGGGAGAAGCTTTACGGCGGCCCTGGAAACCCTCAACGATGGCGAATACCCCGGTGAGGCTCTCCAGCGCCTGGGCCTGTTCGGTTACATCCGTAACAGCACTGTCGAGGAGTTGGTCAACGGTGCAATCGGTACGATTGCAGACGGTTGGCATTCCGTGGTGGTCGTCAAAGGGATGCTGGACCTGTATGGGCAAAAGTACGCCTTGAACGAGTCGCCCTGGCGGCGCAAAACGCTTACTGCGTTGAAGCTGGTGTAAGGGCTAGACCAACAACCGCCGAAATCCTTCGATCGGCAGTGGCCGACTGTGCAAATACCCCTGGAACAAATGGCAGCCCAGCTTTTGCAGGAACGCCAATTGCTCCGGGGTTTCCACGCCTTCGGCAATCACCGTCAGGTTCAGGCTGCGGGCCATGGCCACGATGGCGCGGATGATTTCGGCGTCGTTGGGGTCATGGGTCGCGTCGCGTACGAAGGACTGGTCGATCTTCAGCGCATCCACCGGCAGGCGCTTGAGGTACGTCAGCGATGAGTAGCCGGTACCGAAGTCATCCATGGCAAAACTGACACCGAGCTTCTTCAGGCGGCGCATCTTCGCCACGGTGTCGTCCAGGTTCTGAATCACGATGCCTTCGGTGATTTCCAGTTTCAGCAGGTTGCAGGGCAGTTGATGCCGCTTGAGGCTGCGCTCCACCCGTTCGACAAAGTCGTTCTGGCGAAACTGCCGGGGGCTGATGTTCACGCACAGGCTGAAATTCAGCGGGTCCACCAAGCCTTCGGCAATCAGCTGTGCAAAGGCGGCGCAGGCCTCGTCGAGGATCCAGGTACCCACTTCGAGGATCAGGCCGCTGTCCTCCAGGACCTTGATGAATTCGGACGGCGACTGCGCGCCCAGCTGCGGATGCTGCCAGCGCACCAGGGCCTCGGCGCCGACGATCCTGTTGCCGCGCGCATCCACCTGGGGTTGGTAATGCACGCTGAACTCGCCGCGTGACAGGGCCAGGCGCAGGTCGGTTTCCATGCGCAGGCGCTCGCTGGCGGCCTTTTGCATGCTGTTATGGAACATCTGCGTGGTGTTGCGCCCCGAATCCTTGGCCCGGTACAGGGCGATGTCGGCGCGCTTGAGCAGGTCCGCCGGGGTCGTGCCATGGTCGGGAATCAACGCCACGCCGATGCTTGGCGTGACCTGCAGGCGATGGCCATCGAGGAACATCGGCTCCGAAAGCAATTCGCGCAGGGTATCGGCCAGTTCCTGCACCTGGGTGCTGACTTGCGTGCGCGTGCCATCCAGGCCGCTGAGCAGTACCACGAACTCATCGCCGCCCAGGCGCGCCACCGTGTCCTCCATGCGCACGCTGGCTTCCAGGCGCGCGGTGACGATTTTCAGCACGGTGTCGCCCACCGGGTGGCCGAGGGAATCGTTGATGTGCTTGAAATGGTCGAGGTCGAGAAACAGCAGGGCGCCGCGCAGGTTATGGCGCTTGAGCAAGGCGATCTGTTGGCTCAGGCGATCCATCAGCAGCGCACGGTTGGGCAGGTTGGTCAGCGGGTCGTGATAGGCCAGGTGACGGATCTGCGCCTGGGCGTTTTTGAGCAGGCTCACGTCCCGCGCGGTCAGCAGCAGGCACGGGGTTTCATTGAGGGTGATCGGCTCGACCGAGACTTCTACCGCCAACACGTCGCCGCGTTTATTGTGCCAGAGCATTTCCAGGTGAGGGATGCGCCCCTTGATCTGCAATTCGGCCAACAAGGCGGAACGCTGGTTTTCATCGGCCCAGATGCCGATCTGGTACAGCGTCAGGCCGATGGCTTCTTCGGCGCGGTAGCCGGTGAGGCGGCAGAAGCCATCGTTGACCTCCACATAACGGCCGGTGTCGCGCTCGGTGATGGAGATGGCGTCGGGGCTGGAATGGAAGGCCTTGGCGAATTTCTCCTCGCTGGCCTTCAGCGCGGCCTCCGAGCGTTGTTGCTGGGTAATGTCGCGCAACGTGGTGACGATGCACGGCTGGTCGCCCACCTTGATCAGCCGGCTGGAAATCATGCAGGTCAGGGTTTGGCCGTTCTTGTGGTGCACCACGATGGCCACATTGCTCAACGCCTGGTCGCGAATCACCTGTTCGATACGCTGCAGGCGTTTGCTTGACTCGTCCCACAGGCCGATCTGCTCGGCGCTCTTGTCGATCACCTCGGCCGCCGTCCAGCCAAACGTCTGGGTGAAGGCGGGGTTGATCTCGATGAACGCGCCACTGTCCAGGCAGGTGACGCAGATGGGATCGGGGCTGGCCTGGAACAGGCTGGCGAACTTTTCTTCGGAGGCGGTCAGGCGTTGTTCGCGCTCCACCTGGTCGGTGATGTCCAGCAGGGTGCCGGCCATGCGCAGCGGCGCCCCTTGCTCGTCTCGGTAGAGGCGGGCGCGGCTTTCCAGGTAGCGCGAGCTGCCGTCTTCCAGTGGCACGCGGTAAGTCAGTTGGTAATTGCCGGCCGGGCCTTCGCGCAGGGTGCGATAAGCGTTGCGCATGTTCTCGCGCTCTTGCCTGGGCATGCCCTCGAAAAACGCTTCGAAGGATTCATGGAAGGGCTCGGGCGGCAGGCCGTGCAGTTGAGCGGCGCGGGCCGAGCCGTAGAGCATGCCGGTGGGGATGTGCCAGTCCCACGTGCCCAGTTGTGCCGAGTCCAGGGCCAGGTCCAGGCGCTCCTGGCTGTCCTTGAGGGCGTTTTCGGCGTTTTTGCGCTCGGTGGTGTCGAGAAAGGTGCTGATCAAGTAGGCCTCGCCCTCCAGCTCGACCTTTTGCGCGCTGAGGGTGCCATCGTGGATCTGGCCGTTGCTGGCGCAGAACTGCACTTCCATGGTGATGGGTTCGCCTTTGCGCTGGGTGGCCTGGACCAGTTGCGCACGTTGTTCGGGGTGGCGCCACAGGCCCAGGTCCAGGGTGGTGCGGCCGATGGCATCGGCCACCGGCCAGCCGAAAAGCATCTCGAAATACTGGTTGGCTTCGCTGATCAGGCCGTCGGACTGGCGGGTCAACAGCACCATGTTCGGGCACAGGTGAAACAGCGTGGCGAAGCGTTTTTCGGAATGGCTGAGGGCGTGCTCTCGCTCGCGCTGGCGAGTGGTCTCGCGGATCACGCCGATCATGCGGCGCCGACCGGCCTTGTCCGGTGCCAGGCTGCCGTTGATCTCCAACCAGTGATACGTGCCGTCCGGCCATTGGATGTGATGGTGCATGGCCTGCTCGAACGGCTCGCCGGCCAGCACCGCATGAAAGGCGCGCACCACCCGGGAGCGATCCGACGGCGCCAGCAGGTCGAGGTAATCCAGGTCCTTGGGCAGTGGTTGGCGCGGGTCGAAGCCGAACAGCGCCTGGGTGCCCCGTGACCAGCTGATACGGCCCGTGTCGATTTCCCAGCACCACGCGCCCAGCCGGGCCGCATTCAGGGCTGCCAGCAGTTGCGGGGCGCTGTCCCAGCTCTGCTCCGCCTGCTGGGGGTCCAGGGCGTAGATGCGGGGCAGGGGAGGTAGAGGGTCGACAGGGTTGCGCATTATCAAAGGGCCTTGGCTCGATGGGCAAACAGCGCGGTTTTATTCACAACCTGGTGCCGCACGGCGTCATACCGGTATCACTGGCAGATCCACCTGTGCATCCAACAGGCTCATGAACGCCCGCGCAGCGTTCGACAGTGTCCTTTCGGTGTGCACGATATAGCCTAGCTGGCGACTGAGTTGTATGCCCGGCAAAGCGATGCTCGCCACCTGATCATCGAGCATGGTGCGCGGCAAGACGCTCCAGGCCAGGCCGATGGAGACCATCATCTTGATGGTTTCCAGATAGTTGGTACTCATCGCGATGTTCGGCGTAAGGCCCTGGGCCTCGAACAGACGGCTGACAATATGGTGGGTAAAGGTATTACCGCCAGGGAAAACCGCCGGGTGGCCAGCAATATCGGCCAGGCTGACGTCGCGGTTGCCGGTGAGGCTGTGCTCCGGCGCCACCACGAAATCCAGCGGGTCGTCCCACACCGGGGTGGCGCTTACCAGGTGATGGGGGGCGGGCGCCAGGGTGATCACCGCCACTTCGGCGCGGCCGTGGAGGATTTCTTCGTAGGCCACTTCCGAATCGAGAAACTGAATATCCAGGGCCACGTTCGGGTATTCCCGGGTGAAGGTGCGCAGGATCGGTGGCAAACGATGCAGGCCGATATGGTGGCTGGTGGCCAAAGTGAGGCGGCCGCTGACTTCTCCCGTGAGGTTGGTGAGGGCGCGGCGGGTGTCGTCCAGCACGTTGAGAATCTGATAAGCGCGCGGCAGCAAGGCCCGGCCGGCTTCGGTCAAGCCGACTTCACGGCCCAGGCGATCGAACAGTCGCACCTTCAATTGCTGTTCCAGGCCGGCGATGCGCTTGCTGATGGCCGGCTGGGTCAGGTGCAGGCGTTCACCTGCGCCGGAGAAGCTGCCGGTCTCGGCGATGGCAATAAAGGCATTGAGGTTGGCCAGGTCCATGGTTGTATTCCAGTTGGTAATCCAAAGCATAAAAAATATGAATTTGAGTTATTTAATGTAGCGCCATACCATCAGCCTCACAAGCCAAAGGGTTATTGAAAAGCCCGGCGCATAGAAACACCGCTGATGAGGACCGACTGATGGCCGGCAAAACGCTTTACGACAAGCTTTGGGATTCCCATGAAGTGAAACGGCGCGACGATGGCTCGTCGCTGATCTATATCGACCGTCACATCATCCATGAAGTGACCTCGCCCCAAGCGTTCGAAGGCCTGCGGCTGGCCGGGCGCAAGCCCTGGCGCGTCGACTCGATCATCGCCACCCCGGACCACAACGTACCGACCACCCCGGAGCGCAAGGGCGGGATCGACGCCATTGTCGACACCGTGTCGCGCTTGCAGGTGCAGACCCTCGACGACTACTGCGACGAATATGGCATCACCGAATTCAAGATGAATGACGTGCGTCAAGGGATCGTCCACGTGATCGGCCCGGAGCAGGGCGCCACCTTGCCGGGCATGACCGTGGTCTGCGGCGACTCCCACACTTCCACCCACGGTGCGTTTGGCGCCCTGGCCCACGGCATCGGCACCTCGGAGGTGGAGCATGTGTTCGCCACCCAGTGCCTGGTCGCCAAGAAAATGAAGAACATGCTGGTGCGTGTCGAAGGCACCTTGCCGTTCGGCGTGACCGCCAAGGACATCGTGCTCGCCGTGATCGGCAAGATCGGCACCGCCGGCGGTAACGGCCATGCCATCGAGTTCGCCGGCAGCGCCATTCGCGACCTGTCCATCGAAGGCCGCATGACCATCTGCAACATGTCCATCGAAGCCGGTGCCCGCGTGGGCATGGTGGCGGCGGACGAGAAAACCGTTGAATACGTGAAGGGGCGCCCATTTGCACCGCAAGGCGCCGATTGGGACGCCGCGGTCGAAGCCTGGAAAGACCTGGTGTCCGACGCCGATGCGGTGTTCGACACCGTGGTTGAACTCGATGCTGCCCAGATCAAGCCGCAGGTCAGCTGGGGCACTTCGCCGGAAATGGTCCTGGCCGTCGACCAGAACGTGCCGGACCCGGCGCAGGAAGCCGACCTGGTCAAGCGCGGTTCCATCGAGCGCGCCTTGAAGTACATGGGCTTGAAGGCCAACCAGGCGATCACTGACATCCAGTTGGATCGCGTGTTTATCGGCTCCTGCACCAACTCGCGGATCGAAGACCTGCGCGCGGCGGCAGTGATCGCCAAGGGCCGCAAAGTCGCCTCGACCATCAAGCAGGCCATCGTGGTGCCAGGCTCGGGCCTGGTAAAAGCCCAGGCTGAGGCCGAAGGCCTGGACAAGATCTTCCTCGAAGCCGGTTTCGAGTGGCGTGAGCCGGGCTGCTCGATGTGCCTGGCGATGAACCCGGATCGCCTGGAGTCGGGCGAGCATTGCGCGTCCACCTCCAACCGTAACTTCGAAGGGCGTCAGGGCGCGGGTGGCCGTACCCACCTGGTCAGCCCGGCCATGGCCGCCGCCGCTGCCGTCAACGGTCGTTTCATCGACGTTCGCGAATTGATCTGAGGAAAACCCGATGAGAGCTTTTACCCAACACACCGGTTTGGTCGCGCCGTTGGACCGTGCCAACGTCGACACCGACCAGATCATCCCCAAGCAGTTCTTGAAGTCGATCAAACGCACCGGTTTCGGCCCCAACCTGTTCGACGAATGGCGCTACCTGGACGTGGGCTACGCCTACCAGGACAACTCCAAGCGCCCGCTGAACAAGGACTTCGTGCTCAACGCCGAGCGCTACCAGGGCGCCAGCGTGTTGCTGGCCCGGGAAAACTTCGGTTGCGGTTCCAGCCGCGAGCACGCGCCGTGGGCCCTGGAAGAATATGGCTTTCGCAGCATCATCGCGCCGAGTTATGCCGACATCTTCTTCAACAACAGCTTCAAGAACGGCCTGTTGCCGATCATCCTGACCGACGAAGAAGTCGACGAGCTGTTCAAGCAAGTGGAAGCCGATGTGGGCTACCAGTTGACCATCGACCTGGCTGCGCAAACCGTGACCCGTCCGGACGGCAAGGTGTACCACTTTGAGGTGGACGCCTTCCGCAAGCACTGCCTGATCAACGGCCTGGACGATATCGGCCTGACCTTGCAGGACGGCGATGCGATTGCCGCGTTCGAAGCCAGGCACCGGGCGAGCCAGCCCTGGTTGTTTCGTGACGCATAAATTGATGTAGGCAGGACCGGCCTCATCGGGGGCAAGCCCCCTCCACAGGGGGAACGCATTCCAAATGTGGGAGGGGGCTTGCCCCCGATAGGGCCGGTACCAGCAACACAACCCTTGAAGGATGCCACCATGACCAGCACCGCCCACACCCAAGTCGTGCAAAAACAATTCGGCGAACAGGCATCTGCCTACCTGAGCAGTGCCGTGCACGCCCAAGGCACCGAATTCGCGCTGCTCCAGGCTGAACTGGCCGGGCAGGGCCATGCACGGTTGCTGGACCTGGGCTGCGGTGCCGGTCATGTGAGTTTCCATATGGCGCCATTGGTCAAGGAAGTGGTGGCCTACGACCTGTCCCAGCAGATGCTCGATGTGGTGGCCGCCGCTGCGCAAGATCGCGGTCTCACCAATATCGGCACCGTAAACGGCGCCGCCGAGCGCCTGCCGTTCGCCGATGGCGAATTCGACTTCGTGTTCAGCCGTTATTCGGCGCACCATTGGAGCGACCTCGGCGTGGCGCTGCGCGAAGTGCGCCGCGTGCTCAAGCCGGGCGGCGTGGCGGCGTTTGTCGATGTCTTGTCACCGGGCAGCCCGTTGCTGGACACTTACCTGCAAACCGTCGAAGTGCTGCGCGACACCAGCCACGTGCGTGACTACTCCGCCGCCGAATGGATGCGCCAGCTCAGCGAAGCCGGCTTGCACGTACGCAACAGCAGCCGCCAGCGCCTGCGCCTGGAATACACCTCGTGGGTCGAACGCATGCGCACACCGCAAGTGTTGCGCGCCGCGATCCTGGAGCTGCAGCAGGCGATGGGCCAGGAAGTGCGCGATTACTACGAGATTCAGGCCGACGGCACTTTCAGCACCGACGTGCTGGTGGTCTGGGCCGAACGCTGATTAATTTTCCCGACCTGCCCACGGGCAGGTCGCTCGATGAAATGAGGAACCCATGAGCAAGCAGATTCTGATTCTCCCTGGCGACGGTATTGGTCCGGAAATCATGGCCGAAGCGGTCAAGGTCCTGGAGCTTGCCAACAGCAAGTACAGCCTGGGCTTCGAATTGAGCCACGACGTGATCGGCGGCGCTGCCATCGACAAGCACGGCGTGCCCCTGGCCGACGAAACCCTGGACCGCGCCCGCGCCGCCGATGCGGTGCTGCTTGGCGCCGTGGGTGGCCCGAAGTGGGACAAGATCGAGCGTGATATCCGCCCTGAGCGCGGCCTGCTGAAAATCCGCGCGCAACTGGGCCTGTTCGGCAACCTGCGCCCGGCGATCCTCTACCCGCAACTGGCCGACGCATCGAGCCTGAAGCCGGAAGTGGTAGCGGGCCTGGATATCCTGATCGTGCGTGAACTGACCGGCGGTATCTACTTTGGCTCGCCACGGGGCGTGCGCGAGTTGGAGAATGGTGAGCGCCAGGCCTACGACACCCTGCCGTACAGCGAGAGCGAAATCCGCCGTATCGCCCGCGTCGGTTTCGACATGGCCCGTGTGCGTGGCAAGAAGGTCTGCTCGGTGGACAAGGCCAACGTCCTGGCCTCCAGCCAACTGTGGCGCGAAATTGTCGAAGAAGTGGCCAAGGACTACCCGGACGTCGAGCTGAGCCACATGTACGTCGACAACGCCGCCATGCAACTGGTCCGTGCGCCGAAGCAGTTCGACGTGATCGTCACCGACAACCTGTTCGGCGACATCCTGTCCGACCAGGCGTCGATGCTCACCGGTTCCATCGGCATGCTGCCGTCGGCGTCCCTGGACACCAATAACAAGGGCATGTACGAGCCTTGCCACGGCTCGGCGCCGGACATTGCGGGCCAGGGCATTGCCAACCCGCTGGCGACCATCCTGTCGGTCTCGATGATGCTGCGTTACAGCTTCAACCTGAGCGACGCCGCGGATGCGATCGAGAAGGCCGTGAGCCTGGTGCTGGACCAGGGCCTGCGCACCGGCGACATCTGGTCGCAGGGTTGCACCAAGGTGGGTACGCAGGAAATGGGCGACGCAGTAGTCGCCGCGCTGCGGAATCTGTAATCTCTCGGGCCCGCTTGCAGTTGTTGCTGCAAGGCGGCCCACTTTTTAACAAGGTGTAGTTGCGATGAAACGTGTAGGTCTGATCGGTTGGCGCGGTATGGTCGGTTCCGTGCTCATGCAGCGGATGCTGGAAGAGCAGGATTTCGATCTTATTGAGCCGGTGTTTTTCACCACTTCGAACGTAGGTGGCCAAGGGCCGTCCGTGGGCAAGGATATTGCCCCGCTCAAGGACGCCTACAGCATTGAAGAGCTGAAAACCCTCGACGTGATCCTCACCTGCCAGGGTGGCGACTACACCAGCGAAGTCTTCCCCAAGCTGCGTGAAGCCGGCTGGCAGGGTTACTGGATCGACGCCGCCTCGAGCCTGCGCATGCAGGACGACGCCGTGATCATCCTCGACCCGGTCAACCGCAAGGTCATCGACCAGCAGCTGGATGCCGGCACCAAGAATTATGTGGGCGGCAACTGCACCGTCAGCCTGATGCTGATGGGCCTGGGCGGCCTGTTCGAAGCCGGCCTGGTCGAGTGGATGAGCGCCATGACTTATCAGGCAGCTTCCGGTGCCGGCGCGCAGAACATGCGTGAGCTGATCAAGCAGATGGGCGCGACCCACGCCGCTGTCGCCGATCAACTGGCCGACCCGGCCAGCGCGATCCTCGACATCGACCGCCGTGTGGCCGAAGCCATGCGCAGCGATGCCTACCCGACCGAGAACTTCGGTGTGCCATTGGCCGGCAGCCTGATCCCGTGGATCGACAAAGAGCTGCCGAACGGCCAGAGCCGCGAAGAGTGGAAGGCCCAGGCCGAGACCAACAAGATCCTCGGCCGGTTCAAGAGCCCGATCCCGGTGGATGGCATCTGCGTGCGCATCGGCGCCATGCGCTGCCACAGCCAGGCGCTGACCATCAAGCTGAACAAAGACGTGCCGATCGCTGATATCGAAGGGCTGATCAGTCAGCACAACCCCTGGGTCAAGCTGGTGCCGAACAACCGCGACATCAGCATGCAGGAGCTGAGCCCGACCAAGGTCACCGGCACCCTGAATGTACCGGTGGGCCGTCTGCGCAAGCTGAACATGGGCACCCAGTACCTGGGGGCGTTCACCGTCGGCGACCAACTGCTGTGGGGCGCGGCGGAGCCGCTGCGTCGCATGCTGCGGATCTTGCTGGAGCGTTGATCGCTTGAAGCAATAATAGAAACCCGCGTTCTGGTGACAGGCGCGGGTTTTTTATTGTTCTTTCGGGCGCTATCGGGGGCAAGCCCCCTCCCACAGTGAACAGCATTTCAACGTTGGAACTCGGTTGAATGTGGGAGGGGGCTTGCCCCGATAGCGCCATCAGCCACTCCACCAGCCCCAGGTTAATTGCCTCACTCCCGGCCACCCGGTAAAGTGCCGCTCCCCCCGCAATGCCCGAGGCAGCCCCCATGACCCAGACCTTTGAAATTGCCGTGATCGGTGCCACCGGTACGGTCGGCGAAACCCTGGTGCAGATTCTCGAAGAGCTGGCATTCCCGGTGGGCACCCTGTACCTGCTGGCGGGCAGTAATTCTGCTGGCGCCTCGGTACCGTTTCGCGGCAAGAACGTACGGGTCAAGGAGGTCGACGAATTCGATTTCAGCAAGGCGCAACTGGCCTTCTTCGCCGCAGGCCCGGCAGTCACCCTGAGCTTCGCGCCGCGAGCCACGGCGGCGGGTTGCTCGGTGATCGATTTGTCGGGAGCCTTGCCCGCCGAGCAGGCGCCCCAGGTGGTGCCGGAAGCCAATGCCCATGTCCTCGACGGCCTGGAAAAACCGTTCCAGCTCGGCAGCCCGAGCCCGTCCGCCACCAACCTGGCGGTGGTGCTGGCGCCGTTGCGCGGCTTGCTGGACATCCAGCGTGTCGCCGTCACTGCCAGCCTGGCAGTGTCTGCCCAGGGCCGCGAAGCCGTCAGCGAATTGGCCCGTCAGACCGCCGAGCTCCTGAACGTGCGCCCTCTGGAACCTAAGTTCTTTGACCGGCAAATGGCCTTCAACTTGTTGGCACAAGTCGGCACGCCAGACGCCCAAGGGCATACCGCCTTGGAAAAGCGCCTGGTTCACGAGCTGCGCGCAGTCCTGGAGTTACCTTTGCTAAAGATTTCCGCAACTTGCGTTCAAGCCCCGGTGTTTTTTGGCGATAGCCTGACTGTGTCGTTGCAATTGGGCGCGGCAGTCGATCTTGCCGCCGTCAACCGCGCATTGGAGGCCGCGCCGGGTATCGAGCTGGTAGAAGAGGGGGATTACCCTACAGCCGTGGGCGACGCAGTGGGCCAGGATGTGGTCTATGTAGGCCGGGTGCGCGCAGGAGTGGATGACGCGGCTGAACTAAATCTGTGGCTGACGTCAGATAACGTACGCAAGGGCGCCGCCCTTAACGCCGTGCAACTGGCGCAGTTGTTGATAAAACGCCTTGCGTAAAAGATACTTGGCGGCAATTTGTAGATTGATTCTAACCAGGCGCTATGCTTGGCCCCAAGCAGGAACAATTGCGCGTCGGTGACCTATCGGCTCGCCATGCCTTATGGCAAGCGGTTACCAACCTTCTCGCAGGCCGGGGAGTGTTCAAACAAAGGATGAGGCTATGGTTCAAGTTCGCAAACTGGTGTTAGCAATAGCGGCCGCCTCGGCGCTGTCCTCCGGTATGGCGCAGGCGCTGCAGCTGGGGGAAATGACCCTTAAATCGAAGTTGAACCAGCCGTTGTCGGTGGAAATCGAATTGCTCGATGTCGGTGGCCTCACGGCGTCCGAGATCACCCCGAGCCTGGCCTCATCCCAGGCGTTCGTGGACGCGGGCGTCGATCGCCAGGCGTTTCTCGATGACCTGACGTTTACCCCGGTCATCAATCCCAGTGGTCGCAGCGTGGTGCGCGTCACCTCCAGCAAGCCGCTGCCGGATTCCTACGTACGTTTCCTGCTGCAGGTGCAATGGCCCAATGGCCGCCTGATGCGCGACTACAGCGTGTTGCTCGACCCTGCCAAGTTCGACCAGTCGACTTCGACCTCCGCAGCACCTGCACCACGCGTGGGAGCGCCCGCCCGCACTGCGCCCGCTGTGAGCAAGCCGGCCCAGCACACCACCACGTCCCGCGACACCCTGTGGGAAATTGCGCAGAAGCACCGCAATGGCGGCTCGGTGCAGCAGACCATGCTGGCCATTCAGGCCCTCAACCCCGACGCCTTTGTCGACGGCAATATCAACCGCCTGAAAACCGGCCAGGTGCTGCGCCTGCCGGACACCGTACAAAGCACGGCGTTGCCGCAACCTCAGGCAATCGCCGAAGTGAGGGTACAAAATGCCGCCTGGCGCCAGGGTCGGCGCGGGGCTACCAATCAGGCGGCCGGCAAGCAGCAACTGGACGCCACCAAGCGTGCCCAGGCCGGCAACGCGCCGTCGACCACCAATGCCCAGGACAACCTGAGCCTGGTCTCGGCTGAAGCAGCCAAGAAAGGCGGCAAGGGCAAGGCCGGCGACAGCCAGGTCCTGAGCGACAAGCTGGCGATGACCCAGGAGCAACTGGACACCACTCGCCGCGATAACGAAGAGCTCAAGAGCCGTGCCGCAGATCTGCAAAGCCAGTTGGATAAACTGCAAAAGTTGATTCAACTGAAAAACGATCAACTGGCCCGTTTGCAGGCAGAAAAAGGCGACCCGGCCGTAGCGGCGACGGCAGCGATGCCCGCACAGCTGGCAAGCGACCCGGCCGCCACGCCGGCAGCACCCGCTGCACAGCCCGCCGCGACAACCCCAACCCCGGCGGCGCCGGCACCTGAGGCGGCTAAACCGGCCGCGGCACCTGACACCACGGAAGGCAAGTTCAATGATCTGCTGACCAACCCGGTTGTCCTCGGTGTGATCGGCGGCGCGGCTGGCCTGGTGGTGTTGCTGCTCCTGCTGCTGTGGGCGCGCCATCGCAACGCCCGTCGTGAAGAGGAAAAGCACTTGCGCATGGCGCGGGCGCTGGCTGAAGAGCCGGAATTTACCTCGAACATCGAACAGGACCTGCCGTCGGACAGTTTCGAAGGCCTCGAAGTGCCGCCGCCGAACGTCAAGCTGGCAGCCGCTCCGGCACCTGCTCCAGTGGTTGCGCCGGCGGTAGCGGTTCCGACGGTTGCCTCCGTGCTCGCGCCGCTGGCCGCTGCCGTGGCCCCGCAAAACGCCAACGATGCCCTGGCGCAAGCCCAGTCCCATATCGACCGTGGTCATCTGAACCAGGCCGCCGATGTGCTGGAGCAAGCGATCAAGCACGAGCCCAAGCGCAGCGACCTGCGGTTGAAGCTGATGGAAGTCTACGGCCTGCAAAGCGACAAGGACGGTTTCGTGACCCAGGAGCGTCAACTGGTGGCCAATGGTGAAAACCATGCCCAGGTCGAGCAGCTCAAGTCGCGCTTTCCTGCGATGGCGGTATTGGCGGCGGGCGTCAGTGCCGCGGTTGCCGCCGCGGCACTCGACGCGCAGTACGTCAAGGACCTGCTGGAAGACAAACCGGCCGTCCCGGCCACCGAGCCCGATGCACTCGACACCGATTTCGACCTGAGCCTGGATGAGCTGGAGGCGGCTTCGCCAGCCAGCCTGGACGACGAACAGACGTTTGCAGCGCTCCTGGAACAGCAGTCGGCGTCCAAGGCCGGCGAGGAAAACCTGTCGGACTTCGACCTGGACCTGCAACTCAATGACCCGGCGTCCGAGCAGTCCGACGACGACTTCCTTTCCGGTCTTGAGGATCAGATGAAGGATGTGTCGGCAGTGGAGCCGCCGACGCTGACCCCATCGGCGCTGGATGACTTCGATTTGCCGGAGGATTTCGACCTGTCCCTGGCGGATGAGCCAGAAGCAGCCGCCAAGCCGGATGCCTTCGCTTCGGAGCTGGACGATGTCAACGCCGAGCTGGAGCGCCTGTCCCAGAGCCTGGAAAGTCCGCCCATCGAACCTTCCTTTACCGCTGAGGACGCGGCGCTGGGCGATGATGAGCCAGAGTTCGATTTCCTGTCCGGTACGAATGAAGTCGCCACCAAGCTCGATCTCGCCCAGGCCTATATCGACATGGGGGATGCCGACGGCGCGCGGGACATCCTCTCCGAAGTGCTCACCGAAGGTGATGAGGCGCAGCGCGGCGAGGCCAAGGAAATGCTCGGCAAAATCTGAATGTCGATGCCGGTGCGGTGTGGGAAGGTCAATCCCCAACAAAAGCGCACGCCACGCAGCTGGCGCATTTATAATGGCCGCCTTCGCGCAACTCATCAGGCTCTCAGTTCTTGGCAAATATAGATAACCCGGCCGCCGAAATGGCGGCCGCTGGCTTTTACCGCATCGCCCTCGGCGTGGAATACAAAGGCTCGCGCTATCGCGGCTGGCAGCGCCAGGCGTCAGGCGTGCTGACGGTGCAGGAAACCCTGGAGAAGGCGCTGTCGAAAGTGGCTGACTCCCCGGTGTCGTTGATGTGCGCCGGGCGTACCGATGCCGGTGTGCATGCCTGCGGTCAGGTGGTGCACTTCGATACCCAGGCCGAACGCACGATGAAGGCCTGGGTGATGGGTGCCAATATCAATTTGCCCCATGACGTCAGCGTCAGTTGGGCCAAGGTCATGCCTGCGCACTTTCATGCGCGTTTCAAGGCGATTGCCCGGCGTTATCGCTATGTGATCTACAACGACCAGATCCGTCCCGCGCACCTCAACGAAGAAATCACCTGGAACCACCGTCCGCTGGATGCCGAGCGCATGGCCGAGGCTGCGCAGCATCTGGTAGGGGTGCATGATTTCAGTGCGTTTCGTGCCGGCCAGTGCCAGGCCAAGTCGCCGATCAAGGAAGTCCACCACCTGCGGGTGACTCGCCACGGCAAGATGATTGTGCTGGACATCCGCGCCGGCGCCTTCCTGCACCATATGGTGCGCAACATTGCGGGCGTATTGATGACCATCGGCACCGGCGAGCGCCCGGTGGAATGGGCCAGGGAAGTGCTGGAAAGCCGCATTCGCCGCACGGGCGGCGTCACGGCGCATCCGTTTGGCCTGTACCTGGTGGATGTGGAGTACCGCGACGAGTTCGAACTGCCGCAGCGTTTCATCGGGCCACACTTCCTCACAGGGTTCAGTGAACTTGGCGGCTGACGCCCGGAAAAGCTTTTGTTACCATCCGGGACTTTATCGGTCCAACCCCTGAGGTTTCTACGACATGCCTGCCGTTCGCAGCAAGATTTGCGGGATTACCCGCATAGAAGACGCGCTGGCGGCAGTCGAGGCGGGGGCGGATGCCATTGGCCTGGTGTTTTATGCCAGGAGCCCACGGGCGGTGAATGTGTTGCAGGCGCGGGCGATCATTGCGGCGCTGCCGCCGTTCGTGACCACCGTGGGCTTGTTCGTCAACGCCAGCCGCTGCGAACTCAACGAAACCCTGGATGCCGTGCAGTTGGATATGCTGCAGTTTCACGGTGACGAAACCCCGGATCAATGTGAAAGCTACCAACGCCCGTATATCAAGGCGTTGCGGGTCAAGGCGGGTGACGATATCGCGAGGGCCTGCGCTGCCTATTCCGGCGCGCGTGGCATTCTGCTGGACACGTATGTCGAAGGCGTACCCGGTGGTACCGGCGAAGCGTTCGATTGGTCGCTGATCCCCGAAGGATTGAGCAAGCCGATCATCCTGGCCGGGGGGCTCAACCCTGGCAATGTCGGTGCGGCGATTCAACAGGTCCGGCCGTATGCCGTGGATGTCAGCGGTGGGGTAGAGCAAGGCAAGGGCATCAAGGATCACGACAGGATTCGCGCATTCATGCACGCGGTGCGCAACAGCAGTGACGGGATGTGACGGCTGGCAGTCTGCCGCCGTCCATAACTACCGCTGTGTAAAACAGCGCGGCGTCGCCTGAGGGCGGCCCGGAAATGAAGTGGCAACCTGCACTGGCAGGTTGTCTGGAAGGCTGAGGATGCAGGCTGGAAATGGCAGGTCGAACGTCTGACCCCGTCCAGCCTGCGTCATCGCCACATATGAATTTAGCTCAAGGGCATACGCGGGGCTGTGTTCAAGCCACCGGTACTGGAGAAAGAAAGCATGAGCAACTGGTTAGTAGACAAACTGATCCCTTCGATCATGCGTTCCGAGGTGAAGAAAAGCTCGGTTCCTGAAGGTCTGTGGCACAAGTGCCCATCCTGCGACGCGGTGCTGTACCGCCCCGAGCTGGAAAAGACCCTGGATGTTTGCCCCAAGTGCAACCACCACATGCGTATCGGCGCCCGCGCCCGCATCGACATCTTCCTCGACGCCGACGGCCGTAACGAGCTGGGCGCCGACCTGGAGCCGGTCGACCGTCTCAAGTTCCGCGACGGCAAGAAGTACAAGGACCGCCTGACCGCTGCGCAAAAGCAGACCGGTGAGAAGGACGCGTTGATTTCCGTCAGCGGCAAGCTGCTGGGCATGCCGGTGGTAGTGTCGGCGTTCGAGTTCTCCTTCATGGGCGGCTCCATGGGTGCCATCGTCGGCGAGCGCTTCGTGCGCGCCGCCAACTACGCCCTGGAAAACCGTTGCCCGATGATCTGCTTCGCCGCCTCCGGTGGTGCGCGGATGCAGGAAGCGTTGATCTCCCTGATGCAAATGGCCAAGACCTCTGCGGTGCTGGCGCGTCTGCGCGAAGAAGGCATTCCGTTCATCTCCGTGCTGACCGACCCGGTCTACGGCGGTGTTTCCGCCAGCCTGGCGATGCTCGGCGACGTGATCGTCGGTGAGCCGAAAGCGTTGATCGGCTTTGCCGGCCCGCGCGTGATCGAGCAGACCGTGCGCGAAAAACTGCCGGAAGGCTTCCAGCGCAGCGAGTTCCTGCTGGAGCACGGCGCAATCGACCTGATCATTCCGCGCGGTGAGCTGCGTCCACGCCTGGGTAGCCTGCTGGCGCAGATGATGGGCCTGCCGACACCTGTTTACGTCGCGCCTAAAGTCGAGCCGATCGTTGTGCCGCCGGTGCCTGCGAACCTATGACCCAACGTACCCTGGGCGAATGGCTCGCCTACCTCGAGCAGTTGCATCCGTCCGCCATCGACATGGGCCTGGAGCGCTCGCAACAGGTAGCGGCCCGCCTTGGGTTGGGCCGGCCGGCGCCGCGTGTGATCACGGTGACCGGCACCAACGGCAAGGGCTCTACCTGTGCCTTTGTTGCCGCGCTGCTGCAGGCCCAGGGGCTGAAAGTCGGCGTGTACAGCTCGCCGCACTTGCTGCGTTACAACGAGCGGGTGCAACTCAATGGTGTCGAAGCCAGCGATGAGCAACTCTGCGAAGCCTTCGCCGCACTTGATGCCGGGCGCGGTGAGATTTCCCTGACTTACTTCGAAATGGGCACCCTGGCGGCGTTCTGGCTGTTCGAGCGTGCGCAGCTGGATGTGGTCGTATTGGAAGTGGGCCTGGGCGGGCGCCTGGACACCGTCAACGTGGTGGATGCCGACCTGGCGCTGGTCACCAGTATTGGCGTGGACCATGCCGACTACCTGGGGGATACCCGCGAGTCCGTGGCCTATGAAAAGGCCGGGATTTTCCGCCCGGGCAAGCCTGCGCTGTGCGGTGACCTGGATCCGCCGCAGCCCTTGCTGGACAAGGTGCGTGAGCTGGGCTGCCCATTCTTCCTGCGTGGCCGCGAATTCAATCTTGAAATCGGTGACCGGCATTGGCAGTGGCGCGGCCGGGATGCCCGTGGGCTGGTTGTAGAGCTGCGTGATCTGCCCTTGCTGAACCTGCCGATGGAGAACGCCGCGCTCGCGCTGCAAGCCTATCTGTTGCTGGACCTGCCTTGGCAGGCTGGGCAGATTGCTGCGACTTTGCTGGCGACTCGCGTGGTGGGACGCCTGGATCGTCGTGCGTTCGACTGGCACGGCAAGCGCCTGAACCTGATGCTGGATGTGGGGCATAACCCCCATGCAGCGCAATACCTGGCCAAGCGCCTGGCACGCACGCCGCCGGCGGGGCGTCGCCTGGCTGTATTCGGTTTGCTCGCCGATAAGGACCTGGAGGGCGTGGTTGCGCCGTTGCTGGACAGTGTCCAGGCTTGGGCGGTAGCGCCGCTGGATACGCCCCGCAGTCGTCCGGCCCATGAGCTTGAGATCGCGTTACAGAACCTTGGTGTGCCGGTGGCGTCGTATGCAAGCGTGACTGCTGCCCTGGAGGCGCAGTGCGCGGTGGCGACGGCCGAGGACGAGATTCTGTTGTTCGGATCATTTTATTGTGTTGCCGAGGCGCTTGAGTGGTTGGCCCGGCGCTCCACGGAGGAAGCTGCACATGGCATTACTGGATAGCGCATACAAGCAGCGAATGGTGGGAGCCCTGGTGCTGGTGGCATTGGCGGTGATTTTCCTGCCGATGCTGTTTTCCCGCCAGGACGAGCAGCGCCAGGTGGTTGTCGAGGCTCCGGCTGCGCCCCAGGCACCGGCGGTGCCGCAAGTGCAGGTGGAGCCGGTGGTGGTGCCTGAGCCGCAGGCGTTGCCGGAAGAAGAACCGGTGCCGACCGACGATGAGGTGGCTGCGCAGCAGGCGCCGTCGATGCCGGTGCAGCCAAGCGTGCCGGTGGTCAAGCCGACACCTGCTCCGGCGGTCGCCGCCAAGCCGGCGACACCTGCGCCTGCACCCAAGCCTGTAGCGCCGCAGCCTGCCGCGCCGGGCAAGCCGGATGTTGGGCAAAGCCGTATCGACCCGAATGGTCTGCCGATCAGTTGGTCGATCCAGGTGGCCAGCCTGGGCAATCGTGAAGGCGCCGACGCCTTGCAGAAGAAGCTGCGTGCCCAGGGCTACAACGCCTACATCCGTAGCGCCGACGGCAAGAACCGGGTGTTTATCGGGCCGCTGATCGAGCGCGCCGAGGCGGATCGGCTGCGGGATTTGCTGGACCGTCAGCAAAACCTGAAGGGCTTCGTGACCCGCTTCCAGCCTGAGCGCGGCTGAGTCCGTGGAATGCAATCCAATGTGGGAGGGGGCAAGCCTCTCCCACATTGGTTTTGCAGTGGGGTTGAAATCCGGCTGGCTCGCCACAAACTATTGATTTGCAAAGCAGCCGCAATCACAGCTTACCGACAGCCCGACGCTCTGCTAAAATGCGCCGCCTTATCCGTCCGTAGGCTCAAACGTGCCATTTACCTGGGTTGACTGGGCGATCGTTGCAATCGTCGCCATCTCCGCTTTGATCAGTCTAAGCCGCGGCTTCGTAAAAGAAGCATTGTCGTTGCTGACCTGGATCATCGCAGGAGTCGTAGCCTGGATGTTCGGCGGTTCATTGTCGGTCTACCTGGCCGGATACATCGAGACACCTTCGGCTCGCGTCATCGCGGGCTGCGCCATCATGTTCATCGCCACGCTGCTGGTGGGGGCAATGGTCAATTATCTTATTGGCGAGTTGATACGCGTCACCGGCCTCTCCGGGACCGATCGATTTCTCGGCATGGCCTTCGGCGCTGCGCGTGGCGCGTTGCTGGTGGTCGTGGCGGTCGGGCTGTTGAGCCTGGGGCCGGTACAGCAGGATTCGTGGTGGCAGGAGTCGGTACTCGTGCCAAAATTTCTATTGGTTGCAGATTGGTCCAAGAACCTCATATTGGGGTGGAGCAGTCAGTGGCTGGCCAGCGGAATCAGCGTACCCGCTGATCTTCCGTTCAAGGAACACCTCTTGCCGGCCAAAACGCCGCAGTAAGTTGTGTTCAGTCAAGATTCATTAAGTAGGGGTTGCGTCGCATGTGTGGCATCGTCGGTATCGTCGGTAAGTCGAACGTCAATCAGGCGCTGTATGACGCGCTAACCGTCCTCCAGCACCGCGGCCAGGACGCTGCCGGTATTGTGACCAGCCACGACGGCCGGTTATTCCTGCGCAAGGACAATGGCCTGGTACGTGACGTGTTCCATCAGCGTCACATGCAGCGCCTCGTCGGGCACATGGGCATTGGCCATGTGCGTTACCCGACCGCCGGTAGCTCGACGTCGGCCGAAGCTCAGCCGTTCTACGTCAACTCGCCTTACGGCATTACCCTGGCGCATAACGGTAACCTGACCAACGTTGAGCAGCTGGCCAAGGAGATTTACGAATCTGACCTGCGCCACGTCAACACCAGCTCCGACTCGGAAGTGCTGCTCAACGTGTTCGCCCACGAGCTGGCCCAGCGCGGCAAGCTGCAGCCGACCGAAGAAGACGTGTTCGCCGCCGTGATCGACGTGCACAACCGTTGCGTCGGCGGTTATGCCGTTGTGGCGATGATCACCGGCTACGGCATCGTCGGCTTCCGTGACCCCCACGGTATTCGCCCGATCGTGTTCGGCCAGCGTCACACCGACGAAGGCGTCGAGTACATGATCGCGTCCGAAAGCGTGTCCCTGGACGTGCTGGGCTTCACCCTGATCCGCGACCTCGCGCCGGGCGAAGCGGTGTACATCACCGAAGACGGCAAGCTGCACACTCGTCAGTGCGCTGTCGCGCCGAAACTCACCCCGTGCATCTTCGAGCACGTCTACCTGGCGCGTCCGGATTCGATCATCGATGGTGTGTCGGTGTACAAGGCACGCCTGCGCATGGGCGAGAAGCTGGCCGACAAGATCCTGCGCGAGCGTCCCGAGCACGACATCGACGTGGTGATCCCGATCCCGGACACCAGCCGCACTGCTGCGCTGGAGTTGGCCAACCACCTGGGCGTCAAGTTCCGCGAAGGCTTCGTGAAAAACCGTTACATCGGTCGTACCTTCATCATGCCGGGCCAGGCTGCGCGTAAGAAGTCGGTGCGTCAGAAGCTCAACGCCATCGAGCTGGAATTCCGCGGCAAGAACGTGATGCTGGTGGACGACTCCATCGTGCGCGGCACCACCTGCAAGCAAATCATCCAGATGGCCCGTGAAGCCGGTGCGAAGAACGTGTACTTCTGTTCCGCAGCGCCTGCCGTGCGTTACCCGAACGTGTACGGTATCGACATGCCGAGCGCCCACGAACTGATCGCACACAACCGCACGACCCAGGACGTGGCCGACCTGATCGGCGCCGATTGGCTGATCTACCAGGACCTGCCGGACCTGATCGAGGCGGTCGGCGGTGGCAAGATCAAGATCGAGCAGTTCGACTGCGCCGTGTTCGACGGCAAGTATGTGACCGGTGACGTCGACGAGGCCTACCTGAATAAGATCGAGCAGGCGCGTAACGACTCGTCGAAGATCAAGACCCAGGCGGTCAGCGCGATCATCGATCTGTACAACAACTGAGTAGACACCGGCCCTGAGGGGCCGGTTTTGTATCTTAAATAAAAAATTGAGTAAGGAGTCGCAGCATGAGTCAGGAATGGGATGCCGGTCGCTTGGACAGCGACCTCGATGGCGTAGCTTTCGATACCCTGGCTGTGCGCGCCGGCCAGCACCGTACCCCGGAAGGTGAGCACGGTGACCCGATGTTCTTCACCTCCAGCTACGTGTTCCGCACGGCGGCCGACGCCGCGGCGCGCTTTGCTGGCGAAGTGCCGGGTAACGTTTATTCCCGCTACACCAACCCGACTGTACGCGCGTTTGAAGAGCGTATTGCGGCGCTGGAAGGTGCAGAGCAGGCGGTGGCGACGGCCACCGGCATGGCGGCGATCCTGGCGGTGGTGATGAGCCTGTGCAGTGCCGGCGACCACGTGCTGGTGTCGCGCAGCGTGTTCGGTTCGACCATCAGCCTGTTCGAGAAGTATTTCAAGCGCTTCGGTATCGAAGTGGACTACGTGCCCCTGGCGGATCTGTCCGGCTGGGATGCGGCGATCAAGTCCAACACCAAGCTGCTGTTCGTCGAGTCGCCGTCCAATCCGTTGGCCGAGTTGGTGGATATCGCCGCGTTGTCAGAAGTGGCTCACGCCAAAGGCGCAATGCTGGTGGTCGACAACTGTTTCTGCACGCCTGCCTTGCAGCAGCCGCTGAAGCTGGGCGCGGACATTGTGGTGCACTCGGCCACCAAGTTTATCGATGGCCAGGGCCGTTGCATGGGCGGCGTGGTTGCCGGTCGCAGCGAGCAGATGAAGGAAGTGGTGGGCTTCCTGCGCACCGCCGGCCCGACCCTGAGCCCGTTCAATGCCTGGATCTTCCTCAAGGGCCTGGAAACCCTCAGCCTGCGGATGAAGGCCCATTGCGCCAACGCCCAGGCCCTGGCCGAGTGGCTGGAGCAGCAGGACGGTATCGAAAAAGTGCATTACGCCGGCCTCAAGAGCCACCCGCAGCACGCATTGGCCCAGCGCCAGCAACGTGGTTTCGGCGCCGTGGTGAGTTTTGAAGTGAAGGGCGGCAAAGAGGGCGCCTGGCGCTTTATCGATGCGACGCGCCTGATCTCCATCACGGCCAACCTGGGCGACAGCAAGACCACCATTACCCATCCGAGCACCACGTCCCACGGACGCCTGGCGCCGCAGGAGCGTGAGGCGGCCGGTATCCGGGACAGCCTGATCCGCATCGCGGTCGGCCTGGAAGATGTCGCGGATCTGCAGGCTGACCTGGCTCGCGGGCTGGCTGCCTTGTGATCGAGTGGTCCCTGGAGGCCGCGGCGGCCAGTAATGGGCGCGTCGCCCTGGTGACGGGCGCGGCGCGGGGTATTGGCCTCGGGATTGCGGCGTGGCTGATCAGCGAAGGCTGGCAGGTGGTCTTGACCGACCTCGACCGCGAGCGCGGTTCCAAGGTGTCCAAGGTGCTGGGCGAAAACGCCTGGTTTATCACCATGGACGTGGCTGACGAGAAACAGGTGGCCCAGGGGGTCGCCGAAGTCCTGGGGCAGTTCGGTCGCCTGGACGCGTTGGTCTGTAACGCTGCGGTGGCCGACCCGCACAATATCACCCTGGAGAGCCTCGACCTGGCCTACTGGAACCGCGTGCTGGCCGTTAACCTCAGTGGGCCGATGTTGCTGGCCAAGCATTGTGCGCCCTACCTGCGTGCCCACGGCGGGGCCATCGTCAACCTGGCGTCGACCCGGGCTCGTCAGTCGGAGCCGGATACCGAAGCCTACGCGGCGAGTAAAGGGGGGCTGTTGGCCCTTACTCACGCCTTGGCGATCAGTCTCGGGCCGGAAGTGCGGGTGAATGCGGTCAGCCCTGGCTGGATCGATGCCCGTGATCCAGCTGCGCGGCGTGCCGAGCCTTTGACCGATGCCGATCATGCCCAGCATCCGGCGGGCAGGGTGGGTACGGTAGAGGACGTGGCAGCGATGGTGGCGTGGTTGCTGTCGCGCCAGGCCGGGTTTGTCACCGGGCAAGAGTTTGTGGTGGACGGTGGCATGAGCAAGAAGATGATTTACAGCGAGTAGGGCAGGTCGCCGTCTTGAAGCCATTTTGTCTTTTTCAGAAAAACTTCAAGCAGGCTATTGACTTAGGTCCGCTACCTGCGTAAATTTCGCGGCCTCAACGAAGCAAAGGGTGATTAGCTCAGCTGGGAGAGCATCTGCCTTACAAGCAGAGGGTCGGCGGTTCGATCCCGTCATCACCCACCACTTCTTGAGAGTTTTGCCTTCGGGCAGGACGCAACGTTAAAGGTTGCACCGACGCGCAGCGGTAGTTCAGTCGGTTAGAATACCGGCCTGTCACGCCGGGGGTCGCGGGTTCGAGTCCCGTCCGCTGCGCCATATTTTCCTGGTTCGATTTATCGGGCTTGAGATTGAACAGCCAAGCTGATCGATCAGATGTTCAAGGACGGTTGAGGCGGTTTGCTCGGCCGGTCAAGCGATACGCAGCGGTAGTTCAGTCGGTTAGAATACCGGCCTGTCACGCCGGGGGTCGCGGGTTCGAGTCCCGTCCGCTGCGCCATATCTGCCTCAAGGCCCACTGAACGCCTTGAAGCACAAAGAAAGCCACTGGCTACTTTGATCCGATAGCAAAGACCCTGGTCGAAAGACCGGGGTTTTTTGTGTCTGCAATTTGGTAATTTTTTGCGGGAGCCGGCGAACCGGCTCCCATTGATTTGTCAGAAGCCCAGCTTATCCCGCAGCCCGTAATACCAGGCCCCCAGTGCCGCAAACGGTGTGCGCAACAGTTGCCCGCCCGGGAATGGGTAGTGCGGCAGGTCGGCAAACGCATCAAAGCGCTCTGCCTGGCCTCTCAGCGCTTCCGCCAGTACCTTGCCCGCCAGGTGGGTGTACGTCACCCCATGGCCGCTGCAGCCCTGTGAGTAGTAGATGTTGTCGCCCAGGCGACCGACCTGCGGCAAGCGCGACAGGGTCAGCAGGAAGTTGCCGGTCCAGGCGTAGTCGATCTTCACATCCTTGAGTTGCGGGAAGGCCTTGAGCATCTTCGGGCGGATGATTGCTTCGATGTTCGCCGGGTCGCGCGCGCCATACACCACGCCGCCGCCGAAGATCAGGCGCTTGTCACTGGTGAGGCGATAGTAGTCGAGCAGGTAGTTGCAGTCCTCTACGCAGTAATCCTGCGGCAGGAGTGTCCTGGCCAGCTCATCCCCGAGTGGCGCCGTCGTGATCACCTGGGTGCCACAGGGCATCGACTTGGCCGCCAGCTCCGGCACCAGGTTGCCCAGGTAGGCATTGCCCGCGACGATGATGAACTTGGCCCTGACCTTGCCTTCTGCCGTATGGACCACCGGGTTGGCGCCACGCTCGATGCGCACCGCCGCCGATTGTTCGTAGATCGTCCCGCCCAGGGACTCCACGGCGGCGGCTTCACCGAGTGCCAGGTTGAGTGGGTGGATATGGCCGCCACTCATGTCCAGCAGCCCGCCGACATAGTTGTCACAGGCCACGACCTCGCGAATGCGACGCTCGTCCAGCAACTCCAGCTGTGTATGGCCGTAGCGCTCCCACAAGCGTTTCTGCGACTCCAGATGGTCCATGTGCTTGCTGTTGAGTGCCGCGAACACGCCGCCGTCCTTCAGGTCGCACTGGATCTGGTACTTGGCGACCCGCTCGCGAATGATCCTGCCGCCCTCGAACGCCATCTGCCCCAGCAACTGCGCCTGTTGCGGGCCGACGCTGCGCTCGATCACATCAATGTCACGGCTGTAGCTGTTGACGATCTGCCCGCCATTGCGGCCTGACGCGCCAAAACCCACCTTGGCGGCTTCCAGCACCGTTACGCGAAAACCGTTCTCCAGCAGGAACAGCGCGCTGGACAGGCCGGTATAGCCGGCACCGATCACGCACACATCGGTTTCGACGTCGCCTTGCAACATTGGGCGCGGCGGAACGGCATTGGCGGAAGCGGCGTAATACGACTGGGGGTAGGGGGTGTTCGCCATCCTGGAACCTCTGTTTTATATTTTTTACGAGTGCCCTGATCCTACCTGAGTTGAAAATTGCCTGCCAGCCACCCCAAAAAGTACGGTGCGCCGGCTGCAAATAAATAATTCGCATATTCATAGGGTTAGCTGCAAAAAAGATGTTGACACCCCTCCGGAATTCCGTAGAATGCCGCCTCACAGCAGGCACGTAGCTCAGTTGGTTAGAGCACCACCTTGACATGGTGGGGGTCGTTGGTTCGAGTCCAATCGCGCCTACCAAACAAAATCCGCTCTGCTGGGCGGTCTGGAAGGGCTCACCGAAAGGTGGGCCCTTTTTTGTTCGTGCGATTTATTACTACCCGAAAATCTTCCTACCCCCGCCTAAAGTAATCGACCCCCAGGCCGATAGAGATCGCAAATCTCTTACTCTCGGACACTTGGCATGCTTATCAACATCAGCACTACCGCCTCCGTAGCAAGCACCCCAAGCACTGTCAGCTCGACGGCTGCCGCGACCAAGGAAAGTACAAGCAGCGCAGGCGGCACGACCGTCAACATGCACGCTGATTCCAATGGTGCGGCAGGTGTAAGTGGCGGTGGCCAAGCCTCCTCGCTCTCGAAGGAGTCCGATACCGTCAAAGAATTGAAGAAGCAGATCGAGCAGTTGCAAAAGCAGCTTCAAGCGCAGCAGCAAGCCTTGCAAAAAGCTCAGTCCAGCAACCAGAGTGCAGAAGCCAAAGCGGCGGCAGTAGCGGCGGCGCAGATGCAGATCGCCGGCACTGCGGCGGCGTTGCAGACAGTGACTTCCGCACTGTTGCAGGCAGTCACCGATGAGGGCAACAGCACATCGGGTTCGATGGTCAGTACCACCGCCTGATACTGGCAACAGTGTGTTGAGTCGCAGCCTTCACTGTCGATTCAACACACTTTCTCCCGCTCCCACCGTCAAGCGATATACATCCACCAGCGCCCACGCTCCCAGCAGCGCCACGCCGACGAACGCCACGCGAAAATCCCCGACCTGTGCCTGCATCTCATGCCCCTGCAGGGTCATGGATGCCCGTAGCAGCAGCGCCGCCACCGTTACGCCCATCCCCATGGCCAGCTGGAATGACATGCTGAACAGCGCCGAGGCCTCACTCATGCGCGGTTTGGGCACATCCGCGAAGCCGATCGAGTTGTAGCAGGTGAACTGCATCGAGCGGGACAACCCTCCCGCAAACAACACGGCCGCGATCAGCACAAATGGGGTCTGCACCGTGAAAAGCGCGCAAGCGGCTATCGACACCACGCCGATTATCCCGTTCACCAGCAAGACCCGGCGAAACCCATAGCGGCGCATGATGGCCGTGGTGAACGGCTTCATCGCCAGATTGCCAGCGAATACCGCCAGCACCAGCAAGCCTGCGTCCACCGGGGACAAGCCAAAGGCGACTTGAAACAGCAGCGGCAGCAGGAACGGCAGGGCGCTGATGGCCAGGCGAAACAGCGAGCCGCCATAGATGCTCACACGAAATGTATCGATGGACAGGGTCTCGAGCGGCAATAACGGGTCGCTGGCATGGCGGCAATGGTGCACGGCCCACACTGCCAGCGCGATGCCTGCCGCGACCAGCACGGCGCCTGGAATAAGGCGTTCACCGGTCTCGTTACCCAGGCATTCCAGCCCGCCCAGCAGGGCCACACAGGCGCCTGCCAGCAGTACAAACCCCTTGGCATCGAACTGGCGCACGCTGGCTTCACGGTCTTCCGGTACCAGCCACAGTGCGGCGGCCAATGCCAGCGCACCCAGCGGCAGATTCACGTAGAAGATCCATGGCCACGATGCATGCGTCACGATCAAGCCGCCGACCAGCGGCCCCAGAATCGGCGCGACCAGGCCGGGCCAGGTAATGATCGCGATCATGTTCACCAAGTCTTTCTTATCCGTATTACGCAGCACGGCCAGGCGCCCCACGGGCACCATCAATGCGCCGCCCATGCCCTGCAGGACGCGGGCGAACACGAACATCTCGATACTTTGGCTGAGCCCGCAGAGCAGCGAGGCGAGGGTGAACAGGATGATTGCGCCAGCGAATACCCGGCGCGCACCAAAGCGGTCAGCGACCCAGCTGGACAGCGGTATGAAGATCGCCACGGCGAGGATATAGGCGGCGATGCCGATGTTCATGTCGACCGGTGTCACGCCAAAGGCCGAGGCCATGGTTGGCAGCGCGGTGGCGATAACCGTGGCGTCGAGGTTCTCCATGAAGAAGGTTACGGCGACCACCAGGGCGATCAGGTGAGTTCGCGTGCTGAGGGCGGTGCCTGGAGTGGATGATGTCACCGTTGCTCCCCTGGGTGGATGATGGTCGCTCGGGTTAACGATACCGGCTCTGGCTTGAGCGCACACGTGACGATAGTTAGGTTTTCCCGAAGTGGTCGACAGATGTCTAAGTGCCATCATGAATGTACAATCGCTTTTGATCGATTTGCGATCAAGCCAATGACGGCGAGAGGGAGTGGTAGGTATGAGTGTTCGTTTAGCTGTGGGAATGGCGGCGTTGATGGTGCTGGCGGGATGCGCCACTAGTCGGTCCGAGATTGATGTCAATGTTGCGCCGTTGAGTAACGTGCAAGCCTCTGCCAGCAATGGCAAAAAAGTGCTGATCAGTACGGTGGACGAGCGCATCTTTCAAATCGACCCTCGTAGTCCGGATATTCCTTCGTTGAAGAATAACGAAGTTACGGACAGAGCCATCACTGAGCGCGCCATCGCCCGTAAGCGTAACGGGTATGGCATGGCGCTTGGCGATGTGCTGCTCCCGTCAGGCCGTACACTTTCTCAATTGATCAATGAATCGGTAGCCTCGGCCTATAAGCAGGCCGGTTATGACGTCGTAAGCGAGCCAGGCGCTGCTGATGCGGCGACGGTGAAGGTTCATATCGTAGAGTTCTGGTCCTGGTTCACTCCCGGCTTTTTCTCCGTTGACGTCACTAGCAAGTCCCTTCTGCGCATTGAAACTCCAGGCGCAAAGGTAATGAATATAGTCACCCGTCAAAGCGAGAGCATGCAGGCCGTGACGGAGAGCGATTGGAAGAAAATTACCGAGGCAGGTCTGCTGGAGGTGTCACGGGAGACATTCAAGCAGCTTTGACGCTAACCGATCTGGCGTGAGTGAATACTTGGGGGCAACCAATGGGCTGCCCCTTTTTTATCAACCAATAGTGAGCGGTTTTTCAATCCAGCACAGAGCGCTGCAAGGGAGATTGCAATGGAAGTTTCTTACAACGTGTCTGAGCAGGATCGCCAGGCAATTCTCAAACCATTGAGGAGCTACAACCTGAGACATACCGGTGAAATGGCCTTCGAAACGATCGGAATCTTGCTGCGCGACCCCGTGACTCAAGAAGTGGTCGGCGGTCTCTACGGTAAAGTTTCCTATGGATGGATGTTCATAGAACTCTTGAGTATCCCGGATTCGATGCGCGCCCAAGGCATGGGCACCCGCTTGATGCTGGCTGCTGAAGAGGCGGCCCTGCTTAAGGGGTGCGTGGGTATGTGGCTGGACACGTTCAGCTTCCAGGCGCCTGGGTTTTATCGCAAGTTAGGCTTCAGTGAGTTTGGCCATATGGCCGATTACCCGCCAGGTCATCAGCGCTGCTTTTTCCAGAAGCGCCTTGGATGACATGTTGGGCGTCATCCAAGGCGGGGCGCCTTACTTGGCCTTGGCGCTCTTGATGTCACTGATCAACTGCTTGGCAATCGCCTGAACCTGCTTCTGCGTCATGGCTGAGGCGATCCCTTCCCAGGCCGACGAGGAGGTGTCATAGGTGCGCGAGCCGATCGGCGCGCCGGATTTCAGGTCGGAGAAGTCGGCGCGGGAGAACACCCAGGCGTTACCCACCAGCGCGCCGGCGACATAGCGTGAACCTGGCTCGATGTAGCGGAACTTGCTCACGCTGATGGCGATGCCGACACCGTCCTGGTCACTCTTGGTCACCGAGGGCGTTTCCGTGACATTGAAGCCGGCCTGGCGGGCTTCCACTTGGAGTGCATTATTCCAGTCGCGCTTGAGCAGGTTCCAGTCGGGGTTCTGTTCAAGCTGGCCTTCGCCTTTGATGCTGACCACCAGGTTTTGCTTGGCGGATTCCGGGATCGCCAGTTCACCGCTGCCGCCACTTTTTACCTTGGCGGCACAACCGCCCAGCATGGACAAGGCGACGGCGCAGGAGAGGGCGATCAGGATTTTTTGGGTTTTCATTGAATGTCCATATCCACAACAGTGATGAGGGCGCCTTGTAAATAGGCGGTGCCAAGATGCGCGAATCCCTTGCAGCCTGTCTACAACTTGTTACCTGCACCCCCCTCAATTACCCACAAAATTTATTGGTTTGCAGCAACAATTTTTCTTGTTGGACACCTCCCGCTCCCAGGCAGCACAGTTGCCGCCACTGACGCTCGCCCTGACGGGCCAACAATAAAAAACCGAGCCGACTGCACGCCACTTCCTGCTGTGAACCCTTTGTTCACATCCTGCTGTAATGGCGCCGCAGCGCGCACTTAAGGACCTCTCCGCCATGCAAACTGTTGTGAACTTATGGCCGTTGATCGGCGTACTTGTGATCGTGGTTGGCTTTGTTTTGCGTTTCAACCCGCTGTTGGTGGTCACCGCCGCAGCTATCGCCACCGGGCTCGCTGCCCACTTCCCGCTGGAGAAAATCCTCGCCACTATGGGGGATGGTTTCCTACAGACTCGCGCCCTGCAATTGATCCTGTTGTTGCCCCTCGCCGTCATCGGTCTGCTGGAGCGCCACGGCTTGCGCCTGCACGCGCAGAACTGGATTGCGCGGTTTGAGCGCGCCACGGTCGGACGCCTGCTGATCATCTATCTGTTTGTGCGCGAATCCACCGCAGCCATGGGCTTGACCAGCCTCGGCGGGCACCCGCAGATGGTGCGCCCACTGCTGGCACCGATGGCCGAAGGCGCGGCGGAAAAGCGCTACGGCAAACTGCCGGACAAACTGCGTCACAAGGTGTTGGCCATGTGTGCGGCCACCGATAACGTCGGCCTGTTTTTTGGTGAGGACATCTTCGTCGCCTTTGGTGCGATTGCCTTGATGCATACCTTCCTGCTCGGTTCGGGGATTGATGTGGAGCCGCTGCACATTGCGGTGTGGGGCATTCCTACGGCGATTTGCGCCTTTATCATTCACGCGCTCCGACTTCATCGGTTTGACCGAAGACTGACCCGCGAGATGACGACCGCCGCGAACCCTGTGGAGGCCGCGCAATGATCATCTCTATCCAATACCTGTACTGGCTCGCCGGGATCCTGCTGCTGATCACCGCCGGCATGATCCTGTTGGATCGAAGCCATCCCAAGCGCTGGTCCAGCGCACTGTTCTGGCTGCTGTTTGCCATCCCGTTCCTGGTGGGGGAGCGCCTGCCCTCGGTGGTGGTCGGTGCGGGAGTGGTGGTGATGGCGCTGATCGCCGGCCTGGGCGGCGTCGGCCGTGGCACCCATGCTGAGTTGCATGACAAGGCTTCGCGCGCCAGTGCCGGCCGCCTCGGGCACAAGCTGTTTATCCCGGCGCTGGCGATCCCCCTGACCACCGTGATCGGTTCGGTCTTGCTCAAGCACACCGAGATTGGCGGGGTACCGCTGCTGGATCCGAAAAACACCACCTTCGTGTCCCTCGGCATCGGCTGCCTGATCGCCCTCGGCCTGGCGTGCTGGCTGACCCGTGATACCCCGGTGCAAGCCTTGCGCGAATCCCGGCGACTCACCGAGGCCCTGGGCTGGGCCATGGTGCTGCCGCAGATGCTGGCGATGCTTGGCCTGCTGTTCAATGAAGCCGGTGTCGGCACGGCTGTCGCCCATGTCACCACCACCTACATCAACCTGGATTTCAAGTTGGTGGCGGTCATGGTGTACGTGCTGGGCATGGCGCTGTTTACGGTGATCATGGGCAATGGCTTCGCGGCGTTCCCGGTGATGACCGGGGGCGTCGGCGTGCCGGTGCTGGTGGGTATCTACGGCGGTAACCCGGCGGTGATGGCCGCCATCGGTATGTTCTCCGGCTACTGCGGTACGCTGATGACGCCGATGGCGGCCAACTTCAATATCGTGCCGGCGGCGTTGCTGGAGTTGCCGGACAAGAACGCGGTGATCAAGGCGCAACTGCCGACCGCGTTGATGATGCTGGTGGTCAATATTGTCCTGCTTTATGTGTTGATGTGAGGCGACGATGCGAACTGTATTGCTGACGGGGTTCGAGCCCTTTGATCAAGACCTGGTGAATCCTTCCTGGGAAGCGGTGCGCCAGTTGGATGGCGTGCAACTCGACGATGATGTGCGGATTGTTGCGCGCCGATTGCCCTGTGCGTTTGCCACGGCGGGTGAGTGCCTGCTCCAACTGATCAGTGAACTGCGTCCGGCGATGGTCATCGCCACTGGGTTGGCCCCCGGGCGCAGCGAAATATCCATCGAGCGGGTGGCGATCAACGTCAACGATGCACGCATCCCCGATAATCTGGGGGAGCAACCCATCGACACGGCGGTGGTGGTCGGCGGCCCGGCGGCGTACTTTTCGACGCTGCCGATCAAGGCCATGGCCAGGGCGGTGCGCGAAGCAGGGATTGCGGTGTCGGTATCGCAGACGGCGGGTACATTCGTGTGCAACCAGGTGTTCTACCGCTTGCAGCACGAACTCGCGGGCACCGGTGTACGCAGTGGTTTTATCCACGTGTCGAGGGATCTTGGCGCGGGCCTTGTCGATGGGCTGCGCATCGCGGTGTCGGCGGCGTGGAATACCCCGGTGGATGTGCTGGAAGTGGGTGGTCAGGTGAGTTGACGTCCCCCGGGGTGCGATAACCTCGACTACAGTTCAGCTACATTCCTGTGTTGGATTATCGCCATGATCAAGTGCCCGAAATTCGTATCTGTTGCGCTTTCGCTTGTGTTGTTTGCCGCTGGCGGTATGGCCCTGGCTGACCCAGGCAATGGCAAGGGGCAAGGCAACGATAAAGGCAATGGTCACGGCGGACAGGAGCATGACAAGCCCAAGGGCAAAGGTGTAGCAGGCAGTCATGGCCCCAGCGTCGACCGTGGCAGCGTGCTGAATGTGTTGGGCGGTTATCGCGACTACTGGAGCCCTGGGCCCGCCTTGCCGCCAGGCATCCAGAAGAACCTGGCCCGCGGCAAGCCGCTGCCGCCGGGCATTGCCAAGAAGCTGGACGGGCGTTTGTTGGGCCGCTTGCCCCATTACGAGGGATACGAGTGGCAGCAGGCGGGCACCGACTTGATACTGGTGGCCATCGCGACGGGCATCATCTACGAAGTCCTCAATGGCGCCCTCGATTGAGCTGGCGGTGTCGACCGCATGGCGCTCGACCTGCCGTGTTATTGCCGGCGTCGTTGGCGTTTACAAGCCGCCGGGTGATCCGTAGATTGCATTGCGTCGATTATTCGTTTCAGCTCACGAGGAAACCCCGCAGTGTCCATCCGAGGTTCAGCCGTATTTGCCCGCCCTTACCGCGCCTTTCTGTTCGATATGGATGGGACTCTGCTCAATTCGATTGCCGCCGCCGAGCGGGTATGGAGTATCTGGGCTGAACGCCATGGGCTGGAGGTGGCGACGTTCCTGGCCACCATCCATGGCGCCCGGGCGATCGACACCATCACGCGCCAGGCCTTGCCCGGCGTCGACCCGGAGGTTGAAGCGCAGTGGATTACCGAGGCTGAAATCAATGATGTGCAAGGTGTCGTTGCGATTGCCGGGGCCGTCGAGTTTCTGAACCGCTTGCCCGGCGATCAGTGGGCGCTGGTCACCTCTGCACCCAGGGAACTCGCGTTGCGTCGACTGCAAGCGGCGGGTATTACGCCGCCAGCGGTGCTGGTCACGGCTGAAGACGTGGCTATCGGCAAGCCGAACCCTGCGTGTTATGTGCTCGGTGCGCAGCGCCTGGGGGTGTCGACGCAGGATTGCCTGGTGTTTGAGGATGCGGCGGTGGGCATCCGTGCAGGGGAGGCGGCTGGAGCGGATGTGATGGTCGTGACCTCGACGCACCTCAAGCCCATGGCGACGGAGCATCCTTCGATCGATGGGTATGAACAGCTGCAGGTGCAACGCAGCGCTGATGGCTTGCTGTACTTGGCGCGCGCGACGGGCTGACGCAGCAAGGCCGAGCCGGCTACCGGACTCGGCCTGTTTCGCGGGTGGCTGGATCAGGCGACGCCTGCATTCGATCACTGCGCATGCCTTGGCGTGACAGCACCATCTCCCTGAGAATCTCGTTGGCGAGCCGGGCAATCGCTTCGGCACCGCGATAATGCGCGCGCACGATTCCGGTGATTGCAAAGTGATCGGTTTCCGGACCGCTGAGCACGGCCGAGAGGGTGCCGTCGGCGTGCAGCGTACAGGTGACCGTGTAGCTGGGCAGGCGGGCTGCCAATTCAGATTCGATTTGGGTTTTAGTGAGCGTGTCCATCTGTACCGGCACCTTCTACTGACTGTGCAAACACACCCAAGGATAGGTCCTGCTGCGAGGCTGTAAATACCAGCGATCTGAAAGCGAATCGGGGGTGGGCGTCAGCGTACGGTTTTGCGCACGATGCGTTGGCACAACTTGCGCTGCACGGCCATCTGGATGGGCTTGAGGCAGAACATGAACAGGTAGCCACACAGCAGGAGTACCAGGTCCAGCCGCGAACGGGGCGCTTCGGCGCCCTCTATTTCAAGCTTCAGTCCATATTCCAAGCCGACAAAGACCAGCCCCGTCAGCAGGGCGATCATCCAAGATCTGGAGAAAAATGGCTGGGCATTGCCTGGCAGCATCGACGTGCTCCTAAGTGCACACGGATGGCGGGGTATCAGTCAGAGGATTCGGTTGCAAAGGGTGTAATAAGTTCCAGGCGTGAAGATAGTTTCATCTTGATGCATGGATGGGCATGCGGCAAAAAGCGCTTCGCGCGACACAGACAAAAGCAGACCGATGAGGTTTTCGCCAGCCGTTACAGTGAACGAAAGGGCTGGCTACTGAGGGCGCTTCAAGGCGTCTGGTTTTTGTCCGGAGCGGACAGGCCGGCCTGGATGCGCTGGTAAATCTCCTCGCGATGCACGGCAACATCCTTGGGTGCGTTGATGCCGATTCGTACTTGCTGGCCGCTGACGCCCAGGATGGTGATCGTAATGTCATCACCGATGTTTATGCTTTCACCGACTTTGCGGGTGAGTATAAGCATGGACTTCTCCTTGATTACTTTTAAGGACACATGTTTCAGACAGGGCAGGTGTCGTATGTGTGTAGCTTACTGCTAAGCGCGTCCCTGTGACTGCCTCTTTTAGGACGCATAGAGGCGACATTAATTCCCATGGCGGCATCATACAGGTCTGGGATACATCATTCGCATTGTTTAAGCCAATGTTTATGACGGCCAGAATAGACAGTGAATGATAAAGTCGCCTCTTTATCCGTTGAAGGAGCAGGGCAGTGCGTAAAGTAGCGATGGCAATTGCGGTGTTGGCATTGGCCGGTTGCGGTGAAGGCAAAAGCGTCGATGCCGCCAAGGCCAAGCCTGCCGTAACCGAAAGCCAGCCACAAACCGGCGCGATTGCTGCCCAGGAATGGGACCTGCGAGTAGGCCCGCCGGACCATAAGCTGCAGGCAATCACCGACCTGACCGCCTGGTTGCTCGAACACGGGTTCAGTTTTTACATCGTGAAGGTCGACGGCAAGGACGAAGTGCTGCTGGGGCCATTTGCAACCAGGGCCGAGGCCGAAGCCAAGCAGACGCTGCTCAACGAGAAGATGGCGCGGGCCAAGAAAACCGACACGGTGTCCGAGATCATCGAGCACAAGACCGCGCAGTAACCGCTGATTGGGCGGCAGTGCCGCCCCTGTTCAACCGCAGGCTTTCAGGTTAACCGGGCCGACAAACTCATTGCCGCGCCCCATCACGCACGCCACCGTCTGGTTCCGCTGGCGCTCCCAGGCTTGTACCGGATAGGTCTTGTTCCAGGCTTCGTACAACTGGCGATCCTGTTTCGACAGGCGCAAGCCGTACTGCTTGCTCATGTAGAAATACGTGCGTGCGATCATCCCGCGAATGGACGGGCGCGGCATGACCTTCTTGGCCTTGAAATCCACCTGGGTCAGGCACGAACCGTATTGCCCGCTTTGCACCGGCAGCCAGCCAAAACTGAAGTTACTTCGATCTCCATTGACCTCGCCGATGCTCGGCACCAGGTTGTGCAGATCCGCTTCGGCACGCTTGAATACGTCGTCATGGCGGGTGCAGTTCTTGCGTCCACCGTCTTGCCAGCACTGGCGCTGATGGCCGATCTGCCAGGCTGGAACAATGTGCTCCCACTCGATGCGCGCGGCACGGTTGGCGTTTTTGCGTGGGATGTAGCCGCAGGCTTTCAGGTCAACGCGGTTGCCGGTGTATTTGCAGCCGCAATAGAACTCGGTGGATTGTGGCGCGTACAACTTCCAGGCAACCTTTTTGGCTTCGCTGAAGGTTCGGGGCGCCTGGGCATGGGCAGTGACAGCAAAAAGCAGGCAGCACACAGCAATAAAACGGGCACTCATTGAATCAATCTTCCTTCGGCACAACCCAGAAAATCTGCACGCCGCCGTCATCCCGATAGGCGAGGGTGACGTTGTCGTTCTCCGCGATTTCCTCCAGCAAGCGCTGCCACTCGTCTTCTGGCTCGTCCGGCAAGCGGAAGATCAAGGCTGCCTTGGCTTTTTGAGCGTTGGTGGAGTTGATGATCTTTTGCACACGAATGGCCAGGCGTTCGTAGGCATCAGGTGGGGTTAGGGCTACGGAAGAGGACTTTGCCACGGAGTGTTCCTTAATAAGCTGTACGTGCATACAGTATTTAACTGTAGGCAATTTCGCAACTGCTTAAAATTCAATAAGTTCGTCTGACGGCGGTTTAGGCGAGTTGGTGTAAGGCGGGGAGGTGTTGGTTGCGGGATTTACACATGAAGTAGAGGCGGGTAAACCCGCCTCTACAGAGATGCCAATAGGAATCAATATTCCCAGAACATCCGTTGCAGTTCTTTGCTGTCCTGGGTCTTGGTCAGGGCGACCATCGCCAGAATCCGCGCTTTCTGCGGGTTCAGGTCGAGGGCGGCGACCCAGTCGTACTTGTCGTCCGGCTGTTCGGCATTACGCAGCACCATGCCCCCGGCATTCACGTGGGAAGAACGGATGATCTGCACACCTTGCTTGCGCAATTCCACCAGCGCAGGAACCACTTTGGACGACACCGAACCATTGCCGGTGCCGGCGTGGATGATGGCTTTGGCGCCAGCCTGGGCCAGTGCCTTGTAGGCGGTGTCGCTCACGTTACCGTAGCCGTAGGCGATTTCAACATCGGGCAGGCTCTTGATGTTCTTGATGTCGAATTCCGAGTCCATGGTGTGACGCTTGGCCGGCAGGCGGAACCAGTAGGACTTGCCTTCAACGACCATGCCCAGCGGGCCCCATGGGCTCTTGAAGGCTTCGGTCTTGATATTGATCATCTTGCTGACGTCGCGACCCGATTGGATCTCGTCGTTCATGGTCACCAGTACGCCTTTTCCGCGTGCATCCTTGCTGCCGGCCACGGCGACGGCGTTGTACAGGTTGAGCATGCCGTCGGCCGACATGGCGGTGCCTGGGCGCATGGAGCCGACCACCACGATAGGCTTGTCGGTTTTTTCCACCAGGTTCAGGAAGTAGGCGGTCTCTTCCAGGGTGTCGGTACCGTGGGTGATCACGATGCCGTCCACGTCCTTGCTGTCGGCCAGTTCGGCGACGCGGCGACCCAGTTGCAGCAGGTTCTCGTTGTTGATGCTTTCGGACGCAATTTGCATCACTTGCTCGCCACGCACATTGGCGATCTGGCTAAGCTCAGGAACTCCGGCGATCAATTGCTCGATACCGACTTTGGCAGCCTGGTACGTCGCACTGTTGGCGGCGCTGGCGCCCGCGCCGGCAATGGTGCCGCCGGTGGCGAGGATCACCACGTTGGACAGTTTGGTCTTGGATTCAACCTCCTTTGCCTGGGCGGCAACGGGGAACAGCAGCAGAAGGGCCAACGCCCCCGGAACAAAGTTCTTCAATGCAGATTTCATTATTTTTCTCTCTGGTTTTTGATGAGTGCTGTAGCAGGTTCATCTAGAACACCTGGGCATTGCTGAATGCCTCCAGGCGCTGTGTAGGAGCAGGATCTGTACCATGCCGAATATGTTCGAGCATATAAATTAACTTGTTGATATATATAAATTTTTACTGATTGAGCGATGAGGTTTTGCTTGCTGGGTGTCCGGCTTTCCGAACAACCTGGGGTGTGGCGTTCGGTTGTCCGAAAGTTATGACGAAAGAATCCTGAGTGCCGCGCCAAACCTGTCGTTTCAGAGAACGACCGAACGTGGCAGATGTTTAGGAGCGGCCTTCGCAGGACGGGAGAGCCGGGGCTGTAGGTCTTGCATGAAAGGCCATGTTCTACCGTTGACAAATCTCGACAAGGTTCTCATAGTTTGGCTAACGCAAACGTTTGCGAGATGTTTCACGAGACCCTCATTAGAGTCTCCTGTCAGCTCGTATCAGCCACCCGGGTGGGAGGGCCGCCGAAGCACACTTCGGTGCACGCGTTGCTCACAATAATCATAAGATCGGAGTGAACCCATGAAGCTGCCATTCGCCGGACGTCTTCTTGCTGTCGCTGTGCTTGCTGCCGCATCCGCCGCCTTACCTTTCTCCCCTGCATTCGCTGATGACGCTGCCGCCAAACCCAAGGTCGGCCTGGTGATGAAGTCCCTCGCCAACGAATTTTTCGTGACCATGCAGGACGGTGCCAAGGCGTATCAGAAAGACCACGCCGCCGATTTCGACATGATCACCAACGGCATCAAGGACGAAACCGATACCAGCGCGCAAATCGGTATCGTCAAGCAGATGATCCTGGCCAAGGTCAATGCCATCGTTATCGCGCCTGCTGATTCCAAGGCCCTGGTAAAAGTGCTGGAGGATGCCTCTAAAGCCGGGATCAAGATCGTCAACATCGATAACCGCCTGGACCCGGACGTGCTGAAAAGCAAAAACCTCGATATTCCCTTCGTCGGCCCCGACAACCGCAAAGGCGCCAAACTGGTGGGCGACTACCTGGCCAAGCAACTGGCTGCCGGCGACAAGGTCGGCATTATCGAAGGCGTACCGACCACCACCAACGCCCAGCAGCGCACCGCGGGCTTCAAGGATGCGATGGACGCTGCCGGTATGAAGATCGTTTCCACCCAGTCCGGCAACTGGGAAATTGACCAGGGCCAGAAAGTGGCCTCGGCCATGCTCAGCGAACACCCGGACCTCAAGGCGCTGCTGGCCGGTAACGACAACATGGCCCTGGGCGCCGTCTCCGCCGTACGTGCGGCAGGCAAGGCCGGTAAGGTGCTGGTGGTGGGTTATGACAACATCGACGCCATCAAGCCGATGCTGCAGGACGGTCGTGTGCTGGCGACCGCCGACCAGGCGGCTGCGCAGCAAGCGGTGTTCGGTATCCAGAACGCCCTCAAGCTGGTCAAGGGTGAGAAAGTCGATGCCAAGGACGGCATGATCGAAACCCCGGTCGAACTCGTCCTCAAGAAGTAATCCTGGCAGCACCCAACAGCGTCCGCCCGTCCTGGGCGGACGCCTGGAGATTTTCCTATGTCATCTTCCGCCCCGAACGCTGTCCTCTCGGTCAGCGGTATCGGTAAGACCTATGCCCAACCGGTTCTGGCCGACATTACCCTCACGCTTAACCGGGGTGAAGTACTGGCGCTGACCGGTGAAAACGGCGCGGGCAAGAGTACCTTGTCGAAGATCGTCGGTGGGCTGGTCACCCCGACCACCGGGCACATGCAATTCCAGGGGCAGGATTACCGTCCGGCCAGCCGTACCCAGGCTGAAGCGTTGGGCGTGCGCATGGTCATGCAGGAACTCAATCTGCTGCCGACGCTGACCGTCGCTGAAAACCTGTTTCTGGATAACCTGCCCAGCCACTGTGGCTGGATCAGCCGCAAGCAATTGCGCAAGGCTGCGATCGAGGCCATGGCTCAAGTCGGCCTGGACGCCATCGACCCGGACACTCTGGTCGGTAGCCTCGGCATCGGCCATCAACAGATGGTCGAGATCGCCCGCAACCTGATCGGCGACTGCCATGTACTGATCCTCGACGAGCCCACCGCGATGCTCACGGCCCGCGAAGTAGAGATGCTGTTTGAGCAAATCACCCGCCTGCAGGCCCGGGGCGTGGCGATCATTTATATTTCGCACCGGCTCGAAGAACTGGCCCGTGTCGCCCAGCGCATTGCGGTACTGCGCGACGGCAAGCTGGTCTGCGTCGAGCCGATGGCCAATTACAACAGCGAACAACTGGTCACCTTGATGGTGGGCCGGGAGTTGGGTGAACACATCGACCTGGGGCCGCGCAGCCTCGGCGGCCCGGCCCTGACCGTGAAGGGCCTGACCCGCTCGGACAAGGTCCGCGACGTATCCTTTGAAGTGCGTGCCGGTGAGATCTATGGCATCTCCGGCCTGATCGGCGCCGGTCGTACAGAGCTACTGCGGCTTATCTTCGGTGCCGACCTGGCCGACAGCGGCACTGTGGCTTTGGGTTCGCCGGCCCGGGTGGTGAGTATTCGCTCGCCAGTGGATGCCGTGGGTCATGGCATTGCCCTGATCACCGAAGACCGCAAGGGCGAAGGGCTGCTGCTGACCCAGTCGATCAGTGCGAATATCGCATTGGGCAACATGCCGGAAATTTCCGCTGGCGGCCTGGTTAATAGCCGCGATGAAACTGCCTTGGCCAAGCGCCAGATCGATGCCATGCGGATCCGCAGTTCCAGCCCGGCGCAATTGGTGTCCGAACTGTCCGGTGGCAACCAGCAGAAAGTGGTGATCGGCCGCTGGCTGGAGCGCGACTGCTCGGTGATGCTGTTCGACGAGCCCACCCGCGGCATCGATGTCGGTGCCAAGTTCGACATTTATGCCTTGCTGGGTGAATTGACTCGCCAGGGCAAGGCGCTGGTGGTGGTGTCCAGCGACCTGCGTGAACTCATGCTGATCTGCGACCGCATCGGCGTGCTGTCCGCCGGGCGCTTGATCGAAACCTTCGAGCGCGACAGCTGGACCCAGGACGAATTGCTTGCCGCCGCCTTTGCCGGCTATCAGAAACGTGATGCGCTGCTCAACGACGCAGTGCTTAGGGATACCCCATGAAACTAACAACTTTCCCCGGTAAAACCGGCGGCAACTTCTACGGCCTTGGCACCTACCTGGGGCTGGCCGGTGCATTGCTGGCGATGATCGCGCTGTTTTCGGTGCTCAGTGATCACTTCCTGTCCTATGACACGTTCAGCACCCTGGCCAACCAGATTCCTGACCTGATGGTGCTGGCGGTGGGCATGACCTTCATCCTGATCATCGGCGGTATCGACCTATCGGTGGGCTCGGTACTGGCGTTGGCGGCATCGGCGGTCAGCGTGGCGATTCTCGGGTGGGGCTGGAGTGTCTTGCCGGCGGCCTTGCTCGGCATGGGCTGCGCCGCGTTGGCCGGCACTATCACCGGCTCGATCACGGTGGCCTGGCGCATTCCCTCGTTTATCGTGTCCCTCGGCGTGTTGGAAATGGCCCGGGGCGTCGCGTACCAGATGACCGGCTCGCGCACGGCCTATATCGGCGATTCGTTTGCCTGGCTGTCCAACCCGATCGCCTTCGGCATTTCGCCGTCGTTTATCATCGCTTTGCTGGTGATCATTGCCGCCCAGCTGGTATTGACCCGCACCGTATTCGGTCGTTACCTGATCGGTATCGGCACCAACGAAGAAGCTGTACGCCTGGCCGGGATCAATCCCAAGCCGTACAAGATCCTGGTGTTCAGCCTCATGGGCCTGCTGGCCGGTGTGGCGGCGCTGTTCCAGATTTCGCGCCTGGAAGCGGCAGACCCGAATGCCGGTGCCGGCCTCGAGCTGCAAGTGATCGCCGCAGTGGTGATCGGCGGCACCAGCCTGATGGGCGGGCGTGGTTCGGTGATCAGTACCTTCTTCGGTGTGTTGATTATTTCGGTATTGGCCGCCGGCCTGGCGCAGATCGGTGCCACGGAACCCACCAAGCGCATCATAACCGGTGCCGTGATCGTGATTGCCGTGGTCCTGGATACTTATCGCAGCCGTCGTGCCAGTCGGCGAGGCTGAACCATGGCAACGATCAAGGATGTGGCCGCGATTGCAGGTATTTCCTACACCACCGTGTCCCATGTGGTGAACAAGACGCGCCCGGTGAGCGAGCCGGTACGGATCAAGGTTGAAGCGGCGATCAAGCAACTCGACTACGTGCCCAGTGCCGTCGCGCGTTCGCTCAAGGCCAAGACCACGGCCACCATCGGATTGCTGGTGCCCAACAGCCTCAACCCGTATTTTGCCGAGCTGGCCCGGGGCATCGAGGATTATTGTGAGCGTAACGGCTACTGCGTGATTCTCTGCAACTCCGACGACAACGCGGAAAAACAACGCAGCTATTTGCGGGTGTTGCTGGAGAAGCGCGTTGATGGCTTGATCGTGACTTCGGTAGGCGGTGATGACAGCGGCCTCGCCGCAGGCTTGAGCGCCGTGCGCACGCCCATGGTGATTGTCGACCGGGCGCTGGATGGCATCGATGTCGACCTGGTACGCATCGACCACGAGGAAGGCGCCTACCTGGCGACCCGGCACTTGCTTGAGCTGGGGCATCGGGACATCGCCTGCATCGGCGGCCCGGCCCACACCCGCGTCGCGCAAATGCGCCTGGCGGGTTACCAGCGTGCGCTCCATGAGGCCGGTGTGGCGGTGGTGGCCAATCGCATCCAGGAAAGCGACTTCACCAGCACCGGCGGTTATGCTGCTGCCGTGCAATTGCTGGCGCAGAACCCGCCCAGCGCGATTTTTGCCAGCAACGACATGATCGGCTTCGGCGTGTTGCGCGCGGCGGCGGAGCGCAATATCCGCGTGCCCGGTGAACTGTCGGTGATCGGTTTCGATGACATTCAAATGGGCCGCTACGTGTACCCGGCGCTGACCACGGTCGGGCAGTCGATCCTGCAACTGGGCGAGACCGCGGCCGAGCTTTTACTGCGACGAATTGCAACCCCCCAACTGCCGATCGATCAACGCATCGTGACGCCGAGCATCGTGTTGCGTGAATCGACGGCGCCCGTCGCCGGTGTGTTCGCCCAATACCGCTGAACCGAATTGATGAGTACTGATGTATGCCAGCAAAAGTAGTGGTAATAGGCAGCTTGAACATGGACCTGGTCACCCGCGCGAATCGGCTGCCCCGTGCCGGTGAGACCCTGGTCGGCCAGACGTTTTCCACGGTGCCTGGCGGCAAGGGCGCCAACCAGGCCGTGGCCTCGGCGCGACTGGGGGCCGATGTGGCAATGATCGGCTGTGTCGGTAGTGATGCCTATGGCACTGAACTGCGTGGCGCCTTGCTGGTGGAAGGTATCGATTGCCAGGCGGTGAGCACCGTGGACGGTTCCAGTGGCGTGGCCTTGATTGTGGTGGACGACAGCAGCCAGAACGCGATCGTGATCGTTGCCGGCAGCAACGGCGAGCTGACCCCCGCCTCACTGCAGGCGTCCGATGCGGTGCTGCAGGCCGCCGATGTGATTATCTGCCAGCTGGAAGTGCCGATGGATACCGTGGGCTATACCCTCAAGCGCGGTCGTGAACTGGGCAAGACCGTGATCCTCAACCCGGCGCCGGCCAGCGGCCCGTTGCCTGCCGACTGGTACGCCTCGGTCGACTACCTGATTCCCAACGAAAGCGAAGCCAGCGCACTGAGCGGCGTGACAGTCGACTCCCTCGACAGTGCCAAGGTCGCGGCGACCCACCTGATCAAGGCGGGGGCGGGCAAAGTCATCATCACCCTGGGCGCCCAGGGGGCGTTGTTTGCCGATGGCCAGGGCTTTGAGCACCTGGTGGCGCCCAAGGTCAAGGCGGTGGATACCACCGCTGCCGGCGATACCTTTGTCGGTGGTTTTGCCGCAGCACTGGCCAGTGGCAAAAGCGAAGCCGAGGCCATCCGTTTCGGCCAGGTCGCGGCAGCCTTGTCAGTCACCCGTGCTGGTGCGCAACCCTCCATTCCTACGCTGCATGACGTTCAAGGTTTTGTGCTTTTATGAAAAAGACCCCTCTGCTCAATATCGCCTTGTCGCGTTTGATCGCATCCCTGGGCCATGGTGACATCCTGGTGATCGGCGACGCCGGCCTGCCAGTGCCGCCCGGGGTCGAGTTGATCGACCTGGCGCTGACCCAGGGCATTCCCGACTTCATCAGCACCTTGCGTATCGTGCTCAGTGAAATGCAGGTGGAAAGCCACGTGCTGGCGGAAGAAATCCTGCTCAAGCAGCCACCCGCGCTGACGGAGCTGGATGCTTTGGCTGAACAGGCCGCCCTCGGCGAGCGACGTCTGCTCAGCCATGAACAATTCAAGCAACTGAGCCGTAGCGCGCGCGCTGTCGTGCGTACCGGCGAGTGCCAGCCTTACTGCAATATCGCGCTGGTCTCCGGCGTAACCTTCTAGAGTTTCCCAACGACAAGGAGTGTTTTATGCAACGTGGTCTGCCAACCCTGAAAAATCTGTTTCGGAGTGTCCTGCTTTTGTCCGCACTCACTGCTGCCAGCGCCCAAGCGGCGGAAAAAATCGACTTGATCATCGACACCGACCCAGGTGCCGACGATGTGGTAGCCTTGCTCTTCGCCATGGCTTCCCCGGACGAATTGAACATTCGTGCGCTGACCACCGTCGCCGGCAACGTACGCCTGGACAAGACCTCGCGTAACGCGCGCCTGGCCCGCGAGTGGGCCGGGCGTGAAGAAATCCCGGTGTACGCCGGAGCACCCAAGCCGCTGTTGCGCACACCGATCTATGCCGAGAACATCCATGGCAAAGAAGGTATTTCCGGCGTCACCGTCCATGAGCCTAAAAAGGGCCTGGCTGAAGGCAACGCCGTTGATTACCTGATCAAGACCCTGCGTGCGGCCAAGCCTCACAGCATCACCATTGCCATGCTCGGTCCGCAGACCAACCTGGCGCTGGCCTTGACCCAGGACCCGGAAATCACCCAAGGCATCAAGGAAGTGGTGGTGATGGGTGGCGCGCACTTCAACGGCGGCAATATCACCCCGGTTGCCGAGTTCAACCTGTTCGCCGATCCGATTGCAGCCGAGATTGTGCTCAAGAGTGGCGTCAAGCTGACCTACCTGCCGCTGGATGTGACCCACAAGGTGCTGACCAGCGAGGCGCGCCTGAAGAAGATCGCCGACATCAATAACAACGCGAGCAAGGTCGTCGGCGATATTCTCAATGAATACGTCAAGGGCGATATGGAACACTACGGCATCCCGGGCGGCCCGGTACATGACGCCACTGTCATCGCCTACCTGCTCAAGCCGTCCTTGTTCACAGGGCGTCAGGCCAATATGGTGGTGGACAGCCGCGAAGGCCCGACCTTCGGCCAGACCATCGTTGATTGGTACGACGGCCTGAAGCAGACAAAAAATGTGTTCTGGGTTGAGAACGGCGACGCCCAGGGCTTCTTCGATCTGCTCACCGAGCGCCTGGCACGCCTGAAGTAACCCGGTCGACGTTCGCCAGCCGGTTCTTATTCACGCTCGGGGTCTGGTGCCCCCATGTGATCGGCCGGGTATTTTTCGAATACCTGGCCGATGAATGCCTGTGCCGCCTGGGTGCCGAGTTCCTTGACCAGCAGGTCGATACCGATGATTGCCAGTTCTTCCGGGCTTCCTGGGCTGTAGGAGCTTTGTCCTTGGGGCCATTTGGCTTTGATGTCGGCTTGGAGCGTTACGGTGGTCATGGAAGTCTCACGGGTTGAAATGCTGGGCAATGCGCTGGAACGCGGCTCTAACCGGCGCAGTTAATCATTTTGCGCGGCGCTTGGCACTGCTACTTAGGCATGAAGCAGGTGCTGTGCGACACTGTCTCCCTGTTTAATTGCCGGGGGACCCCGCGTGCAGATCGATTTGAATAACCCCGAGAACCTGACACTGGCCGCCGTGCGTCAACTGATCGCCAGTGCCAGTGATGACGAGCATACCCAGTTGCGTGTGACCAGGGCCGGAATTGCCTACATATCTTCCGGGGTGGTGGGAGGCACTGACATCGATGGCCTGCTGTTCCGCCTGGAGACCTGGGCCAAGGGTTCCGGTTACGTCGGCAACGTCGCGGCCAGCGACGAGGTCTGGGTTACACAGATTTTCAATGCGCTGAAGCAGAACTGGCCGAAGCCGCCGTTCGATTACATCGACATCTACTGATTACGCTCATATTTGGTCACGATTGATCGGGCGAATGCCTGCTGATAGTCGGGCAGACTTACCTATCGGCGGTTTACGTTTTGAAACCTATCAGCCAGACCGCTGTCGCACGATCTCTGTTCATTTTTCAATAGGAGGCTTCATGCCTTGGAAGCTCGCATCATTCGGTACTTTGTTGGCAGCACTCGCGTTGGCGGGTTGCAGCACCCCGGGTGCCTCTGAGCCAGCCAAAGACGCCGCCGTGACCGATGCCGGTCATAGCCGCTGTGAGTCGAAGGCCGCCGAATTCAGCATTGGCCAGAAAGCCTCGCCGCAGTTGCTGGAGCAGGCCCGTACCCGTGCTGGCGCACAGAACGCGCGGATCCTCAAGCCCAACGATATGATCACGCTGGAATACCGCTCCGACCGCCTGAACCTGAACACCGATGACAACCTGGTGATCACGCGCGTTAATTGCGGCTGATCGTTTCCAGGCTTTTGCAACGCCCATAAAAAACCCCGTCACATGGACGGGGTTTTTTTAGCTCAGCGGAGAATTACTCGCCGCGAACCTGTGCAGCTTGCATACCCTTTTGGCCTTTCTCAGCCACGAAGGAAACGGTTTGGCCTTCTTTCAGGCTTTTGAAACCGTCGCTTTCGATAGCTTTGAAGTGTACGAACAGGTCGTCACCGCCACCTTGAGGAGTGATGAAGCCGAAGCCTTTTTCATCGTTGAACCATTTAACGGTGCCGGTTTGGCGATTAGACATGGTGTATCTCCAAGAAACATATATTTTCAGTAGTGCTGTGCTGCTCAGGCCAACTGGGCACACCGGGCTATCATAGTCGAAATGTTCGGCTTGGGAGCCCCCCCAAGGCATTGTTTGCTAATCAATAGCGTTGCGTTTGCTACTTGTGTCGGCTGAAAGCCCCGATCTACGGGGCTTCGGCGTGAAATATCAGCTGGTAAAAAAAGCCGTAAAAGCTGCGTAATTTGTGCGAAATGGCAGTTTTCGGGCTGTTTTCCTGGCAAAACGGTCGTCTGATCCCAGGCCGGTCTTACTTTTTCTTCACGACTTTGCAGGACGAAATAGCCGCGACTGCTTTGTTTTTAAGCTCCGGGCTGGCGTTCTGGTTAGTCATGAGCTCCTTGATTTCCGCAGTGCTCAATTCGGCGTTGATCTTGTCGGCGCCACATTCGCAGTGGGCCTTGGCAGTCTTGACGTCTACGTTCTGGCTGGCGGCCGCGCTGCAGTCGCTGACGAAACTGTCACGGGCACCGGCTGGCCAATTGGATGGAGCGGCAGCCTGCGCGCCGAGGGAAAGGAGGCTCAGGGTAGCGGCGAAAGCAAGGGTCGAGGTAAAACGCATCATGGGATGCTCCTTTGATTCGAGGACGAACGGCGATTCTCAGTGGGTTTGAGGTGTGGCGTACAGCTCAAGTTCACTTTTGCAGCTATAAAGGCTGGAATTTGTCTTTGCAGCGGATACTGCCGGCGCGGTGACCGTTCATCTGTGCTAGCATCCTTGGCTTGGCTAATTCCGGGTGCGCCATTTGCCGCCTTGCCATGTTTCTTTTCTGCTCACTCCAGTCACTGTGGTTCGATTATCGGTTGGCCGAAAGGCTCCTGCCGCTGTAAGGCAGGCGTTCATCATTGAACGGCCTGGTGTTGGATCTTGTACTGGCTCATCCCAACCCACGTGACCTTTGGTAGGGGTCACCACTAGGAGAGGAGGCGCCATGCCAACTATTACTCTTCCCGACGGCAGTCAACGTTCATTCGATCATTCGGTTTCCGTAGCCGAGGTCGCCGCATCCATTGGTGCTGGCCTGGCCAAGGCCACCGTGGCCGGCAAGGTCGATGGCAAGCTGGTTGACGCCAGCGACCTGATCACCTCCGATGCCAGCCTGCAAATCATCACGCCCAAGGATCAAGAGGGGTTGGAGATCATTCGCCACTCCTGCGCGCACTTGATTGGCCATGCGGTCAAGCAGCTGTATCCGACTGCGAAGATGGTGATCGGCCCGGTCATCGACGAAGGCTTTTATTACGACATCGCCTACGAGCGTCCTTTCACCCCGGACGATCTGGCCGCTATCGAACAGCGCATGCACGCCCTGATCGAAAAAGATTACGACGTCATCAAGAAAGTCACCCCGCGCGCCGAAGTGATCGACGTGTTCACTGCGCGTGGCGAAGACTACAAGCTGCGCCTGGTGGAAGACATGCCGGACGAGCAGGCCATGGGCCTGTACTACCACGAAGAATACGTCGACATGTGCCGTGGTCCCCACGTGCCGAACACGCGCTTCCTCAAGTCGTTCAAGCTGACCAAGCTGTCCGGTGCCTACTGGCGCGGCGACGCGAAGAACGAGCAACTGCAACGCATCTACGGCACTGCCTGGGCTGACAAGAAGCAGCTGGCCGCTTATATCCAGCGCATCGAGGAGGCCGAAAAACGCGACCACCGCAAGATCGGCAAGCGCCTGAACCTGTTCCACCTCCAGGAAGAAGCGCCGGGCATGGTGTTCTGGCACCCGAACGGCTGGACCCTGTACCAGGTGCTCGAGCAGTACATGCGCAAGGTTCAGCGCGACAACGGTTACCTGGAGATCAAGACCCCGCAGGTCGTTGATCGCAGCCTGTGGGAGAAATCCGGGCACTGGGCCAACTACGCCGACAATATGTTCACCACCCAGTCGGAAAACCGCGACTACGCCATCAAGCCGATGAACTGCCCATGCCACGTGCAGGTGTTCAATCAAGGCCTGAAGAGCTATCGCGAGTTGCCGATGCGCCTGGCCGAGTTCGGTGCCTGCCACCGTAACGAGCCATCGGGTGCGCTGCACGGCATCATGCGTGTGCGCGGCTTCACCCAGGACGACGCCCACATCTTCTGTACAGAAGAGCAGATGCAGGCCGAATCCGCCGCGTTCATCAAGCTGACCATGGACGTTTATCGTGATTTCGGCTTTACCGAAGTCGAGATGAAGCTGTCCACTCGTCCGGAAAAGCGCGTCGGTTCCGACGAGCTGTGGGATCGCGCCGAAGCGGCCCTGGCCGCAGCGCTAGACAGTGCGGGCCTTGCGTACGATCTGCAGCCGGGTGAGGGGGCCTTCTACGGGCCGAAGATCGAGTTCTCGTTGAAAGATTGCCTTGGCCGTGTCTGGCAATGTGGTACCTTGCAGCTCGATTTTAACCTGCCGGTCCGTTTGGGAGCCGAATACGTCTCCGAAGATAACAGTCGTAAACACCCGGTTATGCTGCACCGGGCGATCCTCGGCTCGTTCGAACGGTTCGTCGGTATCCTGATCGAGCACTACGAGGGTGCGTTCCCTGCGTGGCTGGCTCCGACTCAGGCAGTGATCATGAATATCACTGATAAACAGGCGGATTTTGCTGCTGAAGTTGAAAAAACTCTCAACGAAAGCGGATTTCGTGCCAAGTCCGACTTGAGAAATGAAAAGATCGGCTTTAAAATCCGCGAGCATACTTTGCTCAAGGTTCCCTATCTTTTGGTTATCGGAGATCGGGAAGTCGAGATGCAGACTGTCGCTGTGCGTACTCGTGAAGGTGCTGACCTGGGCTCGATGCCCGTCGCCCAGTTCGCTGAGTTCCTCGCGCAAGCGGTTTCCCGGCGTGGTCGCCCAGATTCGGAGTAATTATTATTAAGCGTGAAATGAGACAAGATAAACGAGCTGCACCGAAAGCCCCGATCAACGAGAATATCTCGGCACGCGAGGTTCGGTTAATTGGCGCTGACGGCGAGCAGATTGGCATCGTCTCGATTGATGAAGCGCTTCGTATTGCAGAAGAGTCCAAGTTGGACCTGGTGGAAATCTCCGCCGATGCAATCCCACCCGTTTGCCGGGTGATGGACTACGGCAAGTCGATCTTCGAAAAGAAGAAGCAGGTTGCCGCGGCGAAGAAGAACCAGAAGCAGATTCAAGTAAAAGAAATCAAGTTTCGTCCAGGGACGGAGGAAGGGGATTACCAGGTAAAACTGCGCAACCTGGTACGTTTCCTGAGTGATGGGGACAGGGCCAAGGTATCCTTGCGATTCCGCGGCCGTGAGATGGCCCACCAGGAGCTGGGGATGGAACTCCTCAAGCGGGTTGAAGCTGACCTGCTCGAGTACGGTTCGGTCGAACAGCATCCTAAGATGGAAGGACGCCAGCTGATCATGGTCATCGCCCCGAAAAAGAAGAAGTAATCAACAGGGCACGGCAGGCCTTCTGATTATGTTTATCAACTGAATGCGGAGTATCCGAACATGCCAAAGATGAAGACTAAAAGTGGTGCTGCTAAGCGGTTTCTGAAAACTGCTAACGGTATCAAGCACAAGCACGCTTTCAAGAGCCACATCCTGACCAAAATGTCGACCAAGCGTAAGCGTCAACTGCGCGGTAGCAGCTTGCTGCATCCGTCTGACGTGGCAAAAGTCGAGCGCATGCTGCGCCTTCGTTAATTTTTGGATCAAGAATAGAGGAAGTAACTCATGGCTCGTGTAAAGCGTGGCGTCATTGCCCGTAAACGTCACAAAAAAATTCTGAAACTCGCTAAAGGCTACTACGGCGCACGCTCACGCGTATTCCGTGTTGCCAAGCAAGCGGTAATCAAGGCAGGCCAATACGCCTACCGCGACCGTCGTCAGAAAAAACGTCAGTTCCGCGCTCTGTGGATCGCTCGTATCAATGCTGGTGCACGTGTTAACGGTCTGTCCTACAGCCGTTTCATCGCTGGCCTGAAAAAAGCGTCCATCGAAATCGACCGTAAGGTTCTGGCTGAACTGGCCGTGAACGAAAAAGCGGTGTTTGCTGCGATTGTCGAGAAAGCTAAAGCCACCTTGGCTTAAGTACCCCCGACAGTCACCCTGGGCTGCGCCTGTAGCCCAAGGTGGTAAACGTCATAAATAGGGGAAGAGCCTTCAAGCTCTTCCCCTATTTTGTATCTGGAGTCTGTACATGGAAAACCTGGACGCGCTCGTCGCTCAAGCTCTTGAGGCTGTGCAAAGCGCTGAAGATATCAATGCCCTGGAGCAAATCCGGGTTCACTACCTTGGCAAAAAGGGTGAATTGACTCAGGTGATGAAGACCCTGGGAAATTTGCCGGCTGAAGAGCGCCCGCAAGTCGGCGCGCTGATCAACGTTGCCAAGGAGCGTGTCACAGAGGTGCTCAATGCGCGCAAGGCGACCATGGAGGAGGCCGATCTCGCGGCCAAACTCGCCGCCGAGTCCATTGATGTAACCCTGCCTGGTCGCGGCCAGGCCTCGGGCGGTCTGCATCCGATCACCCGGACTCTGGAACGCATCGAGCAGTTCTTCACCCACATCGGCTACGGCATTGCCGAAGGCCCTGAGGTCGAAGACGACTATCACAACTTCGAGGCGCTCAACATCCCAGGCCATCACCCGGCCCGGTCGATGCACGACACCTTCTATTTCAATGCAAACATGCTGTTGCGCACCCATACCTCGCCGGTACAGGTCCGCACCATGGAAGCGAACAAGCCGCCGATCCGCATTGTCTGCCCAGGCCGTGTGTACCGTAGCGACTCAGATATCACCCACTCGCCGATGTTCCACCAGGTCGAAGGCCTGCTGGTTGATCGCGACATCAACTTCGCCGACCTCAAGGGCACCATCGAAGAGTTCCTGCGAGTGTTCTTCGAGAAAGAGCTGGCGGTGCGTTTCCGTCCATCATTCTTCCCGTTCACCGAGCCATCCGCAGAAGTCGACATGGAATGCGTGATGTGCAGCGGTAAAGGCTGCCGCGTCTGCAAGCAGACTGGCTGGCTGGAAGTGATGGGCTGCGGCATGGTTCACCCCAACGTGCTGCGCATGTCCGGGATCGATCCGGAAGAGTTCTCGGGCTTTGCCTTCGGCATGGGCGTTGAGCGTCTGGCCATGCTGCGTTACGGCGTGAACGACTTGCGTCTGTTCTTCGACAACGACTTGCGGTTCCTCGCGCAATTTCGCTAGTCGTAACGAATCTTTAGGAGAGCAGGATGAAATTCAGTGAACAATGGCTGCGCGGCTGGGTAAGCCCGCAGGTAGATCGCGATGCGCTGGTTGCGCGTCTGTCGATGGCCGGTCTTGAGGTCGATAGCGTTACGCCGGCCGCCGGTGTTTTCAGTGGTGTGGTGGTGGGCGAGGTGCTGAGCACCGAGCAACACCCCGATGCTGACAAATTGCGTGTGTGCCAGGTCAGCAATGGCGCACAAACGTTCCAGGTCGTGTGCGGAGCGCCTAACGTGCGCCCGGGCCTGAAGATCCCGTTCGCCATGATCGGTGCCGAACTGCCGGGCGACTTCAAGATCAAGAAAGCCAAGCTGCGTGGCGTCGAGTCCAACGGCATGCTGTGCTCCCAGGCGGAGCTGCAAGTAGGCGAGGGCAACGACGGCCTGATGGAACTGCCGGGCGATGCGCCAGTGGGCCAGGACATTCGCGTCTACCTGGAGCTGGAAGACGCCAGCATCGAGGTCGACCTGACTCCGAACCGTGGCGACTGCCTGTCCCTGGCTGGCCTGGCACGTGAAGTGGGCGCGCTGTACAACGCGCCAGTCACTCGTCCAGTGGTGGCCGCAGTGGCTGCGGTGCACGATGAAGTGCGACCGATCGAAGTACTGGCACCAAACGCCTGCCCGCGTTACCTGGGGCGTGTGATCCGCAACGTCGACCTGTCCAGGCCAACCCCGCTGTGGATGGTTGAGCGCCTGCGTCGCGCCGACGTGCGCAGCATCGACGCGGCCGTCGATATCACCAACTACGTGATGCTTGAACTGGGCCAGCCGCTGCACGCTTTCGATCTCGCTGAAATCAATGGCGGCATTCGCGTGCGCATGGCCGAAGAAGGCGAGAAGCTGGTTCTGCTCGACGGCCAGGAAGTCAGCCTGCGCGCCGACACCCTGGTGATCGCTGACCATTCCCGCGCCCTGGCGATTGCCGGTGTGATGGGGGGCGAGCACAGCGGTGTGTCCGCGACCACGCGCGACGTATTCCTTGAAAGTGCGTTCTTCGACCAGATTGCTATCGCTGGCAAGGCCCGCTCCTACGGCCTGCACACCGATGCGTCACATCGCTATGAGCGCGGTGTGGACTGGAAGCTCGCCCGTGAAGCCATGGAGCGCGCCACTGGCCTGCTGCTGGAAATCACCGGTGGCGAAGCCGGCCCGATCACTGAGATTGTCAGCGAACAGCATCTGCCGTCCGTTGCGCCGATCACCCTGCGCGCCAAAAGCGTTGAGCAAATGCTTGGCCTGGTCATCGCCCCGGCTGAAATCGAACAACTGCTGTCGGCCCTCGGGTTGAACATTTCTGCGGGTGGGGAAGGGCAGTGGCATGTTGAAGTGCCAAGCCATCGCTTCGATATCAGCCTGGAAGTCGATCTGATCGAAGAGTTGGCTCGCCTGTACGGTTACAACCGCCTGCCGGTTCGTTACCCGCAAGCGCGCCTGGCGCCGCAACCCAAGGCAGAAGCGCGTGCGCACCTGCCTGAGCTGCGTCGTCTGCTGGTCGCCCGTGGCTATCAGGAAGCGGTGACCTACAGCTTCATCGATCCGAAGCAGTTCGAACTGTTCAACCCGGGCGTCGAGCCGCTGCTGCTGGCCAACCCGATCTCCAACGACATGGCCGCCATGCGTTCATCCCTGTGGCCAGGCCTGGTGAAAGCCCTTTCCCATAACCTGAACCGTCAGCAAGACCGCGTGCGCATGTTCGAAAGCGGCCTGCGGTTTGTCGGTCAACTCGACGGCCTGAAGCAAGAGCCGATGCTGGCCGGTGTTGTTTGCGGCAGCCGCTTGCCGGAAGGCTGGGCGCAAGACCGGGATGCCGTGGACTTCTTCGACGTTAAAGCGGACGTGGAAGCGGTACTGGGCTTTGCCGGTGCACTGGACGACTTCACATTTGTGCCAGGCAACCATCCGGCGCTGCACCCAGGCCAGACTGCGCGTATCGAGCGCGAAGGTCGCCTGGTGGGCTTCGTCGGCGCCATCCACCCGGAACTGTCGAAAACCCTTGGGCTCGACCGCCCGGTCTTCGTCTTCGAACTGGTCCTGGCCGAGGTGGCCTCGGGCAAGATGCCTAAATTCAGCGAGTTGTCGCGCTTCCCTGAAGTGCGTCGTGACCTGGCCCTGATCGCCGATCGTGAAGTCGCCGCTACTGCTGTTCTGGATGTAATCCGTGAAAATGCAGGGGAATGGCTGACAGACCTCAGGCTATTTGACGTCTATCAGGGTAAAGGCATTGATCCGCATAGAAAAAGCCTTGCAGTTGGCTTGACCTGGCAGCATCCATCGCGCACTCTTAATGACGATGAGGTGAATGCCACGACACAAAATATCCTCACCTCGCTCGAACAAAGGTTGAACGCCACGTTAAGGAAGTGACGTATGGGGGCTTTGACGAAAGCTGAGATGGCGGAACGTCTGTACGAAGAGTTGGGTCTGAACAAGCGCGAGGCCAAGGAATTGGTCGAGCTGTTTTTTGAAGAGATCAGACACGCTCTGGAAGACAACGAACAGGTCAAATTGTCCGGTTTCGGCAATTTTGATCTGCGGGACAAACGCCAGCGGCCTGGCCGCAATCCAAAAACGGGAGAAGAAATCCCGATCACGGCTCGCCGTGTGGTCACCTTTCGTCCAGGGCAGAAGTTGAAGGCCCGAGTTGAGGCTTATGCTGGAACCAAGTCATAACGACGAGCTACCCGTCATCCCAGGCAAACGCTACTTCACCATTGGTGAAGTCAGCGAGCTTTGTGCGGTAAAACCGCACGTGCTGCGCTATTGGGAGCAGGAGTTTCCTCAACTCAACCCCGTCAAACGCACCGGGAACCGTCGGTATTATCAGCGCCAGGATGTGCTGATGATCCGACAGATCCGTGCGTTGCTTTACGATCAGGGATTCACCATCAGCGGCGCGCGCCAGCGTATGTCCGGTGATGAAGCCAAAGACGACACCACCCAGTACAAGCAACTGATCCGCCAGATGATCTCCGAACTGGAAGATGTGCTGGTGGTTTTGAAAAAATGATTCAGGCTTTTAAAATACTTCCACATTTCAAAAGCTTGCGGTATATTCCTGATCGCTTCGTTGCGAAGCGAACCCAGTAACACGCCTAGTCGGGGCGTAGCGCAGTCCGGTAGCGCACTAGCATGGGGTGCTAGGGGTCGAGTGTTCGAATCACTCCGTCCCGACCATATTATTCAAGGAGTTAGCCCAATCTGAGAAGGTTGGGCTTTTTCATGTCTGAAAAAATACTCCCACATTTACTCCCACGAAAATTTTTTATCTGGGTGGCGTTGCCATCCGGAAGGCGCAATTGTGTTCTGATCTCGTGTCTGGACGCTCTCCTTGCCAAGGCAATGCTCTGAAGTGACAAGTGCGTTCGTCAACATTGCCCATATCGAAGATCCACGAGGCGAGCATCGGGGGAAGGTATTAGCGGGGTGATAGTCTCGGTTGCTGCTGAGGTGATTCAGACAATCGCTCAGATTCCAGCAGAGGCATTAAGTATCACGCGTTTTTAGCGGCGTGACGTGGAGAGGGCTGATCAAGCGTGATCCCACTCAGCGAGCCGCAACCATCAGCAGCAACCACGGGTGGACGTGGGTATAGCATTTTGCTAGCTTCGATTCATTTCCCGTTACTCCCTAGGTAACTTTTTCGGCGTCGACTGGCCCGTTTTATAGCTCTGTTGGGTACAAGCAAGTACCGGCCAGGGTTGAGGTCGCGCGCAAGGACAGTCTTCCAGTCCCTTTCACATCAGTTGCGTGAGGCAAACAAGGAGTTCAGTTTGGCGGCCGTATTTATCCACCTCTCCGATATTCACTTCGGACAAGAAAAAGCTAGCAGCATTCGAATAGTCAATGAGGACGCTCGAAGGCAGCTAATCGAAGATGCGGCCGCACACGTGGCAGCACTACCTACCAGAACAGCTTCGGGGATCTTAGTGACCGGAGACATCGCATATGCGGGCAAACGTCATGAGTATGACGCAGCTGGATTGTGGCTTGATGAACTTGCCTCCCGCGTTGGTTGTACGGCAGCTGATATTCAAATGGTCCCAGGAAATCACGATGTCGATCGAGATCAGATCAAAGGATTGACTGAAATGATGCTCGCGGCGATCGGTAACGAAGGTGAAGCGAAGCTGGATGACTTTCTTGAAGAGGCGGTGGCAAGAGAGGTCCTTTATCTTCGCTTTGAAGAGTACCGACGCTTCGCCGACGCTTACCAGTGTCCGCTTGACTGCAGCGGCAATAGCAGTGCAGAGCGTAGGGTGGAGCTCGCCGATGGACGAGCGATTCGCTTTGTCCGACTAAACTCCGCTTTGATTTGTTCGAGGCGTAAAGACGAAAAGGGAAATTTGCTTCTGGGAGCCCGCCAGCGGGTTATGAATGAGGCGATCGGCGAAGAGCTGGTGGTGCTAACTCATCATCCACTTGATTGGTACGCCGACTCGGCTGAGACCAAGAGGTTCTTAAGAAGCCGAGCTCGAGTTTTCATTTCCGGCCATGAGCACCTAGCAGCAGTAGATGTCCAAAACGTAGAACCTGGGCGCGACCTCATGATGCTTGCCGCTGGAGCTACGACACCTGATAGCTTCGATGACACCTACACTTATGCTTACAACATTATCCAGTTTGACTGGGATGAGAACGACGATGCTCTTGCCGTGACACTGTACGCCCGAGCATGGAACGACGACATGAAGCGGTTCGAATCAGACGATGTGCGTCTTGGTGGGCATGGGCAACGAACCGTTTTAGGTTCACCCAATTTTCTTAAGGCAACAAGGCCTTCCATCGGCACCAGGGTCAAAACAGGCCAGGATGTGGAGCCGGCGTCGGTCGAGATTATCTTACCGCCGGAGGAAGAGATGACCGGCAGCTCGCGCGTTGATGAGACGGAGTATCAGAATCTCCATTTGCGTTTCTTCCGCGATCTTACAGAGGGCGAACGACTTCGTATTTTGGTGGAGCTTGACGCCGTACCTAATGAAAATATGGATCATTTTACTCACGAGACGGAAAGTAAACTTTTCCGAAATATCGCTAAAATGAATCGTTTCGATCAACTGCGCGAAAAGGTGGAAGAAGCCCTCACCAAGCGTAAAATCAACAAGGACAATCAATGAGCAACATGGCCGAATATGCTCGTATTTTTGATACTGGTACTGACGACGGATTGGTGGAGAAACGATTAAAAGCTGTGGCTGAAATCAAAGCGTGGTTTGAAAGTCTCACCCCGGATTTGGCCATTAGTACGGCGAGTCGTATTTCTTCCTCATTCGGCACCAGCGCATGTCTTCCCGATGAAATTGCAGCTATTGGTGAAGAAAAAATTCAGCGGCATGCTGTCTCATTTGTTCGGTCCGCCAATCCAGATGATCTGCAAATCAAGGTGGTTTTGGCAGTCGCCGCAATCGACGTTTTTCAAAGTGTCACTGCTAAAAGCGGCGGGACCTCGGTGGATGCTCTGGCGGCGGCCTTCTGGTCAGCTCTTGCGTTTCAGCGCCCTCTTGAATTGGAGAAGGTTGAACGCCTTCGTCAAGACTTGCTGACAGCCAGCCGCACACATGTGCTGAAAATTGCCGATGCCGCGCGCGTGCGGCAGACGGTGCCATCAATCGGTCTCGTGTCCATCAGTCAGGATTCAACACAGCCGTCTAGAGTCAATAAAGCCTTTAGCCAGGCCGTAGAGCCAATGATCTCGGCGATGCGTGAAAATGCTGTACTCGACCGTGAAGAGCTGGACTTTATGTGGTGGCTCCTCTCCGGGCGGAGCGAGTTGCTGGACGAGCCGCTCGATAGTTTGCCGTGTGCAGTTCGCGCCGTCGCCGCCGGATTGGATGGGGCGCTCAAATTGAGAAGACTTCCTGCGGACGCTCACCGCAACATCGTTCTGCGTAATATTGAGAATGGCGAACCGTTGTCACTCATGGAACTTATCGAGCTTTTAGGTGAACGCCGTACTAAATTAGCCACAAATTTTGATTCGGTTAAGGCTGATGAATCCGCGGTATTTCCGCTCATGGCGGCGATTAAAACCGGAAGTACTGATGCTTGCGCCTCGGATGAAAAGAAGACCGCTTGGGAGTGGGGCGCCCGCGCGTTACTGGAGGGGGCAATTCAGCATTTGCGTAAAGGGATGGCTAACGGACTATGACCGAGCCAGTGTGTACAGTCCCGGAATGCACATACTCACAGACTGGGGTATGCATGCAGAGCTATGCCACGCTTGAGGAGTGCCCAGCTCATCACGCATTGTTGTCCTTGACTGATGATTTGGATCTCCTGAAGGACGAGACGAGCACCGATTATGAGGGGCGGGCGGTCTCTGGAGATAAGGCAGGCCCTGGTCTCGGAGAGGCCGTCCTGGATGCGCCGACGAACAAGGCTCAGTTGCCACGCAGTGGCACACTTGGACTAGCAGAGGCTGATCTGCTGATGAGCGAGAGATACGTCAACCTGATCGGCATTGTTGGTCTACCCGACGCCGGTAAGACAGCCTGCATTGCAAGTCTTTATTTGCAGCTAGCCCATGACTCCCTTGACGGCTTCAGTTATGCAGACAGCATGACGCTCATGGCGTTTGAGGAGATTTCCCGCGGTTCACGACGCTGGAATGATGGCAGTCCTCCCCGACAGATGACGGTCCATACAGAACTGCCTGACGACAGGCAGGCGGGTTTTTTACATCTAAGGTTGCGGCGCCATTCGGACGCTTACAAATTCGATGTCTTGATGCCTGACCTTCCAGGCGAATGGTCGCGGAGCCTGATTCAAAATGGTGATTCAGAAAGGTTCGCCTTTCTCAAGGCCGCCGAGGTCCTTTGGATTATGGTGAACGGTCGAGACTTCCTTCACGGTAAAACTCGCGAACTGGCCATCCATAGGACGACGAATCTATTCGAACGTCTTTCTTTAGTGCTTCCAGTCTCACGGCCAAAAATAATTCTTGTCGCCAGTTGGCGAGACAGCGGAAGCATCCCTGAGCAGGTATTAAAACGCGTGCAGGACTCGGGGGGAGAATTTGGTTTTAAGATTGAATTCGCTTCGATCGCATCTTTTTCTGAGAGCCACGAAGTAGCACCGGGTTCTGGTTTCGCTGAGCTAATTAGTCTGTCGCTTAAACCCTCAGAGCAAGCTCCAGATCCATGGCCTGTGGACCAAGTGTCGCATTCGCATCGGGCGTTTCTCAACTTCGGAAAGGATTTATGAACCGGAAGTCTATAATTCTTGTAGGTGGGCCTGACTCCGGCAAGAGTAATTACGTCGGGAGGCTTTGGGCCGCGCTGAAAGCTGGTAAAGGGCAACTGAAACGCGCAGGCATGCCGCAAAATATTGAGTATGTTGAAAGCATCTGCGAAAACTTGCTTCAAGGAGAATTCGCTGGTCGAACGGATACCAATACTGAGCGCCAGGATTTTTGTGTACCGCTCAAACTCGAGCAGAGTAATAACCCTACTGAATTAATCGTCCCGGATTTCACAGGTGAGCTCTGGCGAGACGCGGTGAAAAACTCAGACATCCCACGTGAGTGGTTGGACACGTTGGAGAGCGCTGAGGGTGCTCTGCTCTTTGTGCGAGTACTGTCACCCCTGAACGTGCAGCCGCTCGACTGGGTGGCCACACGAGGTGCCCTTAGCTTCATCGGAGAGGGGAACGAGGAGGTAGAGCTGCCTACGCAAGTGATTCTATGCGAACTCTTACGTCTCTTGCAGCAACGTCTCTCTGTTAGACCAGATGGTGAAAAACCACGAGTGGCTGTTGTTGTAACTGCTTGGGATAAGTTAGACGCTGCCAGCCAAGAAGCTGGTCCACAGGCCTATTTACGTAGACAATTTCCATTGTTTGCAGGGGCGCTGGAGGATGTTCAGCGAGTCGAGGCGCGAGTTTACGGGGTCACCATCGTGGGCGGTGATCTGCAGTACGACCCTGAGTTTCAGGAAAAGTATCAGAGTATGATCATGGCTGAGAGTGGTTCTGTTACTCTCGAGCGTGATGGCGCCTGGTATCAAGATGCTGATGTCACAATACCTGTAGCTTGGGCCATAGGCGCCTAATGGAATCATGACAATTTTAGATCAGCAGCTACATGGCTACCGAAACGGGCACCAGCTCCTCTCCTCCTCGGCCAAGCTGTCCAAGACCGATCAGGATTTGGTTGACCGTCTATCTGACGTGGCCGGACCGCTTCGACCTGGCGAGCATTTTGAACCCTACCTCACCTGCTATCCACTTCCATCGGGATCGTACTACGTCATTGCACGAACGTGGCAGGACTTGGATGCGCCGAGAGCGGGTTGTGTTCGAACCCGCAGTTATTTCATTCCGATGCTGGATTGGACTAGCAGCGTTGATGTCCTAGCACTGGCGAGATCACTTACTCACGAAGGTCCCACCGCGCCCGCTAAGCGGGTTCATCTTGCTCGAGAAACTGGTTCGTTTGCGCCAGTGGACGCCGCTCAATGCATTGAGTTGGTCGAAGCGTTGTTCCTTGAGGATCGTAAACCGATTGTCGTTTTCGACGCCTCTAAGCCGGAAGGAATTACGCTTCGGCTTCTGACAGCGTTATGGCCTTCCTTGCGAACAAGGTTCGCTGTCTCCACTTTTGCTCTATCACCTCGGTCCATCGGCAGCATCAGCTTTGACTTGGTGTTCGCACCTAAGGATGCCAGGTCTCGCTTCAGCGATTGGCCGGGCCGTCGCATTGATGGGCGCAATTCTGCTGAAGGCCGTCACCGCTGGTCTCGAAAAATCGTGCAGAGTGTATTTCAGGATCAGCCGCCTGTTCTGCTGAGCGACGACGTGTTGGGTGAGCTATCGACAGCGCAAGGAGGAACTGAGGCGGATTTGAGGATCTCTCTTCTCTGGAACGAGCTGTACGACAAGCTTGAAGTTTCACCCAACGCAGCATTGGGGCTGTTGGACATTGCCAATAGCCGATCTCCTCGCAATATTAAGGCAATTAAGTGGCTTGAGCCGGAACTCGGTCATGCGGCAATACGTGCCGCTGAATCGCTCCCATCCACCGACGCGTGGCGCTTTTTATTAGCCCTTACGGAAAAGCTGAATGGCGTACGGCTAAAACTTTCATCGGCCAAGGCTATCCGCAATTCGGCGATGAACTTAGCCACGAAGTCCCCGAGTGAGGCTATTCGCAGTGTCGAAATGCTTGCTAATGGTCGAGGTCGTAAGCTGCTCATCGGTGCGATTGGAGATGGACTAGCCCAGCGGTTTGACACTGATGTTGCTGAAGCGATTGCCGCGCTTCAGCCGGCGACTGTACTTCAACTACTATTGCTAAGCCCCCCGCTCTCTAAAGTGGCCCTAAAAGAATTTCCGAGCCTCTCAGAACCGCTTGCGACGGCCATTGTTGACGCGTCGAAATCAACTCGTGATTTAGCGACGCGGCGTATTTTGAAGTACTTAGTCGAAGAGCTATATGCTCCGGCTGCGCGACCCTTGATCGCTGAACTTGATGAAGAGGAGCTGTTGGCAGAAACCAGCCTACTCTTTGAGGCAAACCGTCTCGCTGCTGAGAGCCTGCACCGGCCTCTGGCCGAAAGGGCAAAGGAAATAGGCGCGCTATCACCGTTACGCACCCTGACCGTTAGTTTTCCAGAGAGCGCTGGAGCAGATGCGCTCCTTACTCATCTTATAGCTCCAGTCAGGGAAGACCTCGAATGGGTAATGGCTCATAGTTTGATCACGGACCAGCGACGGCTGCACTATGTATGCCGATTGCTGCAGTCAGCCAGTTTAAGTCAACTAAGGTCCATGGTTGGAGGTGTCAACGAAACTGATGTGTTAGACCTGCTGATGAAGGATCCTGGTGGAAACGTCGATACGGTTAAACGGGTCTTGGACGCCAATGTTCTATCTGCGTCTTTAACGATCGATATGACGTTGCGTCTGCTGCCCTATGCAGGTAGTGATGACGCCGTGAGGCTGGCATCGCGCGCGGTGGAGGTCGTTCTGGGGCGCGAAGCGGGTGAGGTTGACAGTGCTGCGTTGGAATTGCTGCTTCAGACTGCCGGTGATTGCCTAGACGGGCGCAGAGCTATCTTCGTTGGGCTGAACAGGAAGGCATCGGCTAAGGTATTCGCTGCGCATTTATCAGCCTTCAATCGCTCGTCGAGTGAAGTTCGCCAGCGCATAATGTCGGCAATTCCCGAACTTGCTACGGCAATTATCGCGAGAGGGCGAATTGATTATCCGGAGTCGGCAGTATCGGACGCGGCCAACTTGCTTTGGGATTCTGGGACCCGCTACCAACGCGGATTTCTTGATGCTTCTGCGGCGTTAATGCCATTCCTACTGCAAGCGAGACACGATCCTGTTTCGCCTCTGATAGCCGCTGCATTTCCTCCAGTTTACAAGCTGTTGATGAAAGACAATAACGCACCTGATTTCCTGAAGTTCTTTCTTTTCGTAGATTGGGACAAATGCAAAACTGCCCGACATCACTTGGTAGATGCATTCATGCATTCAAATTGGCGCGCTACGGACATAGCGCTGGCTGCCGCACGTGCAGGAGATCTCGACAAGATACTTCATCGCATCGCAGAACAAGCTGGCGGGGGGCAGCGAATTTTAGAGATTAAACGCGATCTATTACTCATCCCCGATCCATGGTCAAACCAAATTCGAGGAGCATTGAGATTTCTGACTCGCGATGACTCGTTCTCAGATGGACCGAGTTTTTAGGTTTGTCAACTTCTCGAAGGAAACTGGTCAGAACCTGGATTTTCGTTGGGCTTCCCTGACCTTGGCGCTTCGTTGAAGGTGGTGTGTAAGCCGGAAGACTTAGGGGGGATATCAAATGATTGACCGACGCCCGTCAACAGGGCGTCACCTCCATCCGCGGCAGTTGTTGGCCGATAGCTGCCTGTGCTGAACGTTGGTAATGGACCCGTCGCAGCCCGTCATAAGTGGCTGTGCCAGAATATTTCTGTCGGTCGCTAAATGCGGTCACTGAATGCTTCAAGTGTCCCAGTTGATTTTAACGAACAGCCTATTCATTTTAGATTCCCATTCCGGCTCAACCGATTTTGCATACGAGAGTTTGCCGATCAGGAAGTTTCGCAATCCCCAAAAGGAATCGAAGCCTCGGGCTTTCAGATGTTTTCGGACACCTATATCGGATCTTTGGAGGAAATGGAGGTGGGTACGAATTTCTTGTTTAAACTCCTTGGTTAGCCTGGGTTGGGCGCCGTCGACCAAGAGCCCTAAAACGATCTTCCGTGCACCTGGCGGCACGATCTGCGTTTTGCTTTTGTTCGGCCACAAGCCATTAGCCCGCATGAATCCATAGATCTCATGGATTTTTTTTACAACATCCTCTCTGACAAACTCTTCAGTTGAAGAGAACGTAAGGTCATCAGCATACCTGGTGTATATAAGCTGGTTGAGAAGCGCGAAATTTTTAAGACTCTCATCTAGGTCACGGGCTGCGAGGTTGGACAGGTGGGGGCTTGTGGCCGCGCCCTGCGGCAGGTGGCCTATCTGCACAGTGTTGTATGGCAAGCCTTTTTTGTTTGGATCTGCCCGGTTCGAGTACACCGGATTGCCAGAAGGACGTGTACGCGTGCAAACTCTAGCCAGTTCGAAAGCCACTAAAGGCTGGTACCCAATGGTTCTAAATATCTCGTAAATCTTTGGCTCTAGAATTGACTCGAAAAAGTTCGTGGCGTCCAGCTTGATAAGCCATCTGCAGCCAGCGTGCATGCTGGCAGCGTCGTAGACACTGCTCCCTGGGCTGTAGGCATAGCTTGCTTCGTGGCCAGGGATCTTTGCCAGGATCTCCCTGTTAATCCACCGCTGAGCTTTCAGAAGGTAGGGGTGAGGGGCGCACACGAAGCGAAACCGTTCACGGCCAAAACTCCTCACCTGCTTCTTCAGCTTGAAGACCCGGTAAGGCTCTACCTGCTTGTTTCTCGCCACTACCATTCGCAGGAAACCGTAAGGTACACCTGTGTAATGCGCCAAATGCCGTAGTGTAAAAACCGGGGGGAGATTCGGGTTGCATTTATGCAAATGCTTAGCTGTTTCGGCTGCCGTTTTGAGGATGGCAGGGGCAACGCCTTGATCGTTGCCAATTCGAATGTAGTGCTGAGAGCTCCAGCGATTCATCTACCTTAGATTCCGCTCTGGCGGATGGGTGCCTCGAAGCCCGCAAGACTCCGCCGGCGAAGATGCGAGGTACCCAACCTCCTGTAATGCGAATGTTCTTCCATCGGACAGCATAGCCTGCTTCCTACAGCCTCTACCAATTGCAGAGGATTCTAGATTCCGCTAAATCGGAGCTCTCAGCTGAGTTGGATAGTAGTGGGTTTTCGATCCATAGACCAGGGTCGTCTTGCTTCGGCGTGGACTCAAACTGTCGAGCAATGCACGCCCTTTTTGTGTGAGGCGTGCTCTGTGGTTGATCAAGCCGAGCTCTTCAGCCATCTCCATTGATTGGAACAGAACTTTCACGGGGAAATCTGTGACGGCAATCAACTCAATGTGACTTCTTCTGCCCTTGGAAACCGCAGCAGTAATCAAGACAGCTGCGCGTTGTGCGTTGTTGAACTGTCTGTAAGTCATTGACTGGGGGATGGTGGGCAACCCCAGTGTCTCAAATTTCAGATCGACTGATTTCTCATCGTACGGTGGATTCAACCAGAACGCTTCTGTAGAGCGATTGATAAACAAAGGACTCCAAGGTCTGACATTGCTAACGTTTTGCTCCGTAAAAATCGCGGGCATATTGTTCGGAGCGGAATGTTCAAAGGCCATCAGCGCCCCTACCTCCCCGTAACCGAGAGGATCTCCAGAGAAGCTTCCGTAATCAGCGCAGAGCGTCAGTATCTGATCGCTTTCACTCGGGTCGAATGAATCGAAAATCGTGGGGCAAGGGTAACAAGTTATGACGGTTGGCTTGCTGGGGTGGCGCTTCACCGCTTCAATGCCGGGCTTCGAGCCGCTGACGGCGACTACGACTAGCTCAGCAAGCCCATACGACCTCCAGCTACGGATGCTCCTGACTCGCCAGAAAGAACTCAACATCCTTTTGACCCGGTCACCGCTGCCAATGAAATCAGTCACGATGATGAGCTTCCTCACACCATTGTCCCGTATCTCATCCGCTGACGGATGGAACATAAGTTTATGAGCATGCTGGACGCATAAGGAAGAAAGGGCCTGTGCCAACACCCCTTCGCTGCCAATCACCTGGCGCTTGTTCTTCAATGACTGTACTGCAGGTTTTGCCGCGCCTACGGCTCTCAGGGCAACTCGCCTTCTGCGTTTCTTGCTCGGTACTTTCTCCTCCCTGTACATGGGAGGCGGTAGACCCTTTTTATGTCTTGTGCGCTGAAGCTCTCGCTCGACGTAGATAGCGGAGGAGGGGCTGTTTTTGCACACACGAGTGATCCTTTTCTTCAAGGTCACTCTTACGTCGGTGTGATTCATGTAATTGACTTTGGAGAGCAATAGTTCTGCCAGCGGGCGGTCAGCAGGGTCTTTGTTGAATTGATCCAGCCAAAGCTCTATCTCTGGGAGGTACATTTTTCTCTCCGGTCAGGGCGGATGCTCCCCTCAAGCTGCCCGCAATATCGGGCAGGATACCTTGGATCAAGCCTGAGTGGTGGGGGGGCGCACCTCAAACAGTACGTGTCAGCAATCTCCGATTAGCTCATTGGCCGTATCGCCACACCGGCTGAGCGCAGGTGCGTAACTGCACTCCACTTGATCACCCGTTTGCATTGCCACTCAGTCAATTTCATTCGAACTGACGAGGCGTTTGCATCGGATTTGATCAGCATTGGGTGACCTTGACCGGCAGAAGTTGGGCAGAAACAGCCGTTGGTACTGTAAATTCGCCTTCTTCAATGACAGACGAACTTCCTAACCGATATTTTGAGGTATGAGCGCTATAGACCGCGCTACTGTAGTAGGACCCTGTTGCGACAGACGACTGCAACTGCACGGATGGGTAGGAAGTGGCGTAAAGCTACTATCAGGTCTATTCTCAGCGCACTAAAAAATGGGAATAGGACATGACCACGGCGACTCGCCCACTTCACCTACATACCCTGGATAGCCTTTGCGCAGACCTAATAGCAGGTTTATCTGTCGGTGTGGGCGATGATGGAAGTACCTTCCAGCTTAAATCCAGCACGGCGCGTGGCGTGCTTTTTTGGTACACCAAAAATAAAACGCGATGGGCGGCCAACGTTCAAACCACCGACGTGGAGGCGATAGTCGACGCCGCTCTTGCTTTGCCCGCTTCCCAGCACCCAGCTGCGCATGTCAGCCGACCAGACTCTCCCCGCATATTTTCGCTCGCCTCGATCCAAGCGCATCAGTTCGCCGGTCTCCATCATGCTGGAACCACCCAAGCCAAACCAAACGACTTCGTCTTTAACATCGAAAGTGGTGTGACGCTCTTCGAAGGCTACAACGGCTGCGGTAAGACATCCCTGATCAATTCCATCATCTGGGCGTTGACGGGGGAGGTGTTACGACCACAGCGACCACCAGAGTCCGGCGGCAAGGATTTTGATTTTGAAGTTGATGAAGTCGCCACTCATGCAGCTCCACCAGTAGTACCGCTGCCTGATCCGACGCTGGAGTCGCTTACCGCGCAGGCGATTCCGGTCAACACCTGGGTGGAATTGGTGTTTGAAGATCAAGATAAGCAGCGTTACCGAGTTCGTAGGAGCCTGAGGCGCGTCGCGCGCAATACCTTGAAGGAAGAAGTCTCTGGTCTGGACGAGATGGGGCTCGACCCAATCAGCACGCGGGTTGGTACGACGATTCCCGGCATCCTTCCCTATGTGCAAGTTGGCTCTACCTCCGCATTGGGCAAGGCGGTATCAGAGCTCACGGGTATGGCACCTCTGGTCCAATTGGCTAACCACGCTAATAAAGCCAAAAAGAAAATTGATGGCGACCTGACAAAAATTAAACGCAGCGAGCTAGAGGGTTCTGATGAGGCCTACATCGTCACCCGTAGCGACCTATTGGATTTGATCCATCAACACACGTTGGCCATTGACGAAGAAGCCGTTCCACTACCTTCAGACGATGCGTGTCTTGAGACCAAGCTCGATCAACTTGCCTCTGAACTCGAAATGCTCAAGACGTCCGGCCTTGATCACGCGAAACAGGTATTAGGCGACACATTCGATGCTCAGGATGAGAGACAGCGGAGCGACTTGATGAAGAGCATCGCACCGGCACTGAGTGCAGTTGGCAAACTCGGCACGCTTCCCTCAATTGCGCGGCTGGGTGGATTGACCAAGCTCTCGGATGATGAAGCGGCGCCCGTTAGGGATTTCATCGCAGCAGTGCGTAAAGAAGCAGAGGAGCTTGTTGAGATTGCTGCCGAGCCAAACAAGGCAGCGCGTGTACGACTCTACGCGCGGGTTGCAACTTGGATACGCGAACACCCCGGACTGCAGGACGAGAACAGTTGTGCGATCTGTGGCCACAGTTTAATCGACGTCGTGGATGAGATCACAGGGCTAAAGATTAAAGACCACATAAATGGGGCGGCCAAGGAGGGGGATTATGCAGGGCAAACCTTCACTGCTTGGGCGAATCACGTCATCGGTCAAATCACGACGCGACTCCCGGTTGCTATCGCAGCAGAGGTAAGGCGCGACCTTTCAGCAAGTCCGACTTCACTACTACGTCAAGCAGTTGTGGACGAGCTGTTTCTTGATACAGCCTTTATCGGAAGTCTAGCGCTGCTTAAACAGAGCGTTGCCGAAGCCTGCGATCATAGCTTAGCGTCTTTTCCTAAATTTAATTTTACTGCTTCGCCGGAACTGGGAGGGGGACGTGCTGAACTAAAAACGCTCAATCAACTTATCTATCGGGTTGAGCGCGCGTTGGCCTACCCCGCATGGCGCAAACATGCCACGTTGGCGAGGAACAGCTTCATGTCGGAGGTCGTTGGCCAAGAGGCGACTGCCGAGCGCGAGACCGTACCAAGTTCACTCATGGGACTACTGCAAAAGTTGCAAGCCGTGGTCGCAGCGATAGCCCCTGTCGACGAGGCCGCCGTGAAGCAAAAGCGGCTGGTAGCTGAGCTCAGGAAACGTCGGAGTTTTGAACAGCGGCTGAAAGCCTATGGCGAAGCAAGCTTGGCGCTGAAAGAGTGTGTCACCGTAGGTGATTTGGCGGAGCAGCAAGTTCTGCTGCTGCAACGGAGGTTACGTAGCAGCGCTACCGCTTGGCGCCAGAAGATTTATTCCAGTGCCTTTCCCTCAACCAGCTTGGAGCTTGTCGACACCCGAATGAGCAGCAACGGTGAACTGCAACTGCTAGTCGGTGCTAACAGGCTCGCCGCACCAGCGCAGCACGTGTCGAACGCGTCAGCTCTACGCGCAAGCCTTCTGGGCTTTTATCTTGCTTACTGGCAGTACATGCTCAGCGAGCGCGGAGGATTGCAGTTGCTCCTGCTGGATGACCCCCAAGAACTGCTTGATGGGGATAACCGCGATAGGCTTGCTGAAGCTTTATATGAAATATACAAAGCTAGTGCGCAATTGATCATCACCACACATGACACGCGCTTCGCCCTAGCAGTAGCCAGACGTCTGCAGGGCAAGTCAGTTCCCTTTAACCATCAGTATGTACACCCTGCTACAGCCACCCGAGGCACTATCTTCCTGACACCCAGTGTTTCCAGAGTTCAGACGGCGTTTGAACAGTTCAAGGCTCACCCCGACGATCCTAGGGCGGCGCAGGACTATCTAGCAGAATGTCGTGTATTTCTGGAGGGGCGTATGGGGGACCTGTTTGATGACCGTGCGTACCCCGCAGCCGCGACGGTCAGCTTTGCACCTACACTCGGTGACCATCTAAGCCGACTGCGCGGCCTGATCAAGAACCCGCCTAATGAGTTGTTCAAGAGCCCGATCATCAAGGGCTTTGTCAACGATCACGCGCTGAACGATGGTTCTGCAACTCTAGGGCTGCTCAACAAATCCCATCACAGAGATAAAGAAAGAATCCGCCCACAGGATGTGTCTGATATTAAGGAGCATCTTGAGCGACTGCGTAAAGGCGTAGAACGTGCGCATGAGGAGTTTCGAACCTTCAACCGCCGCGAGCCATTAGCCATACCTTCCACCACTATGGCCTCTTTATGTCCTGCTGAGGTATCAGAGTTTCGAGTTTCCATTAGAGCCTCCCTGAAAGCGTTTGTGCGAGGTGCCACGGTGGGCGACTCTCAGGAAGTTGAGTTTGAGGAAATTACCTCCGACTGGTTCCAGTCCAAAGCGTTCTTCTACATCAGGTCGAACACATTAGGGTTCGCGGGGCCACAGGGCAGCGTGGCGATTGTTGAGATAGAGGCTTCTGCCCCAACGGATCGACAAATTGTCATTGCACGCATGGGGAAAGATGTTTTTGCTCGTCGATTGCTGAAGCCCCAGCACTCAGAATTTGTCGCTCTGGCCGCCGAAACGCCTGATCCACGCAAAAGTCCGCCGACACAGTTGCTACACGAAAACCAGTTGCTGCTGCATCCGATTGTGGGAATGTTCTTCGGTAGCCTAGACTTCGTGCCCAGCTCCAAAAATGAAGCCGTGCAGGTACCTGCAGTTCCTCAGATTCAGAAAATCCAGTCTGCGTACCGTATCAAAGAGGATAGCGCTGTACCCCTCGCACTCCCAGATCAAATCGCACTGGGTGGTGCAGCCATTGCCATGGACGACTTCGATGCGCATCTCGACGAATATGTTGCGTTGCACCTCGACGATGGCAGCAGCCTATTTAAGCGGGTAGGGGCCAAGCTCCCTGCACCGCTGCAACATCTTCGCCAATTTGAATCTATTGGTGGGCTGGGCTTAGCGGATGTTCTTGCTGTCGACTCTGAACATATTGGGCTGAGAAGGGTGCTCGATGCTGTTTCCATCATCGGTGTCCTGTATCGATAAAGCCGACGCAATGGCAAATGATGGCGTTTTGGAGCCAAAGCGCTTGCAAGTGCACTGATACTCGGCTTAGAAGCAAGGCTGCACACTGCGCCGCATTTTATGATCAGATTCATCGTAACTTGGTGGGCTAGTTGCAATTAGGAGGCAAACCAGACGTCGCTCTTGGCTGATGGTTACCTATTGCGAAGACTGCGGTCGACCCAAGGTTGCTGTTGACGAAAAGAGGGGGAGCGCCTCGGGATAGCTAATAGAGCGATAACGCAGCGTGTGTGAACTCCAAAGCCAACTCTGCGATCTGATGTCCCAACATGGGATGTCATTGAAATTATTTTTTTTCGATTTTAAGAAAGGGATTGTCGGAAGGCACAATGTTGAACAACAACGCTGGAGTATCGAGCAAATAGCCTTTGAGATTTGCTTTCTTCCGAGGACCCTCGATCTGACAGACCCATATGTTCAAGCCATCGTCACGTTTTTTGTGAATTTTCAGTTTCTCAAACTGCTTCTGCACCCAACGCCATTCTTCGATCTCTTGGCAGGTGCCCTGAGAGATACCGGGGAACTCCTGCGCGTAACGTTGGAAGAGACCAGGCGTGACCAGAAATACGCTGCCACCCACCGTGTGGATTTTGGCCTTGCTGTCGTTGATGATCAGTTTGTGACTCTGGATGCCTTCCCTGACCCAATCCAGGAATGCCTGGCCGGGGTTATCCGATTGAAGCGTTGGAATTTCGACAGCACTTTCTGACAGTGCGTCTTTGGCCTCGGGCTCTTCCAATTCGAACATGTCCAGCAGCGTGCCGAGGTAATCGGCATCCTCTACTGTCAAGGTATCCGGCTGCGGTTGACTTTGACCTGATCTTGTACTGGCTGTCTCGGGCGTTGGTGTTGGTACCGGGGTGTCAGTTGAGTGGTCATGGGTCGCAATGCTCACCGTTCCGCTGAAAGCCTCAGGCCGGTCTTCGTTCCCCCAAATCAGTGCTGGTTGAAGGCGCAGAAAGGTGAAACTCTGCTGCCAGTTCCCCTGTGTCACAAGCGCGGTCCAGATGGCTTTGCCGTCGGGGGTAGACTCGACCAGCCCATGCGACTGTAGCTCATCGAACACCGCAAGGTTGGACGACGGAATCCCCTCTATCGCTTGCGACAGCAGATAGGCTCGCAGCTTGTCCGTGACCGTCTTGCTGACCAGCCAGAGGGCGTCCTGGGTCAGCCATCCCACGGCACCCGGTTGGTTGAGTTTCAGCTCGTGCTGAGCCAGATGACGCAGTCCGCTGATCAAGTGATGTTGCAGCGAATGAGTCGGCGCTTGCAGCGCCTTGCTCGGGTTCCCACCGATGTTCTGTGCGGTCGAAACACGGTCTGCCTGCATCACTAATTCGCCGAGCACGCCGGCACGTTCGTACTGGCCCGCCAGGACATATAGCAGACTGGCCCACAGTGGCGGAAATCCACTGAGCCAATCGAGGATCGGGCGGTCGAGAATCTGCGTGTAGAGCAAGCCTGCGGCCGCGCCGTGCAGGTGGTAGTCGCGCCCCTTGAGGTAGCGGAAACGGTAGGGCTGATCCAGCGATCCCTGCCAAGGATGCCAAACACGGCCATCCTGGCATTCGACCAACAGGTCCACGGCGATCTTGCCGATGTCATGCAGCAGGGCACCGTAGGCGATGCCAGCGGACCAGGCGTCGGTCTGGGCGGCTTGGTCTTCGGGCGCCGCGCCGGTGGGAAGCAGATACGACTGACGCAGCTTCAAACTACAGGCGACCAGCTCCAACCCATGATCGAGCATGCCGCCAAGATAAGCATGGTGGTGCGTCTCGCTGGCTGGAAGCTGCTGGACCAGCTCGGCGTAGCGATGGATCGGATTTAAATAGAGCTGGGTGAATTGGACGTGGGAGAGGGCGGTGTATTGCCAGATGCGATCGAGCAACTGACGGCGGTGCTCCACTGCTAAGAGGGTATGGGCTGACTCGATGGACAGGTAACCTTCGGCGACGTTGACGGTCGGTGGCGGAGGGGGCTTCAGCCTTTTGTGGCGAAACAGACTGAGCATCGTGACCTCCGGGAAGTGGCTGGGTCAGTGGCCTTTTAGCCTTTTCGGATAGCGCTCTTACCCTTGAGTGCCCATTCCCTTCCAACCCTTACCCGTCCTTTTGGCTCGTGTCCCTTTGTGCGGCAATCGGAATATCGATTTGTCCTAGTGCCGTTTTGTTGGATGCGCGTGCTGGTACGAAAAAGGAAAGTGTCGGTACACTGCGGTGCGAATTTTATCGGGTCTTGCTATGAACCTCACTGACGCCACGCTCATACTGCTGCTCGCGGCACGTATCCATGGAACAGACGAAGCCGTCAGGACTTCGGCGAAGAGCGTGGTCAAGAAGTTACCGCGCAGTAAACGCGATCTGATCTACAAGGTGATCGACAGTCGAAGTCCGCTCGAGCTGGTGGATTTTCTTGCGCAAAACCTGGATGAGGAATGACAGGCTGCGGGTATGCCGCTCTCTGATTCTTTGCGTCAAAGTCTCCGGAAAGGGGATTTTCTGAGCGCAGAAAAAAGGGTCCAACTCGTGTTGGACCCTGTGAATCGTTTGCAGCGGAGAGGTAACGATCAAGCTCCAACGTTCATGCAGAGTGAGTCGTCCAAGACCGCTCGCTTCAGCTGCTGCTCCAGGTTGAGTACATATTCAGAGGCGCTTCGGGCGTGACCACTGGCGCGAAAGATCGCGCGTTTGTCAGCCTTGAGCAGGCCGAGCCAGGAGTCGATGTAGCCCTCGTGCCGCAGCTCCCCATGTATACCGGCGTACGCACATAAAAAAGCAGCGCCCATCTCGGCGATCAACTCCTCAAACGCGTAGCCTGGCGAGCCGAACGGACAGGCTGACGTCACCCCTTCGCGCTGCAACCGAGCGTGATGCCCGGTCCAGTGCGTCAGCTCATGAAGTGCCGTGGCGTAGTACCCGCTTTCATCGTGAAATTGTGCTTTTGTCGGCAGTTGGATGAGATCCCTGATCGGGTGGTAAAAGGCTTCGTCGCCAGGCCGATGAACGATGCGTGCACCTGAACTTAACAGCAGATTTTCCGCGGCGCTGTTGGGCTGGAACGGATCACTCGGTTCCGTCTCGAGCAGGCTGTCAGTGAGCATTTCGAGCCCCTCCGTTTGCTCGATGTTGAACAGAAAATGTGTCCTGAGAATGCCGAAGTGAGCGACCTTGGGGTGACCGTTTTCATCGAGTACGGGTTGGCCTGACTCGGTCTGTTCCTCGCGCTCCATCGGCCTGTAGAGCACCGCCAGAGTGCTGTGCTCCCCCTTACGAATGTGCCCGCCAGCTTTTTTGGCTTGATTGAAAGTCAGCCAACGATCTTGAGTGAACCTCTGCAATCTGGCCTCGGCCCAGAGCAGCGGTAAATTGATGCCCGAATACGGACGTCGCGTGATGGCGTTGATGGGGTAGGGCTGATGACCGATGTCAACTGAGCCACTTGAGGACCAGGGTTTGATCCAGGGAACAACGCCTTGGTCTAACGCGGTAACGATCTTGTCTGTCACGTCTTGGTAGATATCGCGCATGGCAATTTCCTCGAGAGAAAAACGGAGGAACGCCTTGCCCGTCGGGGGAGGGTTCCCCGGTTGGGTGATGGGTTGGATTGATGCAGGTCTTGCATGCACGTCTGAATGTGGCGTTGAACACCGCCAATTGCGCTTAGCGCTGGTGTTCTCCTGCAAGCGCTATCAGCAAAGCGGCAGGCTGCCCCGGTTCTTGGAGTAGGCTCAGACTCAATTGCAGCAACGGGTCATGGTCTAGGTGATCGGTTGGTTTAATGTGGATTACCTCGAACAGCACGTAAGGCTTGTGCGGAAAGGCCAGGTGGGCTTCGAAGGCTCTGCGCAATACGTGGCTCAACCGATCGACCTGCAGCTTCTCAGCGTGATCGGATCGCTCGAGCAGTACTGCGTGTTGCCACGCGCCAGGGGTGAACACGATGGGCAACCGGAGGGTGTTCAGTGTTTCCGGTGTAAGTGAGTCGGGCATGGTATGTCTCCGTTGAAAACGCGAAGAAACCTGTCCTGTGCGGGGAAAGATTTCCCCGCAGTGGGTTGAAGAAAATCAAGAGGGCCTACCTCACGAGCATCGCTCGAAAGGCGCTCAGGAGAGCAGTAGGCGTTCATCACCGTAGCAACGGTCACCGTGCGAACCACCGAACGCTAATCGCACTTGGGGGGAACCATCACCGAAGTGACGTAGCCTTGAAGGTTCTGGCTACCTGGGGAATGCTGTCGATAACAGCGATCCGTACCTCGGGTTTAGCCGAGCTGTTCGCGAATAGCAACGAGATAAACCAACGCGTTAGACGAACGGAGGCTAGTGAAAGCCAGCCTTGTTTTTTCGACCGGATTGACTGACAAACGGTTAGGCTTGGAGCGCTACCGGCAAGCTTCTAAAGGGCGTGATACTAGGGTGATGATGTTCTATGAAGTTGTATGAAAATGTGGTTATCGGAAATTTTCTCTACGGGCTGGGGTTCGCTCTTGGTTCACAGCTGAGATCCGGTCAGTTACCAAGTATGGTGAACTTGCTTCAACAAACGCCAGACGATAAACGATTGGGGGATTTGCTGATGGCATTCCCTGGCACAGTACGTTTGATCGAGTTTAAGACTGAGGCTAACAAGTCAAAAAAAGAGGCTGGTCGTCACCAGTTTCTATCTCGAATTTTTTCCGAAAAATTGGACGAATTGCCTGACCTGCCAGGTACTTCGCGGCGGGTGCATTGGTACATCGAAACGGCGCCTCTTCCTAGTGCTGCATTGTCGGCACGCATTGAGCCCTATCTCGATGCGTTTGGCGAAGGCGCCAGGCAACGGCCTAAGACAAGCGAGAGGTTCCAAAATTTTATCGAGGAGCTGGCTGCTTGCATTCTACAACGCAGATCGGCTGAGATCACAAGGGCTGAGCGCGACTACATCGATCTGGTGCGGCTTGCTCAAGGGCCAGAGGAGACCGGAACAGGCGGATTGGTGCTGGTGGCCGGCAGCGGTGGAGGTCTGCATTTCGCCGCCTTACAGGATTTGATGGATTTGAACCTGTCCCACAAACAATGGATCGAGTACAGCCAGGAGCGATATCTTTCCCTTCAGAGAGAGATGAAGCAACCAGATCACGAGATGCCCGATTTAAAAGGTCCAACTTTAGGGAGATATTGATGACCGGAACAAATCAAGAGCAAGCGCACGACCGAAATTTTCAGGCCCTCTTTGGCGCGGCTCGCAAAGTTCTCGAAGCTGTAGAGATCGATGAGAGCAAGTCTCGACGGGCTACTGATGCGTTGCGTGAGCTGCAGGACAGTGTCGAAAAGAAACTGGTTCGACTGGAGGCGGACGTCAAGCAGAGCATCGAGAGTTCTGCACAGTCAACTGCGAATCAAGCCGCTGAGCTGTTGAGCAAGAGATTCACAGAGGCAGATGCTGCCGCCCAGCGGGCGGCTGAACTGTACAACATGGCAGCAAAGAAATTGAATAGCAGGCGTTGGCTCTACTCCCTGTCGGCGCAGGCTACGATCTTTACATTGGTAGTAGTGTCTCTCTATCTGTGGGTGCCGTCGTTAGACGAGATAAAAACGCGTCGAGTTGAAGTTGCCAGGCTGGAGGAATTGGCTAGTCGGGTTGAGTGGTCGAAGTGCAATGTTGGGAATGGTCAGATGCGCGATTGCATACGCACGGACGAATCGGAGTATCCGAAATTTTTCGAAGACCGTACAAAAAAGGGCAAGACCTATCGCATACCGAAAGGTTACTAGCCGTTTACGGGTCCTATTCTTGGCGGACTAGGATATGGGGGCTGTTTTCAACGCGCAGCCCATATCAACGCTCGCGGCGCCGTCTGAGCAACTGATAAACGGTCAGATATGGACCGCTTTCAGTAGTAGGCTAATACTCTTGCCTCAACCATGAAAACGCTCAGAAGAGGGCGAGACCATGCCGACTCAGGAACCTTTTCAGAGTTCACGTGCCCACCGCTGGGCGTACGCCTGTGGTCTGTCCGGTGAAGCGTGGTTACCGTAAGTTGAAAGCGTTTGAATCCCGCGTGGTTGAGGGTGCGGAGACGGCAGGAATGCCCGCAGGTAAAGTACTTGTTCGCGGGAGTTTTCTAGTTATCAAGTTGGCAATAGCCGCCGGACTCCTTCTAGTTAGCTTATGGTTCACAGTGTCGGTGATGATCCTTATTGTCTTGTGTTGGGCCATCGCCAATGGAACGCCTATCAAACCTAAGAATGCTCTCCGGTACCAGGCATATGGCGACCCATATGGTGAGTATGAGTATGGCCGCGCACCCGGTCAGCCTGATTTAAAAGACCTGTAGTCGAGTTCTTCACCCCTTCCTTAAGGCCTTTCCAGCAGACATCAGAGCTCCAGCGCCCCTTGCACCAGCGTCCTGCGCTTGAGCTGCTCCTTTGCTAAGCATGCCGTCGGCAATTGAGCCAACGCTATATCCTGCCCAGCTCATTGCAGCCAAAAACAACATCGGAAGCACGACGAACATTGCCCCCATCACGTACTCGATCACCTGCGCCGTGACCGTTCCATCCATAAAACCGGATGTGGGCAGCGACAACAGCACCTGATTGGACGCCGAAACCTGGTTGTACAAGGTATCGAGCATGCTGGAGTCGACCCAGCGGGCCAACTCCCACCAGAAGGTCAGCATGTGCAACGTGAACAGTGCGAACGTCACCGTCATGACAGTCTTTAGCTGGTAGGTACTGACCAGCAGGATCAGCGGCAAGCTGATGATGACGCCCATGATCAGGAAAGCCTGCACCATGGGCAGGGCGGCGCGTAGCGCATTCATCGCCGGGAAGTTGCTGAAGGAGCCTAGGGCTAGCCCAGTATTGGTCGCCAGGTTATTGAGCCCCTGATTGATCGACCCTCCGCGAGCGCTTGAGCCATAGTCCTGGTATACCTGTCCTGGCGACATGGACATCGATTGTTGGTGCGGGCTGACCAGTTCGCGGAGCGTGGCATCCTCGATCTCGTTGATCGAACGGCCAGCCAACCAACCTTTCAGCTGAGTCAGCAGCGAAGGGTCGACCTGCTGGATCAAGCGTTCGCGCAATCCGACACTACTATCACTCCACCACTGCTTGCAGGTGGGGTAGCCCGCGCCATTCTCTAACCGAGGCAAGGAGACATCGCGGCTTTCATCATAGGGCCAGTTGACGCGCGGCGTGCGTGAACGATCCGTATCGTAGTAGCCGGGCGTATCGAGAAAATAGCTTGAGCCGATCCAGGACGCATCATGACTTTGTGCCTCGTCCAACTGCGGACGGTTGGTGAACAGCCGAGAGCGGGAATAGCCATAGCAGTCTCGGGTGAAGTCGGCGACTTCCTGCAGTAGCACTTGACTGTCGATGCGCGAACTGTCGATCTCCATGCGCATCTGCCGGATATCCGGTGCACAGGGGATGGAAGCGGTGGCCGCGGCGGTCACGCCTTTGCTCAAGGCATGCACCAGAAACCACCAGATCGGCACGTTGGCGGAACGTTCGCCAATAGTATTGAAGGTCGACCCCCAGGCGGTTTCTGCGGGCTCGGCGACACTCACACCGCAGCGCTGGCTCGTCGCATCATCAAATGTCATTGAAGAGAGGCTCAGCGGAAAGACCGGCGCGCAGCCGAACAACACGACGACGTAGGCCAGCCATAAACGGTTCTCGATCCGCGGCACCGAGAGCAGGCCCTTGTTACCTTCATCCGCGCCTTGCTGACGGGCCGACAACCATTCTTGCAAGATGATCGCACCAAAGGGCGCAGCGAACAGCCCAGTGTCGGACAGGACACTCCAGAGGCCGTTGTTGATGATCCAGGCCAGCAGGGATAGGTAAAACTCCAGGTAGCTGTTGGTGCTCATGAGCATGGTGGCGGCCTCACAGTCGGGTGAGTTCGATGCAGGCAAAGAGAACGAGCCCTAGTGTCCCAATGCGTTTCACGCGCAGTCGATCCTGTGGACGATGTCGGTAGCGCCGAAGCAAATCCCACCAGAGCGCAGAAAGGGCGCCGTAGAGCAGGGCACGCCACCATCGCAGATGAGGCCGTAAGGATTCGAGTGCCTGCTGCCAAGCCTCGAAACTACCCAGTGCAGTGCGGCCGATCCAGGCGACCAGTGCGGCGGTCAGAATCATCACCGCGGCAATCCCCAGACCTGAAAGTAAAGAGAATAGCGGTAAGCGTTTCATGGCTCACTTGCGCCTGGCGTCAGCATCATGGAGTCGACCGGGCTCGGGGTCGCCTTGCTCGACGGTACGCGAAGCACCAGCACCACCGGCATGCCGATCAAGCACCAGGCTGGCGGTGTTGGTGGCGAGCATCTGCCGGACCTGCAGCTCGGTTTGTAGCAGGCGTATTTCGCGCTCCAGGGCGTCAATGTTTTTCGTCAGGGCGGTTTGGGCCGGCTCGGCGGAAGCGATGTTCGGTTCGTGACTGCCCGCCAGCAGCGTGCGTAGTAGCAGCAGTGCTTTGTCGAGCATACTGGATAAGGCCGTCTCACTGGCCAGGCGCTGAGCCAACACACCCTGATCAGGATCGTCGCGCAGGGCTTCGATCACACCACGGGTCACCGGCAGCATCGGGCTGGAGGCTTTGCTCAGATTGTCAGGGGTAGGCGGCAGAAAACCGGACAGCAATCCTTGCAGGGTCTTGAGGTGTTCACTGTAGGCCTCCTGGATCAGCGGCGTCAGTCCGCTGCCAGCGGTAGCCCGCAGAGTCTCGCAGGTGTCGCAGGTTGCGACTTCGGTCTCGCCCAACACTCGAACAGCCCATTCAGATTCCTCTTGGGGTGAGGTCCATGCCTGGCAAATAGCGCCGCCCAGGCAATCACTGCTACTGATTGAGGTGCTGTCATCCACCGACCGGTTATGCAGCAAGTTGTAGCCCGCGCGCACCACGTCGGCGGTCACCCGAATGGGCGTCTGCCCATTACCTCCGGCCTTCGAACCGCCGACCCAGGACACTCCATTGCTGCCGTTACGCGCCTCGGTGTTTTTTACAGCAGCCACCGCATCACCGCCGGTTTGCTCCAGATTGCCCTGCATCTCCTGGTTCTTGGCCAGCGCGCCCCAACCGGCTTGACCAACCTTGTCTGCCATCTTTTCGGCCATGGCCTGGCAGGTCAGCTTGGAACGGTCGAAGTCGATACGCCCCTGCAACACCCCGTTACTGAGCAACTCATAAAGGCCGGGATTGGCGCGCTGGATGATCAACGCTGGCAGCGACATCACCGCTTGGGTCGCGTTTTGTACAACGCTGCCCATGATCTGCTGGAAACCTTCGGTGGCGCCGTTCAACTGGTTCTGCAGGGTATTGGTGAGGCTCATGTTTCCGCACATCATGTTGGCTCGCCAGGACCCGCCGACCCCGAGACCGCTGGGTCGGTAAAGCGAGCTCGGTGAGCCCACTGCCGAACCGCCACCGATGGTGTACATCACCCGGTCGTCGAGCACTTCGCCCTGCGTGCCCAGCCGGTAATTGTCCTCGGCGGCGGGGGCATGGGGCGCAATGGCGAGCAGTCCACAGAGCAACAGACTCATCACGCTAAACCGTAGTTGCGCGAAAAACCAACTCATGACGCACCGCCTTCGAAGTCGATGCTGAACAGAAACGTCTGCCCCTCGCGCTTGCAGCAGCTATAAGGACGCCACAACGACCAGGCATAGCCGCCATCCGCGTTCTGTACCGAATCGCTAGGGAAGATGGCGCATGTTGGCTGAACCAAGGGGGAGAGCAATTGCCATTTGTGGGTCGAAGCGTCGTTTTCAACGATTGGGCCAGGCGGCCAATAACCATCGCGCGGTGCGGGTGTGAGCGGTAAATACACGTGCGGTTGCCAGTTGCGGGTAATGAAGTCGCCCGCTCGCTGCGCCATCACCGCAGCGGCTTTGAAGTCGTCAGGTTGTACCAGAAATCCTTGCCGCGGATAGACGTTTCCCCACATGTTTCCCGCAAGCTGACGACCGATTTCACGGATCCCCGGCACGAGCGATTCTGGGTAAAGGCTTTCCGGAATGCCATGGCGCCAGGCTAGTGAGTCCAGAGTGCTCAGGTAGTAGGGCAAGAATGCTGTGGCGCCGCTGACGCATGCGTAACCGGATTGCGAGGCCAGTTGCGTGGCGGCCCATCCACCCGGGTGACCGATGCCATCAACGTTTTTGAAACGAGGCAGGTTATCGCGCTGTGTGTTCGGCGTGATCAGGTTACCACCACCTTCCGCACCACTGATGGGAGAGGAGAGGGGAGCCATCTCGGTCCAGGGGTTATTGCCGGTGGTGGCGTAGCTCGAGACCACCAGTTCAGGAATGAAATGTCGAACCTTGGTTGAGGTTTTAACCGTGCAGCCGAGGGGCGTGCAGAGCATCCAGAAACAAATGCCGACGACCCTGTATTCGAGGCAGTCTGGAGAAAGCACGGAGGCGGTAATGCTGGCGGTATCCAGTGCCACGCTTGGGCCGCATGCCAGCAGGGCGCTCAGCGCTAACGGCCGTAGCTTCGTGGGTGAGGAGATTGACGAGCGGGCAACAGGCATGATCCAGGCTCTATGTGTATGGCCTGGGCAGGTTCGGTTAGGGTCTGAAGACTGTCAGCGGAAATTATGAAGGCGAATCTATCGGGATTGTGAGAAGTGAGACTATTATTTGACGGGAAGGGAGCTACGCAAGTTATCGGGCTCCACAAGTAACTGATCTGCGGTAATTTCGAAAATGTTGGCGAGTTTGCACAGGACCAGTAGCGACGGATTGCCCGTGCATCGTTCGATTTGACTGACGTAGGTACGATCCACCTCGGCCATGAGCGCCAATTGCTCTTGGGTAAGGTTCTTCAGGCGTCGCATTGAGCGGATATTTTCCGCCAGTTGCAGACGAAGCTGTTCGTAGTCTTGAGTCATGCGCGCAAACTGCGCCTTGAGGGACTCTCAATCCACGGGATATAGTCTACATTGGCTCTGATTTGGGTTTTTTAGAGCTTAGGCGCCAGTATCAGCTTCGTTTCTATGATGCGCAGACCAGACGCAACGTCAAAAATAAACAGAATCTAAGGTGTGTATGGACGAAAACTACGTTTCAATTCCAGCAGCGGATGGTTGTCCAAGCCTTCTAACACCGTGGGGTAGCGAGTTTGCTTCCGTAATCGAATACGGCGTGCAATGCGCCCAGACATGGCTCGATACACCTAGTGAGATACCGCTGTGGTGGGAGCTGGCGCAGGCACGTAAAACCTGTCCTGCAGGAGACAGCCAAGATGCGTTCGAAGCCGGTTTTTTGCTGAGAATTCAACAGCGGCTTCGGGGCGCGTCAGCGTAACCGCGCGGCTCCAGTCCTGATGACATGGCTTGCGGCAGGAAAATTTGTTGGAAGGTATGGTTTCAGCCTCCATTCCTCTAGAATGGATATCTGACAGACGTAGCGTTGGTCTGCGACAAACAGATTAGCTAGGATTCTGATAAGTGCAGATTCTGCACGCTCTGAGAACGTGGAGCGCGATATGAAAGCCGACCAAGTGTTGAGTGATGATCTGGTGAGTCGACTGGAGGGTAAAATCCCATCCATGGCTGAAGGCGCGATCAATACGGCCTATATCAATGCCCTGGCGGCCGGACGTAGCGTGATGGAAGTCATGGACGGTATGCTCGTTGAGACGACTGCTGATGGTAAGCACAAGGTTATTCGAGTAGCCAAACCAAAGCATAAAGTGACTTTGGGCGGCATTATCAAGGTGCATCGCTGCTCATGACGGTCCCTCGGCTGAGGGTGTTTGCCGGTCCTAATGGTTCCGGTAAAAGCACAATGAAAAGTGCCGTCCCTTCCCACTTGATCGGTATCTACATCAATCCAGATGAAATCGAAAAGACCGCCAAAGAGGGGGGACGCCTGGAATTCAGCGATTTTCAGCTGGAAGCCGAAGGCGATGAGGTTCTCGGTTTTATCAAGGCGCACCGACTGATTCGGTCGACCCAGCTTGGTGAAGAGGCAGCCAAAATAGGCTTCAGCAATAACGGCCTGAATTTCCAGGCCGTCTCGATGAACTCCTATTTTGCATCCGTGCTTTCTGATTTCATCCGGCATAAGCTCCTCGAGGCCCAGCTGTCTTTCACCTTCGAAACGGTGATGTCCAGCGAGGACAAAATCGCTTTTATGCTCAAGGCAAGAGCGTTGGGGTATCGCACCTACCTCTATTTTGTGGCCACTGAAGACCCTGATATCAATATCAACCGGGTCAAGAACCGTGTTGCATCGGGCGGACATCCAGTTCCCACGGAAAAAATTGTACAGCGCTACGGTCGCTGTCTGAACCTATTGCCTGCGGCCATCGCGGCCTCGAACCGGGCTTATATCTTTGATAACTCGGGTGCTGATCTGGTGCTGCTCGCTGAGGTGACGGACGGAACTGACCTTGAGTTCAGAGCTGATGAGATCCCTGACTGGTTCATGCAGGCCTACGTGGAGAAGGTGTTCAAGGATTTGCTACCGGGTTGATCGAAACCTAGGATCAGCTCTGTTTCACTTAATTCCTCGCATCCTATCGATCCGTTCAGCTACCTGATAAGCCGCCTCCAGTTCCGAGCAGCCGGTGCTCTGCATTAGTGTCCAGCGCTCGGCTTTTTCCTCAGGCTCCGTCATGGCTAGGGCTAAGTAAAGACTGGGCGGCACTGCTCGAAACAATGTTTCAAGTTTCTTCGACAACACCACTCCTTCCGTGTATTTACCTGGCTCCTTACTGGCGGAGAGCAATAATGCTTTCTGTGCCGGCGTGAGCTTCTTGAATCGTGCTATCTCCTCAATCTCCGCCGGCGGCATATTCAAACAAATCCACCATTCGATCATGTTGAGCATGGTCTGCGCGGCAGTGGGGAAGTCGGCGAGATTTTGCGTCGCCAGCCAGAACCAGGCGCCGAGCTTGCGCCACATCTTCGTCCCCTTGACCACGAAGGGTGCCAGCAGCGGGTTTCTGGTGATGATATGGCCCTCGTCGGTGACCATGATAATCGGTCGGCCCAGGTACTGATCGCGTTCGGCGAGGTTGTTCACGGTGTTCATCAAGCTGATGTAGCTGATGGACATCTGTGCCTCGTAGCCTTCGCGAGCGTAAGTGGCAAGATCGACGATGGTCACATCGCTCTCGGGCCAAGGCGTGCCTTCGCGGTCGAACAGTTCCCCCTCGAACCCCTGGCAAAACAGGTCGATGGACTGGCCCATTTCCTGGGCTCGCTCACGACGCTTTTCTGGCAAGTGCGGGTCGGCGGCGACGCACAGCAAGGCGTCGCGCACGTCGCGGGTCAGCACCTGACACCCCGCGGTGACGCAGGTCTGTGCCGCATCGAGAATGCTCTCGCGGATTAGACTGCGATCGGCTCGACTCAGGCGCGCCTCTTCCTTGGTTTCGCCGCCGGTGATCATCAGCCGGGCGGTGATTTCCAGTTCTCCGAGAACATCGCGCTGGTCTTCGCGACTGGTTATCAGCTCATCGTCCCACTCATCGATCGAAAGACTCGCCACCTGATCCGGTTGCTCGACCAGGCGCCAAGCATCGGCGAACGGGGCGAGACTGACCGAGGCGCCAGGTTTTAATTGGACCTTGTTGACCGACAGGCCCTGTGTTGCGAAGTAGTCGCCCTGCAAGCCGAATGAGTTGCCGGCCTCGACGATAAACAGGCGAGGGCGGTACACCGCCATGACCTGCATTAGTAGGGTGACCAGCGTGGCCGACTTACCGGCGCCGGTAGGGCCGAACAACAGCAGATGGCCGTTCATGGCCCGGTCCAGGCGTGACAGAGGGTCGAAGCTCAGTGGCGAACCGCCGCGGTTGAACAGGGTTATGCCCGGGTGGCCGGTGCCCGTGCTACGGCCCCACACCGGAACCAGGTTCGCCAGGTGCTGGGCGAACATCAGGCGGGTGTACCAATTGCGCGTGTCGCGAGCCGGGTTGTAAACCATCGGCAACCAACGCAGGTAGCTGTTGCAGGCGGCGACTTCATCGCCTTCGCGTACGGGTTGCAGCCCCGCCCCCAGCAGCGCGTTGGCCAGGCTGACCGAGCGCTGGTGCAATTGCTGTTCATCGTGACCGCGTATGTAGAACGCCAATGTTCCTCGGTAAAGCTTGTGCTGGCGGCCTATGATCGCGCGAGCCTCTTCGACATCCTGACGAGTCTGGGTGGAGGCCAGGTTTTCTCCGATGGCTTTGCGCGCCAGTCGGTTCAATTGATCCTCAAGTACATCCTGCGGTTTGACCACCAACGTTAGACTCATCACTGTACCTTCGGGTAACTGGTCGAGCAGTGCATTCAGCGCGTCACCTTTGCGGGTTTCTCCGGTGAGTTGACCAATCAAGGGCGCTCGGCGCAGCTTGTCTACCACCATGACCCGGTGGGGTTGATCGTCAAAAAACCACAGTCCGTGCTGCACATCCGAACGCGGCTCATAGAAGAACAGCCGCTCGGCGAAGTCATGATCGAAGGGCAGATCCAGCGACCCATCGTCACCCGACTCCGGATAGGCTACGCGGCGGTAGAACTCCTCGGGTGCTTCATCAGTCAGTCTGGGCGCCGGATTGAACCAGGGCAACAACCAGGCATACAAACCGCGGCCATCGACTCGCGTTGATTGCACCCCGCACGCCTGCAGCGAAGCCGCGATACGTTCGCAAGCCTGTTGCAGGCATTGCACCGGGGTGAGCCCCGTCTCTCCAGAGTCAGACCCAAGCCAGCGATAGACCACCAGGCGCACCCGTCGGTTATTGCCACGCCAGGGAAGGCGCGTCACCACCTTATCCTCGAACAGCCCCCCGGGTTTGGCGATGGCCTTCAGATGACGACGGCTGAGCTCTAAATATGCCTCGGTGAAGACCGTGCCTCGTGCGCTGTCCTGAATATAATCGTTGAGCTGGGTCAGGTAGGGGGTGAAGTCGTTGTCATCCTGGCAGAAAAACTGCGCCACCCAAGGCGCTTGATCCAGCTCGTCAAAGCTATCCTGCAGGGCATCCTCAAGAGCATCTCGGGCCGCCATCAACCAATCCGGTTCGCGCCCTTCAGTGCCGATGGGCAGCAACTCGAACACCGCACCCACCGAGCGATTGTCATCGAGAAGGAAACACTGCTCGGTGTCGAGGTACTCGACCCACGGCAGGTGATCGGTGAAGCTGGGGTTGTGTGCATAAAGTGCGGCGTCATCGGCCAACGTGGCGCGAGGACGTAATGGGTTGCGCCAGGCTTTCCACGCGCCAGTGCGGTTACCCGAATCGCCGTTACGCATTACAAGTCTTCCTGACGTTCACCCAGCAATGCGTACTGCACACGTTGGTAGAACGGAAAGACGGTCGAGTAACCCGGGACCGGTGCCTGCTCGGTACCACTCAGATGCGGATACACGTACAGCACCAGATCGGGATTGGGCAGGCGAGGGAACAAATTGTGGATCTCGTTCGCTGCGGTGCGCGTATACGGTTCCTGGAGAGACACGGAGAAATCCGCCTGAGCGAGCGGGCGGCGTAGCTGCTGCCGAGCATCTAACAGTTGCTGCTGAGTGCCTTGCGAACCGGCGCCGTTCCAGATGTCCAGCATGGTTTGCTCGCCATGGGGCAGAAGCGTTTCTTTGTCGGTGGAACACCCTGCCATGCCCCAGCAGAACACGCTAATCCAGATTAGGTAGGGAGGCATGATCTTCTTCATGGCGAACACTCCGGCCCTTGGGCTCGTAGTCGATGGTGATTTCATGGTCGAGGTGCAGCGCGACTTGGGCGGCCGGTGGCACGTATACGGCAGCAAAGGCTTCGCCATAGAGTTTGTTGATCCACTCACGGATGTCGCTGACCCCGCCACTGAGAATTGAATTCAGTGCGCTATTGCCACTGCTGCTGGTGACTCCGAAGGCAGTGCCGCCCGAACTGATCACGCTGCTGTTGTTTTGCTCATTCCCGAGCAAGGCAGCGACGCCCGCGCCCGCCGCAGTGATCAAGCTCTGGCTGCCGAGATACTGGTGGGCGTTCGAGCGGCGCTCGCCGGCAATGCAAGGAATGCCATATGGATCGGACAGGTAACCGAGTCCACCGCGTATTTTGTCGGTGTTTGAGCTCTGGGTGGTGGAGGCATTGCGGCTGGCTACCGACTTCGGCTGAGGCACCGTGCGGATGGTGCCGTCGGTAAACACAAAGGTGATCGACTCGACTTGTCCGCGGACACAAGACAGGGTCCAGTCGCCGGACGCCGTGCCGCTCATTACGGCGCCCGCGACGTCCGGCAGTTCGATGCCGTTGGCGGTCAGGTTCTCGGGGCCGACCAACACCTTGAAGGGGTAGGGATCATTCACTGTGCCGTCCACCGGGACTCGGCCGATCAGCGCGGTCATGGCGACCGAGCCCATCAGCGTGGCGTTTTCAGGAATGGTGTAGACCGGCTTCGCTCCTTCAGTGCGGTCAACGGATCGCGTCAGGTCACGCTCCCCCTTGGTGACTGCACGTAGCTGTTTTTGACTACGATCAATGGCATTATCTTTCAAGCCTTCCAGTGAGTTGAAGGCGGTAGGGAGACTCAGTGCAGAGGAGGTCTTGGTGTTGCTTCGGGCGTCGGTGGACGGAGCATCCGAGGGTTCAATCCACTGCAGCGCATCATTGGCAGAATGCTGCCCTCCAAACTGCGCCCCGTCGCCCGACTCAAGCCCTAATCCGATCGGAATATCCTTGCCTTTGCCAGACAGCCCCGACAACTGTTCCTGCAATTGCGTCAACAGACCACGAGCCTGACGACTGTCTTGTTCTGCTTTGAGTCGGGCCTCGTTGGCCTGGCGGCGACCTTCGTCGACCTGCTGCGTCACACTGCCAAGCGCTGTCCGGATACGCGAATCGACACTGTTTTCCCGCTCGCGCAGGCGGTTGTTCTCCGTCTGCAGCGAATCGTTGTGTTTCTTCAAACCGAGCATGTCGCTGCGCATGGCCTTCACCTGGCCGACAAGAGTGGCGACCGTATCGCGTGGGGTGTCGCCAGCAATGCCGAGCGACTTGGCTTGCTCGGCGGATAACTGAAGATTGCTCTGATCAAACGGTTTCTCTGGAGATGAGCTGCTGCCACCCGCGACCCAGGTTTTCAGGATGATCAGCACCACGGCCAGCAGCGCAGCCGGTACCAGCCATTTGAGCAAGGCGTTAGCCTTCATCGTCAGCACCTCGCGCTACGGGCGGGAGCAGCATGGCGTGTTCGAGGCCAGCACCGTGGGTGACGAGGTAGGCAATCGTGGTGTCTTCAGCGCTGCCGACAGGCCCGAGGAACACATGCTGGAAGGCCGCGGCGAACAGCTTGGCCTGAAGCTGACGTGGGTCGAGCTGCAGAGTCTCTGAACCACGATTGCGTAACTTCACCGCCGTCACCCAGTAATCACCGAGTCGCCAGGCGGCGATGGGTGTGCTGGACACGTTTTCGGTCGGCAGCAGGGTCGGCAATTCGGTGCGCAGCTTGAGCGGGACGCGGCGTACACCGGGCAGGGACTCCACGGTGCGCAGAGGCGCGTACAGGCTTTGCGCGGCGTAGCGCGTCAAAGCGACCGGGATCGGTGTACGTTGTGCAACAGGGGCGGCGCTCGATTCAACCTCGGTAGCCTGCGCCTGGGCATTCTTGAGAATACGCACGGGCTCCAGCGGTTGATCGCCAGGCGTGGCCGCGATATCCAGCAGGATGATCTCGCCCGTCGTGACCGATTGCAGTTGCAGGCGGGTCGGGGCAATGGCTTCCGACGCGCGCAGGTACAGTGTGCCACCGGTGGATTGCACGCGCAGCTTGCCCGTCAGGGTTGAGGGCACGCCGACTCGAACATCCTCATCGACAAAGACCACCCGCTCCTGATTGATCACCAGTGGGACCGCGAGGGGTAGGCGTTCCCAGTGCATCAGCTCGACGGCCTGTGCCGCGACTCCCCGCAGCGTCAGTGCGACGGTGAGTCCCAGGGTTGAAATCCGCTTCATGGGTCACTTCCTGGCAGGGAGATTTTTTGCGGCGTGCCCTGATAACAATCCAGTGCCAGCCCCCACTTATTGCGTTCGGGGTCCAGATCAAACCGCACCACGCGTAATGGATAACGCACCACCACTCGTTTCACCGGTTCGGCGGCGTAATACTCATCGGCGTTGAGGTCGAGCTTGACCAGCCAGCTGTCGCGATCGAGTTGCTTGACCCTGAGTTCCGGATCTTCGCTGTAGCCTCGGCCCAAGATCTCATAGACGCCGCGCACCCGCTGGCGCAGTTCACCAGCGGCCTTGCGATACTCGTAGTCGCCGTCGAGGAAAGCCTTGCAGGAAGGTGTCAGGTAGGACTGCAAACCATAGATAGCGCGGCGATAATCCTGCTCGCCATCCGAGGGCCAGCGGTTGAGCTGACCAAAGATGTACAGGGCAAAGGCATACACATTCTCTGAGGGGATATCCCACCACTTGCGAGTGCTGCCCGAGCGCAGATCCGGGGGTACATGCACGGTCAGATCGGTCGGTGCCGAGCGCCAGCCGTACCAGAGCCCGGCACAGACTAGGGCAAGGATCATTACCGCCAGACGCAAGCTGAAGATATGGGCCTGTTGGGCGTCGACCTTGTTGCGAAAACGACTCATGGCTGCCACCGGGACAGGGCAAGGCGCAGTCGACGCGAACGGCGAACCGTCCAGGCGCTGGAGTGAAGGATCAAAGTCCCTCGACCCAGGCGCCAGCGGCTAGCCAGTACCCATTCGAGCTTGCGGTACAACCAGGTGTCGGGGCGAGCCCGTTTGGCTCGGCGCAGTAGCGTGCCACCGGCGAACAACACCAACGCCATGCTTGCGATCATGCTGGTCGGCGCCATTGCAATGGAGGCGGTGGCGATCGCCAGAGGAACGCCCAGCAGCAGGCCAATGACGGCGCCAGTGCCGAGCGCTACCCACATCTCATCGTTGGTCAAACCGCGCAATACGGCGGGATCACGATTGAGTCGCTCGGGCAGAAAGACCAAGGTGCCGTCGGCAAGGCGTTCGATAGTGTCGTTCATGTCGACCTCACAGAATCGCGGCGGCCTTGGTCAGGAACCAGATGATGATCACCACCAGCAGGGCGCCGATGCCGACCACCGCGCCGAGGTCTTTCCAGGTCCTGCGCTGGTTCTGCACATCGGCATACACCGTCAGCGAGTGCCAGGCCACACCCAAGAAAGCGAGCAGGGCGATTAGCAGACCGAGCAAGATGCCGCCGTCGTAGGCGTAGTTTTTGATCGTCTCGATCAACCCGGAACCTTCACCACGCGAAGGGGCTTCCATGGTCGGGAGCTCGGCAAACGCTAGGCTTGGACCGAGCACCAGGAGTAAACCGATCAAGCGCTGGCTGGCACGATCACGCAGGTTGTTTTTCAAGGGGATAAGGCATTTGAGCATGACGGTGATCTCCGGTGTTAGGACAGGGTGAAGAACATCAGTACGAGCAGGGCGAGCAAGACGCGCGCGGCGCTGCCGCCGAAGACTCCAAAGCGCACGTTGCCGGTGGCCCAACCCCGGTAAGCTGTCCACATCACCCAGGCGCACCACAGCAAAGCCAGAACGAGAACCAGGGACAGCCACAGCGTCGAACTGCTTTGCGGTGAGAAACCGGAGGCGTTTTGGAACGCAGCGGTTTGAGCGTCAGTCATGCTCATGGCGACGGCTCCGCTGACGGAGTGTCGAGGCGGTAATCACCGGGTATTTCACTGGAATCACGAGGCTGGGCGCGGGACGGAGACAAGTAATCCTCCACACCTTGACGGACGCGTTGCATGTCCTGATTCAGTCGGGGATAGTCGAAGCGATAACGTTCGTTTGGTTCAGCCGTACTGACTGTCTTAGCTCGCGTCGCAAGGCGTTCGATAGTGTCGAGTTGTTGTTGGATTAGGCTGAGCTGTTCCTGCTCATGAGCAGAAGCGGCATAGCCACTGCTATGTACCAGCACCAGCGGGATCAGGAATAGGTAGCAATGAGTGGTAGTCTGCATGATGCTGAACCATAGTCATATGGCACCAGAATCAAGTGAAAATCGGGGAAGATCAGTAAGAAAAACGAGATATGTGGAATCGTTTTCTTGTTGGGTACACAGGGAAGCTGAGGCGGAGGCAGGTCGAATCCGGATTTCAAGGATCTGGGGGACTCCAATCGTACCAGGCGGTTTTGAAGCACTTAGCTATGGAGTGGTAACGACGTTCGAATCCACGTGAGCGTTTGCTGGAGGATAGAACAACACAGAATTGCTGAAACCCGACATTACGTCGGGTCTCAGTGCCTTACAGGATGTTCAGCGGGTAACTCACGATGACCCGATGCTCATCGCTGTCACGCTGAGTCGTCACTTCGGTGCGCAACGACGCATGACGCAAGGCGATGCTTAAGTTTTTCAGTGGCCCTTGCTGGATCACGTAGCTCACGGTCAGGTTGCGTTCCCACTCGCTCTTGTCACCCGTGGGGGTGCGGATGTTCGAGCCGCTTTCGTACATGCCCATAAAGCTCAGGCCTGGCACGCCGACCGTGGCGAAGTCATAGCCGTAACGCACCTGCCAGGTGGTTTCCCCGGCGCGCTGGAATTTGCCGATCATCGACTCGGTCATGAAGTAGGCCGTGGAACCGTCACCCTGGTTCAGCCACACCGCATCGCTGTCGCCGCTGACCTGTTGCAGGCCGGCGGCAATCGTGTGGCCGTTGACCAGGTAGGTGAACAGGGCGCTGCTCAGGCGGCTGTCGACCTTGCCCTTGGTCACGCCGTCGCCGTAGTAGCCGAAGGTGTAGAACGCCGGGTCGTTGCCGTTGGCACCGTCGGAGCGGTTGTCGAAGTGGCGCAGGTCGGTGCGCAGGGTGCCCGGGCCGATCTGCCAGTCGTACTTGAGGCCCAGGAAGTTCTGCTTGTAGAAGTCCTGCAGGTTGCCATAGTAGTACTGCAAGGTCAGGTCTTTGGTGGGTTTGTAGTCGACGCCGCCGTAGTAGAACTTGTTGACGAACTCACCGCTGACCGCGTTGTTGGCGCCCGGGATCGACATGCCCATCTGGTTGCTCGAACCACGGCCTTTCACGTGTTCCAGCTGGCCGAGGGTGAAGGTGAAATGGTCCAGGTCCTTGGACTGCACCTGTCCGCCGTTGAAGGTCTGTTGCAGCATGCGGTCGGTGGACATCACCACCGGCAGCATGGGCACCAGGGTTCCGTATTTCAGCTCGGTCCGGGCAAAGCGCGCCTTGGCGGTCAGGCCCAGGCTGCCGAACTCGTCCACCGCGCGACCATCGTGATCGGTGGGGAATACGTTGCCGTTGAACGCGGTGCTTTGCGGGTTGTAGTGACGGCCCTTGCCGGAGTCCAGGCGCACACCGAACATGCCGATGGCGTCGATGCCGAAGCCCACCGTGCCCTGGGTGAAACCCGACTCGAAGTTGGCGATAAAGCCCTGGCCCCATTCCTGGGTGTAGTTGGG